>JAGYLH010000026.1 GCA_018400955.1 Bacteroidales bacterium
GGATTGGGGGGCTAAAACAGTTACTCAACCGAAAAATCCGAATTACATCAACACTAAACACTTAATATACAACGTGTTAATTTGAAGCATGATTGTATACAGCTTGTGCGAAACATCAGTAATAGTTTACTCAAATCCGAATAAGTAAATGAAAATTTATAATTAGGATCAAGATTGTTCATTGCTCATTGTGCCTAAAGATTTGCAGCTACCCGCAGGTGGGGATTTCTAGCACTGAACTTCAATAAAAGTACAGAACTTAAATTTAGCACTTCACTTTCATAGAAGCACTGAACCTCCACTTGCGCTTAAGTGCTATTGTGAGCAGTTATCTTTTAATCAACTTATAAGTTGTTTGATTAGTATTGTTTAGGATGGTCAAATAGTATATCCCTGATTTTGTTTCTGGTATTTTTATAGTTTCAAAACATTTACCTTCTATAATATTTCGTCCTAAAAAGTCATAAATGATGAAGTACTCATCACCAAGCAGATTCTCAACAAAAATTTCATCTGAAAACGGATTCGGGTAAATTTTATACCCCTCTTCGAAAAGATTCTCTTCAATACTTGTCAAAGATGTGCAGTAACTAACATCTATTTCACTGAATAAATTTGGATCTTGGTTTGGGTCTTCGACTGTGTTAGCCATCATTGAGATTTTAACAATTGAATCACTTGTTGAAAAGCACAATTGGTGAAAGTTGTCATTATCATTTATGTCTGCAATTGAAATGGGCATATGTGGAATAAGAACTCCTGAACTATCAGAATAACCGATATAATATTGGAACAAGTCAGATTCTGTATCACCGATTATGTGGGGTGTAATGCCTCCATCCCAAGCTACTTGTATCGTTTGGATTCCTGAGCTACATTCGTCCAGATTACCCTCAATGCTTTGGGCAAAAAACAAACTTGGCCCTGCAGCAAGAGGAACAACATTGGTGGTAGAGATTCCATTCAGGTTTAAAACTTCAGAACAAGCAGACTCCCCTGGCAAGCTGCTAATTGTAAATAAATCACCTACCACTCGTACCTCAACAGGTGGACTTGTGGCAGCATTCCCAAATTCACCTATCAATAGAACTGTTCGATTTTCTCCGTCTTCATTAGCTGGTGCTAAAACAGCACACATAGGTATGTGTATATTTCCAAGGCTATCAACAACTTCAAAATCAGATGCTGACAAGGTAGAAGCATCTATTGGATATTTGAAATTTACAGGCATTCCATCCATCCCTAATGCTCCCGGGCATAATAAATTTGCTTGAAATGGCATCGCATTATCAAGACCAAAGAAGGCTGAAACGAGAGGACTACCTTGTGCTTTCAATTGATAAGTAGTAGCTAAAGTAAAAATCGCAAATAACAAGATTTTGCTTTTCAGGAATTGATGTTTCATTTTTATTGCTTAATGAAGGTTGATTTGAACATTTCGCCATCATGGGCTGAAGAAATAACGTAAATTCCAGGAGGGATACTTCTTATATCAATCTGAATTGTTTCATCAAAAAAGCTTGTAGGGAGATTAAATTCTTGACCTAAGTAATTGTAAATCCTTAAATCTTTCCTGTGGTTTTTAATTTCAATGGTAATGTATTCGTGAGCAGGGTTGGGATAAACTGATATTTTCGAAAAACCATTTATTGATCCTATGCTCACAGGAGTTCCGATATATCCGTTAATATCAAACTTTGAGAAAAATTTCCAAATTTCTACACAGCCATTAATGTCCCTGTTTACCCCTTGAGCATTGGTATTCTCATCTGGCCATGTATGGCCACCACCATTAACCTTTAAGTGCTCAACCGTTGTTCCATCATCTCCATTTGCATAAATATAATGCTCAACTGTACTGCCATCATTGGGATTGATATCTGGTAAGGGTGTGATTGATGGGATTGTATCACAATTGTTGTGATCAACGAACAAGTCAAGAACATATTGAACGGATTTTGAAGCTTGATTGCCGTTGTAGGGAACATTGTTATCATGCGTTCCATGTATCTCCAAAAATGCGATGGGTCTGTTAGGCGAAATCATACTGTCCGGAACATTATTTAAAATCGTACCTGCAACAGAAGCTATTGTTGCAATTCTATCGCTAAGCTGTCCTGCCAAAAAAACACTGAAGAAACCACCATAAGACATTCCACAGGCGTAAACCCGATCAAGGTTGATGTTAAAATCTGTAGCGATGGTATCTATCATTTCAGAAGTAAACATCACATCATCTGGTAGGGAGGGATTGCCAAAGTTCCAACCACGAACAGGGCCGATAACAGGTTCACCTAAAGGATGCGCTACAATAAATCCTGCTGTATCAGCCACGGGACGAAAATCATGGTCTTCCATTTGCACCTGAGCATTGCCTCCCAAGCCATGAAAACTAAATACAAGAGGTACACTTGCAGTTCCATTATAGGAAGCAGGAACATAGAGAATGAATTCACGCTGCACAGCATCAACGATAATGGAATAATTGATTGATTGTTGGGCCATTGAAAACAACGGGATTGAGACGATAAATAAAATGTATAAAAGCTTTTTCATGTTCTAAATTTATTTTGATAATGATTTTTTTATACTCTAATCTGCTTTTGACTCCCAAGTACCATTGTCTAACAACATACTGCTTATCCATTGCTTAACGGTTGTTTGTGCAACCTGATAGTTGTAATTGCTGATAATAAAGGTATGTTCATTACCATTGGCGATTAGACTATTAAAACGTTCTGGATTGGCATTATTAAGCTCGTTTGACGCTTCAAGAAGTTGTGTTTCAAAGGCTGGACCTCCCCCATTAGTAATAAGAGCGAATGTTTCATCTTGTTTGGAACTTATATATGCCATTTCAATATTTGTATCTTGTGCAAGCTGATATTGATGATAACCAGTCAAATTACCGTCTTCTCCAATGCAAGAATTACAGCTTGTAGGATAAAAAGCCCATCCGTTCCAATAATCAAGATTCATTTTCCATCCTCCGGGATTAATGATCCCAACACCAGAATCATTTATGACATAAATTTTAATTCCTGGATAGAGTTTTCTTACTAAGGGCAAGGCATGATGAACTGCAAAACCGCCCGCGCTGTTTCCTGCTAATACAATTTTCCCTGGTGAAGGATATTTTTTCACAATTACATCCAGAGAAGCAGATAAGTTTTGAATACCTCTAAAATATCTATCAATTACTCCATCCCCATCACTATCAACTTCCTGATCACCAATCATTGCGCTGCCATCACAATAGGGAATATAGCCCGTGTTGTAGTTATGCACTGGGTTTTCAATATCATTGGGATTTAAAATTCCAAAAGGAATAAATGGAATGCCTGTTTCAACAGCTTCGCAAGAATTGGGGCTGCAAAATCCACCTCCTTGCAAAAAGATCAGCAGGTTATTGGTACTACCATCTCTGGTAAACATTGAGAAATCATTACCAGTAAAGCATATAGGTCCATTCGGAATATCAAAAAAGTATTCTGTAACTACTCCAGTGGAAGTAGATGATGTAGGCGTAAAGCTACCAAGATATCTATCTACTCCCTGATCATACAACTCTTGAAAAGGAGTTTGCATATTGTTATTGTCTGTAACAGGAGGATTATCATCTTTTGAACAACTCAAGGCAAGAAGCGTAAAGACGGCAAGAACGATAATTTGATTATTTAATGTCTTCATAATGTAAAATTTAGATTTATTATGCAAAGATAGGCGAGGTGTGATTTTCATACTTAAAAGTCAAAGTGAAGCGACAAAAAACAAGGGTGAAATGCTCTTATTCTGAGTTGAATCAATCAAATAACCTCTGCCCGGGGACAGAATTTTAATGCCAATGTTATGACAGGTTATGGAGGTATTTAAGCGCTTTGCGATTATGAACTATGTATGATGACCTCTCTCCACTCTTTTTATTGAACAAGAAACTTGGCAACACCTGCTTTTCTGTTGTCATACAATTGGACGAAGTAACTGCCTTGAGGCAAGGTTGCAATGTCAACCACCAGGGTTTGCTTTCCAGTTCCGACAAATGCTTGTTGCTGAAGCACTAAGCGCCCATTCAGGTCATACACCCGAACATTGATCCTGCTACTCTCCGTTGAATGGAAACGCACATGCAAATGGTCTGACATTGTGGGGTTTGGGAATGCAGTAATATTCACGCTGGCATTTGTCAATAAATCATCTGCTGAAGAAATTGCCCCGTCGTTGGTGTATAATTTCGAGATAAGATTCAAAGAAAGGTTTTGCCCTGTGATGAGCAGATCCTGATAGTTGTCGCCATCCACATCAACAAAGGCAATTGAACCATTATTAACTGGATCAAAAGGGGTGTCGGCCATTTCCGCAAAATTTCCAGACCCATCATTGATATATAGCGTTGAATACATATTGAATAACGAAGTACCCGTAATGAGCAAATCTAGGTCGTTGTCGTTATCCACATCGGCAAAGGCAATCGAGCTAAATGCAACTCCTACAAAGGGGGTGCCCATGACTTCGGTAAAATTGCCCGACCCGTCATTGGTGTAAAGTTTCGTGATAGGATCATCAAGGGTTGTCCCCGTCATGAGTACATCTTGATCGTTGTCGCCATCAATATCTGCAAAAGCAACTGAACTTGCAGCAATACCGACAAAAGGTGTACCTGTCATTTCAGTAAAATTACCAGTCCCATCATTAGTGTAGAGTTTCGATATGTAACTCGAATCACTCCAGCCTGTGATGAGCACATCCTGGTCGTTGTCTCCATCCACATCGGCAAAGGCAATCGAACCTTCTTGAACGCCATGAAAAGGAATATTAATTACCTCGGTAAAATTTCCCGATCCATCGTTCGTGTATAGCTTTGCAATCGGCACATACAAGCTGTTCTCACCTGTAATGAGTAAATCCAGATCGTTATCGCCATCCACATCGGCAAAGGCTATTGAGCTTTGATTGACTTGGTCGAAAGGAGTTCCCATAGCTTCGGTAAAGTTGCCCGACCCGTCGTTGATGTATAGTTTCGATATGTAACCCGAATCACTCCAGCCCGTGATGAGCACATCCTGGTCGTTGTCGCCATCCACATCGGCAAAGGCAATCGAACCTTCTTGAACGCCGTCAAAAGGCGTGTTCATCACTTCGGTAAAATTACCTGCCCCATCATTGGTGTAAAGTTTCGCTATACGATTGCCAGGCGCGCCGGAATCCAGGTTTAAGCCCGTGATGAGCACATCCTGATCGTTGTCGCCATCTATATCGGCAAATGCCATTGAGCTGTAAATAACGCCTGCAAAGGGCGTACCTATCACTTCGGTAAAATTCTGAGCAGAGCTATTTTCTGCAAAGACAAGAAAAATAACTCCAATAAGAAGTGTTTTTAATTTAAATGCACTTGTTTTCATTGTATTATCATTTTGGTTAACGAATCTACGATTTTGTCGGATGGTTCCTGAGCTTGAATATTATTCAGAGAACCAAGTGTCAACAATAATAGTACTAAGTGTTTCATCATCTTTGTATTTTAATTTACACCACAAAGATGAATACAGAAAATGTGGTTAATAATGAAAAACCTGGGGAATTGAACAAATTGAAGGGTGAATTGAACAGGTTCAGGATTGTTCAATCCAATTCATAAACTCGGTTACTTTTAATCGGCTCACAATTAGTTGTTCTTTAATTCTTACATCCGTTTTTATGATAACTTTTCGATTAAAGTAAGGTTGAACCTCTTTAATGGCATTTTTATTAAGTAAAACTTGCCGGTTAATTCTAAAAAACAAGGAAGGGTCAATAGAGGACTCAATTTCAGCCATCGTTTTAAAAACAGGATATCGCTGATTATCCATTGTTTGAATATAAAGGATTTCGTTTTCAACTACGAAAAAGGCAATCTTGTTAACAGCAATAGGTATAAAACTTTCTTTATATTGCACAAGGATTGATGTTTTATAGCTTTCCTTTTGGCTAAATGTTTGTTTTAAAAGATTAACAATTTCATTATCTGGCTTTAACGATTCTTTTAATGTCTCGTATTTTATAAATGCTGCTTCAATATCTTCTTCTTTTACCGGTTTTAAAATGTATTCTATGCCATTGGTTTTGAAAGCCTGTAACGTATACTGATCGTATGCAGTGCAAAAAATGACAGGGCACTTTATCTTGATTTTTGTGAATATTTCAAAACTAAGGCCATCGGCCAATTGAATATCGGCAAAAATTAAATCGGGTTTATTGTTTTGATTAGAAAGATATTTTACTGCTTGCTCAATGCTTTCAAGAATTCCAGGAATAATTGAATCCGGTTTCAACTGAACAATAATTTCACTCAGTATTTGTGCATTATGAGGCTCATCTTCAATAATTAAAATCTTCATGCGTCAAGCAGTTTAATTTTTACACGATAGACAGATTCATCAGAAAATATCTGAACACCATCAGAAACACCCAATAAATCGTACCTTTTAATCAGGTTTTGCAAACCAATCCCGGATTCTTTCCCTGCCTTTATTCTTTGCTGCAAATTATTTTCAACAGAGATACTTTTAACTCCTGAATCATAGATTTTTATATGCAGGGGTTTTTCTTTCGACACAATATTATGCTTTACACAATTCTCCAAAAGCAACTGCAAGGTAAAAGTTGGGATTTTGAAATTTAATAAATCTTGAGGAATTTCAATCTCTATGCGTATCATATTCTCAAATCTGGCATATAGCAGAAACGAATAATCTTCAATAAATTCGAGTTCTTCTTTCAAGGTAATGGTATGTATTTCTTTGTTAGCCAATAACAATCGATAGATATCGGATAATTTTATCACAAAATTCTCTGCATTTTTATCAGACGAACGTATCATTGAACGCAGTGAGGAAAGAGAATTAAATAAAAAATGGGGACTGATTTGCTGTCTGAGAATCTCAAATTGTGCACGAATATTTTCAGTTTTAAGCATTTGATTTTGCAACAGAACAGACTGATTTCTTGCGTTCAGGTTCAACGTGTATTGAACAAGATATATTATTGCGATACTTACACTCCCCCTGACTATCAGATAAATGTAATTGTATTCTCTTTCGAGATTGAAAGTTTTGGAAATAAATATACCTGCGAAAGTAAAAAGAATTAACAAAAAGCCATTTGAAAGAAAAACAATCAGGATTTTACTTGTCAGATTCCATTTCTTATCATTGAAAAATAGCTGATTTGTTATTATTGAATTCAGGTACCACGCAACTAAAAGGAAACTAAATGGTAAGAACCAAGTCGGCAAAATCAAAAAAATATCAATGTCTGCTTGAGGAGTAGTATTGGTAATAATACCAAATAGCGAGAATATGGCTGAGAATAGTACAGCTAACTTCCAGTTTTTAATATTTATTAGTCTACGTTTCATGCGTTTCAAAAATACAATTAAAGCTTCATTTTAGCAATGTGTGTGATGGCAAGTGCACTCTTTGGCAAAGCGGTTGTAGCGTAGGCTTCCCGAAGAGTCGGGACAAGCTGTGGGGCTTCGGCAATCCCGAAGCTAGTTCGGGACAAGTTGTGTGCAATGTGGGTGGGGTTTCTTTCTTTGCGCAGGGAAGAAAAAAACTAAATAAATTTCCACCAAATTTGAACTGTCCTGTCAAAAAGCTAAATCCTTTCTATTTTCAATTTATCACTATCGTATCTGTCTGTTCGTCTGTCTTTTTACACTTGTTGCCAACGAGCGTGTATACAAAATATCGCGACTATTTCCACTTTGTAACCATCGCTCATCTTCATAGTATAGTATCTTTTTACGGGTTAAAGATATAAAACATTTTTCTCATGCAAAGTGATTAACTGTACCTGAAAAATTCATCTCGCGAAGACGCAAAGGCGCAAAGCGTTGAACAGAAATAAAATAGATATTAAACAAGCTTAAAATCAATATAAAAAATATTCCCATGATTTTCAGGTGAAAATGCTTATTCTTTGCGGCTTGGCGAGAGATTTTGTGAATTAAGCAGGTGTAACTTTAAAAACAAGAGGGCACAAAAACTTGCCTAAGTTTCCTTGTTGAAATATAAACGGACATCATCGCTGCCCAGGATAAATTGCATAATTAGATGCTGGCAATGCCTAATCATTGACAAAATAGTCAATTAATTCTTTTTTATAAAGTGTATCACTTGTTGTAGTGTCCACAATGAACTCTTTTACTAAACCTATCCCTTTGATATACTTTTGAAAACATTTATTCTTCAGGTTTCACCATACACCCAATGACCTTCAAGAATCAGCACCGAGTCTGCTCCAAGCAACAGCTTCTGCTTGACTCTACTTTCTCGGTGAAATCACCATATCTTTTATCCTCCCAATTACGTTCAAATTTCGACCAAACTGTTTCTGATAAATGCCAATGGGTTAATGTAATAATCCCCAAAGGGTGGCCTTTTCCATTCGACTTTTCGTAACCGTAGATTGGCTGTGCATCAAGCAGAGGAACATACACTGTATCAGAGTATAATAATGGTGCTAAGCTTGAATTATCAGAAATTCTATAAAAATTAAGCTGGTATTCATTGCTTACTGAGGAAGTAATAATTTCAGTGTCATTTATTTTATGTTTCCACCACGAACCTGATAAACAGGAAAAAAACTCTAGGGGATAATGGTATCATATGCAGGCTCTTTTGCTATAGGAATCTCTTGATTCTTTTCACGGCAAAAGAATTGTGCAAAAACCGCTAATAATATCACTGAGTACCTCATGCTTTTTTATCTCCATTTAAGAGGCTAAAGTTAGAACCTTTTAACTTTTAGGGGAAAATGCGACACCAAAAAAAAGCCACAATAACAAACCGGCTTGCATTGAACCGGTCTTTTTTTATGAAATAGTTGGGCAGGCACACAAAGGGGCTGAACATATTCCGCTCTAAATGAATATTTTATAAAAAATAATCATTTGATTAAGGCCTTTATGAAAATCAAACATTTCAGCTTATTGCCAGCATCTATCAGGCAGTTCAAATAGCATTTTCACAGTCTAAATTTTTCTACCCCATTTGGGCAAATTTCCTAACTTTACCCGGCATTTGCACGTAAATACATGCTTTAATCGAAATTCACAGGCATTTTTTTAGTTAACTTAAATACAATCAATACTTTAAGCCGGGCACGCTTCTATTTACCAGCTTTCTTCATCTTATAAGGATTACCCCGCCGGAATCCGCTGATGATGGGTTCCTAAGCGGTCTGCAGAATGAAGAGTCTGAAATTAATTTTTACGCTGATGAACAAATATGTTTTCGCCTGCGAGCACCCCCTTCTCGCACAATTTATTGACAACTACACCATACTCGAATTCGATGCCCCAATGGAAGCAGATGTGATGAAGGTGCCACCACTTGGTTTTCCGGTGATACAATTTCATTTTGGTAATGAAAGCCATTTCTACAACCGCGATCACCTCAAAGTCAACTCAATAGTTTGTGGCCAAATGACAAAACACCTGTTGCTAAAACCTGTTAGTGGTACTCGCTTGTTGGGCATTGATTTTAAACCATATGGTCTTTACAATCTCTTTGGTTTTCATCTAAGCAGCTTAACGGATAGTGCCATACCTGCTGATCATTTCTTTCCTGAACAAGATGTAAACCAATTGATTGAGAATTTAAAACAAGCCGAAAACCATGCATCGAGAATTGAATTTTTGACACATTTTTTGGTGCGGCAAGCCTCAAAATCGCAGCCCAAACCACACAATGTTTACGATAGCCTGGTTGACCGCATGCTGGAAGCCAATGGCCTTGTATCGCTCAATACATTGCTCGACAGCAGGTACAAGCTGCGCAACCTTCAGCGCTATTTCAAAACACATATTGGCATCTCCCCAAAATTATTCCTGCAGGTTTTGAGGCACAAATTTGTGCTGCAATGCTATTTCGAAAACCCTGGATTTAGTTGGCGCGATCCCAGGCTGGATGGCTATTATTACGACCAATCCCATTTTGATCGTGATTTTGCAAAATTCTCAACCCAAAAACCGATGGAGTACCTCCGCCTAAACCATATCATGGCACGCAATCTTATCTAATTGTCGCTTTTTTACAGCCTTTATAATCTGTAAATTACTCAATTTGCAATTCTAACCAAATTAAAAGCAAAGATGAATAAAATCAAACCAATCCGCTGGATTGCTCTTATTTGCTGCATAGCACTTCCGTGTTTACTATCTGCACAAATCAATCCTGACCGCATTCTGCAACGCGCCAAGAAAAAAACAGAAAAAAAAGTAGAGCAACGCATTGAAAAACGCATCGACAAAGCCGTTGATAAATCCCTTGATGAAGTAGAAGACAGCATTGACGGCAAGGAGAAACCTAAACAAGATGCCACACCACAACAACCCGCCGGCACAGCAAACGAAACAGCCATGCCTGATATCCAGTCGCAAATGGAAAGCATCATGCCTGCCCAACCCCAGCTTTCATGGGATTCGTTCGACTTTGTCCCCGGCGACATCATCATTTTTGAAGACAACCTTGATGGTGAGCGCAATGGCGAGTTCCCCAGTAAATGGGATCTTGTAGCCGGGACTATCGAAAATGCCAGTTTTGGCGACGATAATGTAATCTTTTTCCGAAAGGCTACAAGCAGACAAGGCATTGTGCCTTTAATAAAAGAAAACCAGCAGGACTATCTGCCCGAAGCCTTTACCGTAGAGTTTGATGCCTATTTTGAAGCCGGGGTGCACAACCAAACATACGTTGTTAACTTCTTCGACATGAAGAACCAAAAACGAATTTTGAGCGACCTCCGCATTTACATCAATAAGGTAAACTATGATAAATCGGAAGGCGAATATCCGGGAGTTAAGCGCACACATATTGATGACAACGCCAAATGGCGAAGGATTTCCATTTCCTTCAACAAAAGGGCACTAAAGGTATATCTGGATGACGCGCGCGTGCTAAACATTCCCAATATTACTGATAACCCATCCGGTGTAACCTTAAGGGGCGACAACGCTTCAAGCAACCGTCAGTCGTTTATCAAAAACGTGCGCATTGCCAAAGGTGCCGTGCCTTTATACGACAAGTTTTTAACTGATGGTAAAATCGTTACCAATGGCATACGCTTCGATGTGAACAAGGCCAGCATCAGACCCGAGAGCATGGGTGTGATCAATGAAATTGTGCAACTGATGAAACAACACGCCGAACTCAATTTCAGCGTTGAGGGACATACCGACAGCGATGGTTCTGCCGAATTAAATCAAAGCCTTTCGGAAGCACGGGCAAAAGCAGTGATGGAAAAAATGGTTGAAATGGGCATTGCCAAAGAGCGTCTGCGCTCGGCCGGTCATGGACAAAGCAACCCCATGGCCCCCAACAATACACCTGAAGGCAAGGCCCAAAACCGCAGGGTTGAGTTTGTAAAAATCTAAAAACCAAAGCTACTTATGATAAGTAAATGTAAAATCGCTGCCGTCATCATGATGGCAGCCCTGCTGGCTGCTTGTGGTCAGTCAGGAAAAAAAACGGGCAGCCTGCCACCAGTGGAAATCGAAATCCCATCCGAATTGAAAGATAACCCAGAAGTGGTTGAATTTATAAAAGAATCAGAAAAAACCATCAATGAGTTTACGGTAACCGTGGAAGAAATGGTTGAAAAAATGAAACCCTACGCTGATGAAAACTTCGATGATTTGGGCATGGCAACCCAAATGCGGCTGATGGCCATCATGGGCACTGCTGCCATGAGCTTTGCGGAGTTCACTGTAAAACAAGCCGAAATTATGGAGCAGGGCCAGTATTTTGAAGGTCAACTGAACGAAGACCACGGTCAGGCTGTTGGCATGGTGCTGCACACCTTTGCCGAAAGGCTGGAACTGCTGGAAGAAAAATTCAAGGAGCTTGATAAGAAATGAATCGACGGTTGATTTACTGCTTTATATTGGTTTTGCTGGTTCATGCACCGCAACAGCTATGTGCCCAGCCTGTGTATGAATATTTCAGAAATTATGAAGTGCAATCAGGTTATGTGGAATACCATAATTATTATAATGAACCGGGAAGTACGATAAAATTCTGGTGGGATGACTATGGCCAAAAATACCGCGAAGAGTTCATAACAAAAGGAAGGATCAACGCCATAAACCTTGCCGATGGCAGTTATTTTTACACCATTAACATGC
The DNA here is from genome assembly GCA_018400955.1 of Bacteroidales bacterium. Taxonomy (GTDB): domain Bacteria; phylum Bacteroidota; class Bacteroidia; order Bacteroidales; family F082; genus CALAZZ01. The sequence continues at coordinate 12,164 of JAGYLH010000026.1, forward strand.
TAACCCGCCTAGGCAACAAAGTGGAGGCCTGTGTAGCAGCGCAGGTTCAGGAATATTACGCGAATCTGCATTTTACCAATGTACGAAGCAGCGAAACCGTATTGGGGTACACCTGTCAAACAACCGAAACCGCAGGTATCATTACGTCATCATACAAGGGGATACCTTTGCACGTTGGCGAAGCTTCCGGGGGTGATTTTTTAATCGCTTTCATGTTTGAAAAAAACGCGGTAGTTGGGCCTGAAATCTTTCTGTTGCCAAACAATATCATTATTGAAGATGCAACCGAAACCCTGAGAAGCGAGATGATGCCCCAAAATGAAGAAGAGAATTATTATGAGCCGCTTCCTGTTAGCATTTCTTATGCGCAATTCATTGAATCATGCACAATCATATGCCGTGAATTGAATTACGAACCAATCTCAGAATATGCCCTCAACGATTTGTATTCAAGCTGCTGTGGCATTTATAGCGATAATGAAGATAACGGGATTTGCTTTCAAATTACAGTGTTGTCACATTACACATCCATTCCCGACTGGACTTTTGGCGAAGGCAGGGAGCTTTTATACCACAATGGACAAAGGTTTATTTACTACAACTATCTTAATTATGACGAAGAAATGGGTACGCAGTCTCAGGCATCCAATTTAACCATTGAAATGCCCAGGGAAAATATAATACTGCAAATTGACACCTTTCCTGAAAAAACAAAGGAAGAAATGCTACACATTATAGATGCACTGGGTTTTTAATTCTATAAGCTAAACGGATAATCAATAATAATTCAACAGTCAGTTTAAAACAAAAAAAATGAAGAAAACAACCATTTATGTAATCGCAATTATTGCAGGATTAATAGTGAGCAGCAGTGCAAAGGCACAGGACTTTGATCGCAAATCATTGATCACATTCGAGCAATTCAAGGAAAAAGTAAGCGGAGTTAGCGTTCCCGGTTTCAGTGGCAGGCCGCAAATCGAAAATGAGGAGGACGAAGGCATATTTCAGGCAGCCTTTATAAAAGGTAATGATATGTTTTTGATCAAAATAGAAGCCAGGCATTATTCACCCGGATGGACGGCAAGCCCTTACAAACTGGAAGGTAAAAATGCCGAGTTTGGCCTGATGGCCCAGCTTGCCATGCTGATCGTTGACCTGCCCGAAACCTATTCGGTGCTCACGCTTGTCAGCAACAAAATCAAAGACAAAGCTACCCTTGAAGGCGTCGCACTTGAAACCGGTTTCTTGCAAATGGCAGCCGAATCTGCCGGATGGCCATCGCGCATACCGGCAGACTACCGCCTCAAAGGGGCATTGCTGGAAGCAACAGAAGGCAAGGACTATGATGCCGGCTTCAGCTACCAGGTGCGGGCGAAACTGATTATGAGCGATCAACTGAAACAATCATTGCTGCAGTTGGTCAACACCTACGAGGATGAAGGCGATTTCCTGCGCTTCCCCAATGGCATCATCCTCAACTACCCCTTCTCCGATATCGAAAGCATGGATGAAATGTACAATGAGCATGATGTTATCACTTTCACCTACTATATTCCGTAAGCAAAACAATTATATTACAAATGGTTGTTAACCAACAAGATAAAAATGAAAAAACAAAGTTTTATTGGTGGTAAAGCTGCTATCTCATTCTTGCTATTGCTATTATTGGCATCCAGGCCGGCTTTGGTTGCCCAGGAAATTGTTGACGCAGTCATTTTGACCAAGTTCCGGGAAACCGTAAACCAACTGAAATCCGAGCTGGAAAGTAAGCCAGGATGTGACCCTTATGGTGTGCGCACCAGCATGCGTGTTGTGCTCAAAGAGGGTGCCACAGCCACAGTGTATGAACAACTTCCGGAGGAAGGCTTAAGGGCAATTATGAATGAATTTATAAGCAGCCAGCAATTTGAGCGCTTCGATATGGATGAAAGGCTGATTTTTTGGAACAGAAACGGTTTTTTCATCTCCTCGGCAGGCCTCACAGGGCGAACACTTGCACCTGACCCGCGTGAGTTTGAAGTTGTGGCAAACGAATACTCAGAAAGAATCTCGGTTAACGGTGTTTTCAAGCAGTTGATTATCCATACACACAGCATTGCTATTGTAGGGAAGCCTGATGACGGAGCCATCCTTTCCACCCTTAAATATTACACTAAAGATGGGGGCATAGCAACCTGGGACCACCGAACATGGAAAAGCATTGACCCTCACGTGGCGTATGTGCGTGTTGGCCCCGGAAACGACAACACCAACTCACGTAAAGGGGATGACCGTTTTGAGCGGACATCAGTGAGCGAAATCACCATTTCAAACCAATTCAATCCCGGCCACTACCTCCCAAAAATAAAGTTCAGGGACTGCGTACAGGATTTTACCGATCCGGAACGTTTTGAGGAGTTTGAGGGCATAGTCAAAACCACTGAACAGGTGAGCTGGGCCGATTTTAAAGAGCTTAAAGATGGTACAGTCGTTCCTTTGACACGCCTGAAGGCTTCAAGTATAACAGCACCCGATTTTGTGAGTTACTTCAGCACAGGAAACAGGGTACAGGGCTTTATCCGCGACGAAACAGGAAACCCCATTCAAGGCAAGGCCATTGTGGTGTTGGAGCCCATGTTTAGTCCCGGTCCCGAAAAAAAAGAAGTGGAATCGCTGCCCGGTGGCATGTACGAGTTCGAAGAGGTGGAATCGGGTGTTTACAAGGTATATGTTGAGGGGCGTGAGCAAAATTTCACCCGCGTTGAGGTGTGCAACTGCCCAATAAAGGACGAAGGTCCAAATGACACTTATGAAGCCGATATCCGCTTTGCAGTTACTTATGATGTTTATGTTACATGCAGGGGCGCCAAAGGTGGCAGCTACGAAGTAGTGTGGCGCAATGTGCGTATTGCCTTTATGGACAACGAAGATGACATACCCATTTACGAATCGGACTATTTTGAAACCGGCGAAACCGGATTTGACGACGACGATATTGAAGGCCTGAGCGGTGAATCGGACGACGGTCCGCTAATCATCGAAATTGACCCAGACCCCGAATTTGTTTCACACCGAATTATGCCACCATACAAAATAAATATTCCGGGCTACGGTATCGAAACGTATTACAGCGATGTGGAAAGCGCTACCCCTGAAGCCATTCGCATAAATATGGATGGTTTTACCCGGATTCGGCCGGGCATAGATGCCGTAAATCATTTTTATATTCATCGTACCTGGGATTTTCCCGAATTACACGTAGATTTCTCCATTGATTTCATGTCTCCTGAAGGTTTTCAATTAATGTCAGGCGCACAAGCTGCTGATGGTGGTTTGGCATTTGGATTCAAATGGGAGCGGCTTGATGATGATATCCTGGAAAAACTCAAACGGGGTGAAGAAGCCTCAAAAAGTCTTACCAATTTCTATGGTGATCGAATGACCGTGCGTTTCAGTCCAAACCAATAATCGAAAGCGAAAAAATATGGGTACAAAAACAATCTTCGCCATGCTGGCTACTCTCATTCTAGGAGTAACGGTTCTGGCACAAACAAACATTTCCGAAGTAAAGATCGGTGAGCAGCTGTGGTCGGCAAAAAACCTTGATATTGGTCATTTCCGCAATGGGGATGCCATCACTGAGGCCAAAACAGCGGAAGAATGGCAAGCCGCCGAGGCCAATGGTGAACCGGCCTGGTGTTATTATGAATACAACAGCCAAAACGGAAATACCTACGGCAAATATTACAACTGGTATGCCGTGAGCGACCCACGCGGCCTGGCCCCCGAAGCGTGGAGGGTCGCCACAGATGAGGATTGGCAACAATTAGAGCGATTTTTGGGAGTTCCCGAAGAGGAAATCCATTTATCCACCGGCCGGGGTGAATCTAACAATGTAGGCGGCAAGCTGAAAAGCAAAACAGGATGGGATAATCCCAACCGGGGCGCAACCAACGAATCCGGCTTTGCTGCCCTGCCGGGTGGTATGTGCGGGCCAAAAGGCGATTTCAGTCAGGCCGGTCGCATGGGCTTTTGGTGGACAAGCAGCATGGACGAAACCGAAAGGGTTTGGTTCCGCTTCCTTTACCATGGCTTTCCTGTTATCAACAGGGTCAAAGAGAAACCCACCGGCGGCCTGACAGTACGATTGGTTAAAGAATGAAAAAACTTAAACTATAATAAATGGAAGATTCAAACACCCTTATCATCATTATTTCAGTTGCTGCTGCCGCAGTTATTGGTATCGGCATTTTCTTTCTGCTTCGCTTTTTGCGCGGCACTATCAAAGTTCAATTGCCCGTAACTGCCTTCAGCCCCGGCGATGAGGTAAAAGGCAGTTTTGAACTGCATGTGAAAAAACCCATCCAAAGCAAGCGGCTGCTTGTAAGTCTTATTGGCACACAGCACACCAGAACCACCCGTGATGGCAAAACAGAAAGCCATACACGCGAGGTATTCCGCAAGGAAGAGGTAATCGAACAAGGGCGCGATTACCGTTCAGGTTTCAGGCAAACCTATAATTTTACCTTAGCCATACCCAAAGGAAGCGACAAGGAGCAAATACTTCAGGGCGTAGCCAACACCCTTTTGACTGTAGCCAATATTGCAAGCCGCAGCCGCACGGATATCCGCTGGAAGCTTGAAGCCCGCCTCCAAGCCAAAGGCATTGATGTGGTGGGTTCAAGAAAGGTCAGAGTCAACGATTAATACTGCTTCGTGATGCAGGTGTTTCGCGAAATTACCACTGCCTTTTAAGTTAGTAGCGGTTTGTACGCAGGATGTATAAAAGAGTATTAAACACCCTAACCAACCATTTATTCAACCGATTGTATTGTGTATCGTAAACCAGCATGCCCTTCTTAGGGACTTTAACACATTTTTAACATTCGTTTTATCAGTATTTTATAGCTTTGTAGTCTAATACAAGAAGCCAATATGAAAAAACTACTTTATATCACATCATTTGCCATGCTGTTTCTGTTTGGCACAAACAGCCTGTTGATGGCACAACAAAAAAACAACAAGGTGCTGTATTCGCTTTTGAAAAGAGCGTGAAGATTTGGTACCCTGTATGTTGATGAGTTGAAACAAACCAACATGGAAATTAAGTTTACCAATGATGGCGACCAACCACTGGTTTTGAGCCAGGTAAGGGGTTGTTGTGGCACCCGAATTGTTGATTGGCCCCGCACCCCCGTTTTGCCGGGCGAAGAAGGCACCATCAATATATCCTTCAGGTTGGCATCGCGGGCCCATAAAGTGAGCCGTACGGTAACTGTGGTGTCCAATAATAACAGCGGCGCTTCACATTATCGTATTGTAGGCGAAGTGGTTGAGCGAAAATTTCAACAATTGGACCCGGCCAAATCCTGATTTGATGGATACCAAATCCAATTCAGATAAGCAATAAAACGACTTGCATAATTTGTCAGCATGGCCTATACCTATGCTTATCCGCGTCCGGCATTAACTGTTGATATTGTACTATTCAGGCACAAGAACCATGACAGGGAAGTGCTGCTCATTAAACGTAAGCATCCGCCATTTGAGGGATCTTGGGCTTTTCCCGGGGGCTTTGTTGATATTGATGAAGACCTGGAACCGGCTGCCCATCGCGAGTTGCTGGAAGAAACAGCCATCAAAGGTGTTGTCCTTGAGCAGTTTCGTGCCTACGGCCATCCAAATCGCGATCCAAGGCATCGCACTGTAACGGTTGTTTTTACTGGCACTTTACAACATTCCAACCAAATTGCGAAAGCCAATGACGACGCAGCAGAAGTTGCCTGGTTTTCGCTAAATGCATTGCCTATATTGGCGTTTGACCATGAGATGATTTTAGAAGAATTATTGGGCTAAGTGTGCTAAAAACATCCACTTCTTTTGCTCTGTTATGCAAAACCCTATACAGATCAGGAATTCAAAATTCTTTTAGAGCAATAAAATCTATCGGGCCATTAGGATATCTCTATACTTTCGCGGCATATTTTTTCAATAAATTCATCTCCTTCGTAAAAATGGGTTGTAGGGTAAGGATGGGTTTCAATAATCGGGTATTTACTATTGATTTTCACATAAAGCTTCAGGTTTTCAAACACATTGCTGCCAAATTGGTCCGAAATAAGCAGCAAATCAATATCCGACCATTGATGCATTGTATTATTAGCAGCCGATCCAAACAACAACACTTTATGGAATGTCAGTCCGTTTTGACGACATTCTTCAACAAAAGAACTTGCTATTTCTATTGCAGTTTCACGAGTAACCATAATCTGAAATTATTAGTTGTTTCAAGCATTGATGAAGTAAAAGCCCTGTCACACAGTTGATGCATACTGGTGAAATAATCAGGATACCTACCCTCTAACTGAAATCTGTTTAGACTAAGCAAAAACTCATTCTGATCATCTGAAAGTTCGATAGGTGTATTTGAAAGTATGTAGAGTAAGTTATGTGTCCTGGGTGGGAAATTTTCAGCATTGTGCTTTATCCAGTAAGCTTTGCAGAATTTCTCAATTACGAGGTGCGCAAAGAAAAGGGCTTGTAAATACTTTTTGCCGATAAAAAGAGTATTTACTGCCGCCCAATCATCATTCGCCTGATCGATCCAGAATGTTATGTGTTCTTGCTTTGATTTCACAAAGCCAAAGATAAAGTAATTTTACATGTTTGGACTGGGCATCTTTCAATTTATACAAGTAATATGCATATTTAAACGCCGACTATTCACTAACTTTGCCCCATGTGCGGCAGGTTTCAACTTTCAGTTAAAGGCAAGGAAATTTCGGAACGCTTCAATACAGAGGTTTTCGACGAAATGTATAAACCCAGCTATAACTGTGCCCCAACACAGCGACTGCCTGCTATTGTCAATTTTGAACCGGAAAAACTGCACTTTTTCCATTGGGGACTGGTACCTTCCTGGGCCAAAGACACCAAAATGGCCACAAAAATGATCAACAGCAGGGCGGAGACAATCGCCGAAAAACCTGCCTTCAAAAAGGCATTTGAAACACAAAGGTGCCTGATTCCTGCCAACGGTTTTTATGAATGGAAAAAGCAGGGCAAAGCCAAAATCCCCTATCGTTTCTTTTTGAAAAACGAAGCCCTTTTTGCTATGGCAGGCATTTGGGAAAGCTGGTACGACAGTGCCAACAATGTGTTGCATTCCTTTTCGATCATCACCACACAGGCCAACAGCCTGATGGAGCAGCTGCACCACCGCATGCCCGTTATCTTAAGACCAGAGGATGAAGCTACCTGGCTGGGCGAAGAAAAGCCGACAGGCTTAATGAAACTGCTGGAACCCTTTCCGGCTGAGTTGATGGATTGCTATACCGTTTCGCCGGAAATAAATTCAGCACGCCACAACGGGCCCTCATTGGCTGAAAAATACACTGCTGTGAACTCACCGGGGGAAATACCTGGTTTGTTTGATGAGTGAATTTGCTTGAAAGAATTAATGAAATATACGGCTCAGCAGGCACTGAATCAACTACCACGCCACCATCAAATTACAACCACGGAACATCACTGTGGTCAAAATCTACCAACACCTCAAAACGTCCGTCAGCATACCGCTTGCCCAGGTCTTGGGTGGCAAATAAAAGCGCAACTATACATGATTTGGGCTAGATCAATTGAGCATTGATGCCGCCGGTTTTACCCATTGTCCACCAAACTTAAAGGGTCGCTGGTGTCGCGGATAAGGATGCGCATCCAGGGGAGGGGTTTCAAAACGCCTTCCCTTTGGAATAAGTTTCCAGAAAGCATTTCGGTCATACCGTACCCTGAATGAATTTCGCTCACACCAAACTTTTTTGAAGCTGTGCACTTCCTCACGCACCATTTCGCGGCGGCGACCTTCATACCTCCTGTTTCGATAATGGTGAGTTCAGGAAAATGTACAGGAATATTTTCGGCCAAATCGAGCAGGGCAAAGGTAACGCCAAGCAGAATTGTCGGCTGTCCGGCATTTTTGAGCTGCTCCAGGTGGTGGCCAGCTCGTCGGTGGAGGTAAAATCCGCTTATGGGGTGTTTGCTGTCCTTTTTATCAGATAATCCATCATAAAAACCAGAGAAGAATCATGCGCTTCAAAAGATAGGACGGTAATAGTGCAAGCAGGCAATAAGCACCCTGATTGCCGTAAAACGGTTTCAAAGGTGCGTGGAAGCCTCCAATATATATTTCAGGGTCAGCAAGATGATGTTTGCTGTTTGTGCTGCCGGTGGTTCCTGAGCTGAAACCATTTTGGCCGGTTTGTTGGCACAAAGTATGGAATGGGTGCGGAAAAATTGATGGGTAAAAAAGGAATCTGGTGTAACGATTTTTCGCTGAGTTTCCATTTATGCCCAAATGCTTGCAATAGCTGGCATAAACAGGGTTGTACTGAAGTTGATATTTGAAACACAGCCCATGCAACGGATTCTGAAAACTTGATCATCTCTGATTGAAAATATTGCCTGCTGTAAATGCTTCTGCTGGCCGTATCCGGCCTGATTAACACAATAATGTAATTTTACGCTTCAAAACTAACTGTTATGAAATCGAATGCAAAAGCGTTTCCTATTTTGCTCGTGATGGTCTTGTTGTTCAGCCATTCGTGCCGCAAGCTGAAGAGTGCCCCTTTGAACTCAGATTGGGTTTCACGACTTAGGCCGTTGATTGATCAGCAAACAGGAGCCATCAATACCGGCATACTCATGATTTCGTACCAAGATGGGGATGGGGATATTGGGCCTGGCTGACGGAGATACACTTTTCCCTTTCCACCAACAAGGAGGGTGATTTTCATTACAATTTAATCAGTCAGCATTTTGAGTAATTTGAAGCTTTGTTGAAGTGCCCCTTGTCACTTTTAATGATCAAAACCCAGACCTTTGACACAAAACACATGATTCAACACCTGCATTCCGCCATTGCTGCCCGACGGACAGCAAAAGCCATTGGAAGGGATCATCGAGTATGAGTTGTTTGTAAATAACCCCCCTTCCGATTTTGATACGATTCAGTATAAGATAAAACTTATTGACAGCCTGAATATCAGCAATGGCTAACTACGCCGCCTATAGTGCGCCGGCGCAGCATTTAGTTGATTCTACACTTCAACAACCAGGTCTTTATACTCCGCCTTGTTCGAGCCATTTGGATGAGTAGGGGCAAACGGAACCACTTTGAGGTTATTTGCAAGCACATATTCCATAACATGTGTCACCAGACGGCTTGCTAATCCTTGCCCGCGCGCGCTTCGTCAGCCACATAGGTGTGGGTGAGTTGCAATACCTTCTCGGGTTGTTCTGCATAGGCCAGATAGGCCTTGCGTTCGCATTTCTCTCTCTGATATATAAAATAAATCCGAGTTGTGGTTCTGTTCATGTTGAATGGATGAAAGCATAAGTAAAAGTGTTTATTTGTGAAGATACAAAATACCAAATAAACCTTTTTACATTTGTCGCTTGTTAAAGAATTCACAAACCAAAACCATTTTCATGCGCTATTAAGATTATTGTAGTTGCATTGTATGCCCTGATGATCATTGTAGTCGGGTTGATTTCGTTGCGCAAGACCAAATCTTTCAATGATTTCTTTCTCGGAGGTGGCAATATGAAGGCCGGATGACCGCGTTTTCTTATGGAACAGCTTATTTTTCGGCTGTGTTGTTTATCGGTTTTGCCGGTCAGATTGATGGAACCTTTGGCTATTCAGGTTTGTGGGTAGCCTTTTCAATGCCTTTGTTGTAAGTATTGCGGCAATTTTTGGATGGCGCATCAAGAAGATGTCGGTTGAATACAAGGTGAGCACCCTAAGCGAGTTCTTTGAAAACGTTACAATAGCCCCGCTCTTGCTTCGCTGTCAGCCATCGTTATTTTGTATTTATGGTGCCTTATTCGGCAGCCGTTTTCATGGGGGCTTTCCATTCTTTTCACCACTACTTTTGAATTGATTATGTTTATGTTCCTCTTGGGCTTGTTAACAGCCATTTACCTGGTTCTATGGCTGGGCAAATCGATGACCTGTATTGATCTTATATTTGGAATAATTATGACCCTCGGGGTAATCATTCTATACTTCAGCACCCTGAGAGTGGTGGCGGCCTGGCCAATATTACAGCCCTCCTTGCATGCCATTCAGCCCAAGCTGACGGCAATTTACCTCCCGGTTTCTACCATGGCTCCTCGTTAATATTTCTTACCAGCATAGCACCTTTTGCCATGCCGCAACTGGTGCAGAAGTTTTATGCCATCCGCGACCGCAGGTCGGTGAGGGACTTCCGGTATGATTGCCTCCACCTTTTGCCATACTGATTGAGGCGTTGCTCACTTTATAGGTTCTACCACGCGCATCTTCATCACACCCGAAGCTTCTCCCGAAGTCTTTCTCAATGGCCAGCCTATTGCCGACCGTTTAATGCCCGAACTGCTGACCAACGTGATCCCCGAAGCACTGGCGGTTGTTATCCTATTGCTTATTCTTTCGGCCTCCATGTCCACTTTGGCTGCCTTGGTATTGATTTCCAGCTCCTCATTTGCAAAGGATTTTTATGCCGGTTTTATCAACAAAAACACTTCCGATAAATCGCTCACGGCCCTGATGCGCTTTATGAGTGCTTTTTTCGTTTTCCTTTCAGTAATGCTGGCCTATATGAATTTTGATTCGATAGTGGCCATACTCGGTGTAAGTTGGGGGGCGATTGGTTCCTTTTTCCTCGGGCCATTTGTATGGGGCTTGTTCAATAAAAAAGTGACCCGCACAGGGGGCCTCTCTTCGGGGCTTATTGGCTTGTTCCTGTGCATTACGCTTTATGCAACTGGAATGCCTTCGCCACAGGCCGGCACCATCGGCATGATGGCTTCGTTGGTGATTAATCCTTTGGTAAGTTTTGTGGAACTGAAGTGGTTTAGAAAATAATATTTCAATTCCAATACTATGGTTAAACGGCTGATTCATATTATTTTATTTTGCCTTTTATTATCCCTTTTATGGAGCAGTGGTTTGTTTGGACAGTCCCCTCCCCTGCGTTTTACCTTTAGTGAGCGCTTTCGTATGGTTGGGTGGGACAATGCGATTGACCTAAATAAAAATGGTGGTACAAACCAGCACTTTACCAGACACCGCACTTCGGCGGGATTGCAATGGAAACCCAATCAGGCTTTTGCCTTTGAAGTCAAACTCACCCATGAATTTCGCAAGTATTTTACACCCGCCAATTCTTCGTTTCATTGGAATGAGGTGTTTTTCGATCAATTGTATTTCAGCTACCAATCCGAAAAATACTTGCGTGGCAAACTAACCGTGGGGCGGCAAAATATTTTCCTTGGCGAAGGGTTTGTTGTGTTTGATGGCTACCCGGTTGATGGGTCGCGTTCTGTCTATTTCAATGCCATTCGCTACGATTTGATTCTATCAGATAAGCACAAAGTAAGCTCATTCATAGCATATCAGCCCAAAGAGGAAAACCTGCTTCCGGTTTTTAACGGGAAAGATATCGATCCGGTTTTTCAGGGGGAGGATTCATTCCAATTGATTGAACAGTCCGAAAAGGCAATGGCTGTTTATTATACAGGAAATGTGGATGCAACCAACTGGGACGTCTATTTTATCTGGAAAACAATTGAAGAAGATGGCACGCGCTTAGTGCCTCAATCTGACATCAAAACCTATGGGGGCAGGTTTAAACAAAAATTCTCAAATCAGCTTTCTTTTACCCTGGAAGCAGCCTATCAGTCGGGATTGATGGGTGCCAAAAAACGCAGTGCCTACGGCGGTTATAGCTACCTGAGCTATTTTCCCAAGCAACAGAAAAAAATCATCCCTATCGAAATCCAGGCTGGTGCATTTTTGTTGAGTGGCAACAAATTGTCAACCGACAGCCACGAAGGCTGGGAACCTGTTTTCGGGCGTTGGCCCAAATGGAGTGAATCCTATATCTATACCAGCCTCAGGGAAAACCAGGGGCGGGTTGCCTACTGGTCGAATATGCTGGCGCCCAATATTCAGGGCAAATTCGACCTTGGGCAGTCATTCATCTTTCAGCTACACTACATCAGACTTTTTGCCATGCAGCAAACAGTTAAAACAGATTTCCTGAGTGGAAACGGTAAAGACAGGGGGCATCTGCTTACTGCAAAAATGGGATTTGCCATCTCCAGGCAGGTTTCAGGACATGTGCTGTGGGAGTATTTCAGACCCGACAATTTCTATTTCACCGGAGCTGACCCCTACCATTGGGCACGAATTGAGTTGCTTTTTTCGTTGTAAGCTTAAAAATACGATTTTTGTAAAATGAAAAAACTGGCTTTTATCTTGGTTTTAGTGGCCATCAGCCTGTCGTGCAAAAAGGACAAAGAAGAATGGCCCTGGTGCACCACTTGCAGCATTGATGATATTGTGGGGCATTACGAAGGCTATGCCTCTTATTCGCATGTTGATGATGAAGAAACTGAGCAGAACCTGACGGCTTATCTGCAAATAAGTAAGCGGTCAGATAACGGCATTCGTGTTTTGACCGGCCTGGTTGATCGTTTTGCAGTAAACCTCACCGGCAATTATGACAATACCTATTACATTAGCCTGGGAACCAACTCCCAAACTTTTACCGGAAATATTTTTAACCGCGATGGCCAGATCCGCATACAAGCATCTGTAAAAAAACTGGTTTACGACAACAAGACTGATGCCTGGGAAGTGAACGAGTACATGGATATTGATATGTATAAAGTTTCCGGGGAAGACGGGCTTTAGCCGGACTTCTTTGCAATTGACAAAATCATTCCAATAACTATTGTATTTGGAAGTTTTTTCAGCCTTTTCTCAAGGCCACAATGGTGTGATTTCTATCACTTGGCTATTGCCTGAAGTTGCTGCACCGCGTAGGCATAAGCCCCGATGGCCACAGCCGAAGAAGTACCCATTTGACTAATTCCCACACCGGTTTTTTTGCCCGGATCGTACCACACTTTGGTCTCACTAAAAGGCACCTTGATCAACCCGCCTGTTTTTTGCAAAAATGCTTTAAGAGATTCTTCATTCTCAAGGTTATAAGCTTTTATTTCCATGCGATCAACCAGTTTGCCCTGCTTATCCATAAAGGACTGGTTCATATATTTTACCAACTTGTCCAAAAAAAGCGGATAGGCACCCGAAAGCCCGCCGCCAATCACTACCAGGCCATCAACCAGTGTGGTGGCATTGGCAATGGCATCGGCCGCTGCACGTGCCAGTTCGTCCCATGCTTTGATGGCAGCATCCTGGTTGCCCTGGCTTTCGCCCAAAGCAATTTTGTAAATAATGTGTGGCTCGGGGCAGTTTTCGCTATTGATGTCAGCTTCCCTGGCATAAACACGCTTGATGGCGCGGATTGAAACGCTGTCCTCCACACTGCTTTCAGGATGTATTAAATTGCGCATGCGGTTGATTTCGCCCGAAGCAGAATTGTCGCCCAAGAGCAACTTTCCATTGATGACAATACCCCCGCCAAAACCCGTTCCCATAGTCACACCCAATAAGTTTCGGTAGCGTTTAGGGTTGTTGTTCTTTTCAAGTTGATTGTTCACATAGGGTAAAAATCCACTGATGGCTTCACCATAAGTAAATAAATCCCCGTCGTTATTGATGAAAACCGGCACATGAAAAATTTCTTCCAGCATGGCCTTCAGGGCAACACCTCCCCTGAAATGAGGCAGGTTTTCCAAATCACCGATGATACCATTTTCGTAATCAGCAGGACCCGGAAAGCAAAAACTGATGGCATCAGGCGGACATTTGCACATCTCATTCACTTTTTCAAAACCGGCAATAAGTTTGTTAAGGATTTCCTCCAAACTGTTTCCGGATGCCGGAACTGTAAAGGGTTTCATAAGTTCTTTGTAGTCCCTTACGGCAGAGTATTTAAAGCCTGTGCCTCCACCATCGAGCACAAAAACAGTTTTTTTAGTTTGCTTCGTCATCTAGAAATTTTTGAAGCTGCTAATTTAGGATTTATTATGGATAAATACACCAAACTATGGAATGATTTCATGCGTCTAAACAGTGCTTTATCCATTAAGAATTGCAGGTAAAAAGCCATGGAATGACAATTGTAGAGTCAAAAAAAAATCAGAGACTCGAAGCATGCCAGCCATTTTTTCCAAACACCATCGTTTCGGTATAACCGGCCTGGCGGGCTGCTTCAAATGCTTCCGCAAAAAGCATTTGCAATTCAACAGGCTGGTGGGCATCGGAGCTGATGATGATGGGAATATTCATTTTTTTCATTTCTTTTATAATCCAGGGTGAAGGGAAAAGGCTGTCGCAGCATTTTTTATAGATTCCGCGCGTATTGATTTCGGCAATCAGGCCCTTGTCGCGTATCAGGCCAAGGGTTTCCATCACCAGTTTTTTGTACCATGCTTCACCTTCCGTAAAATAGCGGTCGTGGTTGTGCATTTTTATTTTATCAAAATGACCTACCACATCCATTTCCTGGCTTTCGATCATTCGGTTGGTTTGTTCGTAAAAGGCCCTAACGCCTTTGTGGATATCACTTCCATAAAATTTTCGCAAGCCCTCGTCATAGGTGTCAATATACGGGCCATCGGTGAACCAGAGCTTGTCCTCGCGCCCCTGTCCTACCAGGTGTACCGACCCGATAACATAATCAAGGCTTCCGGCCTCTTTCAGGCTTTTGAAGTCTTCAGACATTAGCGGGATAAAATCAATTTCCAGCGCAAGGTAAATCTCAATTTCGTTTTCAAATTGTTTTTTCAAGGCCCTGATTTCGCGGCAATAATCTTGATAGGCCTCCATTTTGATGGAAAAAGGATTGTCAAACGGCAAAGGGGAATGATCCGAAAAACCAAGTATCTGTATCCCCTGCCTGATGGCTTCGTGCACATAGTCAACGGGGGGCAATTTGCCGTCGGAATAGTGGGTGTGGGTATGCAGGTTTTGATAGGTCATAAAGTTCTCTGTTTATACTTTAGTTTGAACGTTTGGCGTTATGAAAAGTTGCCGATTGCGCCAGATTTTCTGTCGAGCTATACGGAAAGTTGAAGCGGGCTGCAAACCTCCGCATACCCCTGAAACCCTTATTGGCTATACCGCACGTCGCCATTTCATTGCTTATTCATCAAGTTCAATATCATCTTTTTTCTTCAAACCTTTCGCATTTAATGGACTAATCACACTGTTACCTAATTTTTTACCGTCTGCTGATTCTAATTTCAGTTGTACGATAATTTCGTACAACTGATTAAATCCTTCCTTTATCAGCTTGCGTTTTAAGTCACTCCAGTATCTACGAGGGTTACTACTATCTGTCAATGTCTCAATAATATCAATTATTGAGAAGTGCCATTTTTCTTGTTCATCATCCCAATGAACCCTAATCTTTTTTGATTCAAATAATTTAATTGAATGCTCTTTAGTCATGTATCTTATTTTTGCTCCGATAAAGATAAAAAATCATATTGAATCAGCTTAATAGTTTGCAGAATGTCTCTTTTGCAATGAAGGCAACGGTTTGAATATGATGCGTTTGGCATTTCAACGCACCAAATTTTCAATTTACTACTAAGTTTCTTAATTGCTATCATCTTCAATTTTAGCTCTATCTGCCTAATGCACTATATTTTTTATTAGCGGTTGTTATTCTTTCTTTTTCTAGCTCTTTGTATTTGCCTTTGTTCTTTTTTAGCAAAATCAATGTGCATATCACTAATTCTTCTAAACAGAAAATCAAATTCTAAACTAAGTCTAAAGTTTTCTTCAATTGGTTCTCCAGAAACTTTTATTATATCCCAAGATAAATCTGAAAGAGCATCTTTAATTGCTTTGGCATATTCTGGTTCGGCTTCCTCATCTAGATTGATAACTTTATTTATTTTTCCATCTTTCCCAATTGTTATCACAAAATCTTCCCACCAGAATCGACCATCATCAGGTAAGTTTTTCCATTTGAGTTTTCTTTTGATCTCTTTGTAAATTTTGAAAAGAGGAGTATAATAATCATAACGATCTAATCGATTTGGATCATCAATATAATTTTCAATTGTCAAAGTCTCTTTCGAGACCCCACTTTTAATTCGAATTAATACTTCACTAATGAAACTCTTATAAAATACCCCATCCCATCTTAATAGTTTTCCGTTTGGTAAGCTGATATTGCCTGAGTACCAATCAAGATGAACCCTGTCATTTACGACTTTCTCTTTAAATATATCTCTAAGACGTCTAATTGAAGCGTTTTGATCAATTGGTTTATTGTAAGACAATCCCCCACATGATATTACATTACTAAGAAATAGACTGTCATTTTTTATTTGATATATTGCTTGATATCCTCTCCAACAGTTTAGTGAGGCTCCGTCTCTGAACTTTAAACCAATTAAACTTTCAGTTTCTCCAATTTTTGTGTTTTCAAAATATTGTTCAAGAATCAGATTGTAAATAGGTATGGTATCACCTTTATAAATTATATAGTCGGGAAGTTGTGGACTTCCTATTCCTGCTTTCCCAATCAATATGATTGAAATAACAAAAATTGCCTTTAGTATATAATGATTGTTCTTCATTTTTTTATTAACCGCTAACGAGTGCATAAACCCAATATTGCGTACATATCCACTTTGCCTACAAATGGTTTCTTTGTTATGTTACTGTATTCGTGATGGTTAATTAAATTTGTTGTTGTTTACTGTATCGGGGTATTCCCCAAAACACGCATGTAAAGTACGTTAAAATGCGGCACATTTGCAAGCTGAGTTTTTAAACAAGTTCTTTTAAAAAACAAAAACTCCTGATGCAAACATCCTAAGGCATGGCCGTTCAACCTCCTGCCACTTTTTTGAAGGGCAGCAATGCTTCGGGCTTACTGCTTTTCTTTTGTGGACCAACTGAGCCTTAATCCCTAATCCGTTTTGCTTGCGCACTTTATTTCAGGCAGTTCGGCAGCATTTCTAAAAACCCAACGCATTTGTCATAATTCAGTTCATAAAAATTCACACCAAGATGAATTGACCCATAATATCTCGCTTGCTCGTTTTTGTAGTATTCTTCAGAAGGTATTTTCCAAAAATCACGTCCTAATTTCTCTGCAACAAACCATTTCTCTGCTAATCTGGCTGCCCTGCCGTTTCCATCCCTGAAAGGATGTATATGTGCAAACCGTAAATGAATCAAGGATGCAAAATAAAAGACTTCAATTTCATTCAGGTCAGATGCAATTAACCCGCTTAAATCCTGAAAGAATAATTTCATTTCTTTCTCAACAAATTCAGGCTCTACTGCCATATAGGCTAAACCTGCTTTCCCAAAAACACCGATCTTTTCAGTACGATATTTTCCTCTTTTACTCCTTATCAACAAGGTGTCCGAAAATATTTTGTGACAATACAATAAGTTCTTTTCATTCAAACTGTTGGCCTGTGCAAACTGATACGCCTCAATCAAGTCCTCAATCTCTTCGATTTCTTTTCCTGCCTTAAATTTTTCTTTATTCAATTCATAATTCATGAACGAATTCAAATCAATGCTGTTCCCTTCAATATTTGATGAATAAATGGCTGAAGTTTTGGTAAGGTATTCGAATCCGCCACGATTCTCCGAAAAATCAAAATCCGAAATCAATTTAGGGATTTCATGCCCAATTGACTTAAAATAGGTGTCAAAATATTTTCTTTCGGTTATCCTCATTTGAACCAATTATTGCAGCACAAATATACCCAATTTTAATGTCATATCTTTGAAGTACTGCTGTTTCTGAGGATGAGTCAAAACGATGGGGTAAAACCAGGATGTGGCACTATACCCGTTCTATAAGTTTATACACCTTGTCGCCCCTTCGCAGCAGGGTTTTAACAGCAATGGAGCAATGTTCGCCTTTCACTGTTTCTTCAACAGGTTTCAGGTCAACACGTATTTCGGTAAGCCGATCCTCATAAACACCGGTGGTGGGGCCCATCACCAGGATTTGATCACCTATGCTGAGGGATTGTGTTTCCATCTTAATTTCGGCCACATTCAATTGCTGGAAAAAGTTATTGATTTTTCCAACATATACTTTTTGCTGTGTGGCCTGCGACCCATATTGCTCAGTCCATTCGCCCAGCTTTCGGCCCAGGTAATAACCATCCCAGAAGCCCCGGTTATACACTTTTTTCAGTCGTTCGTTCAATGCTGCTGCAAGCGCTGGCGTAAAGATTCCTTTTTGTATGGCATCAACAGCTTCATGGTAAACTTGTGTTACAGTTTTTACATATTCAGGCGACCGGCCACGGCCTTCAATTTTTAAAACTTCCACGCCTGCATCAATAATTTTATCTAAAAAGGCGATGGTATTCAAATCTTTAGGCGACATAATGTATTCATTGTCCACCTCCATTTCAATTTGGCTTTCGCTGTCTTCCACCTTGTATGCCCTGCGGCAAGGTTGCAAACAGGCACCCCGGTTGGCCGAGGAGTTCATCAAATCGAGGCTGAGGTAGCACTTGCCTGAAACGGCCATGCAGAGCGCACCATGGACAAATATTTCAATGCGCACCAATTCACCTGAAGGGCCTTTTATCTGTTGCTCGCTAATAGCCTTTGTAATTGCAGCCACCTGATCAATATTCAGTTCGCGGGCGGTTACCATCACATCAGCAAATTGGGCATAGTATTTTACAGCTTCAATATTGGTGATGTTTGTTTGGGTTGACATATGCACTTCCACGCCATGCTTTCGCGCATATTGGATCACTGCCTGATCCGATGCAATGATGGCGGTAATTTGGTTGTTTTTAACGGCATCAACAAGCTTGTGCATTTCTTCCAATTCCTCATCATACACCACTGTGTTAATTGTTACATAGCTTTTTACATTGCTTTCAAAGCAAATCGACGCAATTTGCTGCAAATCTTTAAGCGTAAAATTCTGGGATGATTTGGAGCGCATATTGAGCTTGCCCACACCAAAATAAACCGATCCGGCCCCGCCTTGGATTGCAGCCATAAGTGATTCGTAGGAGCCCGCCGGGGCCATGATTTCGATTTGCTTCATGGCACAAAATTACTCTTTTCAACGATGGCAGGTGTGGATGTCTATGATTCACAAACAGACATTAAAAAAGCAGCCGGCGTTTTCAACCGGCTGCTTTTTTCTATAATCTGTAACAGATTTACCTTCTGCCCCTGTTACTGCTTTCTTTGCTGTCTGTGCTGCCCTTGCTTGTTCTGTTGCTCTTTGGGGCCGCTTTGCTACTGCTTCTATCGGGGGCAGAGCGAACCTTGGTCGAGGGTGTTGCCGATCGTTGCGGTTTCGAACTTTGTACCGACGAAGGTTTGGACCTTTCCCTGGTAGAAACTTTAGGTGTCGCAGTTGTGGCAGTCCGTTCCCTTTTAGGGGCTGTGCGTTCAACACTTCTTGCCGGTGCAGTAGTCCTCTCTTGCGTGGGCCTTGCTATTTCACGGCTTTTGGTATTTCTTTCACGAGGCCTTTCAGTCCTTACAGCAGTTTCCCTTTTGGGGGTTGCAGGTCTTTGTGTTTCTACCTGCCGGCTTTTCTGCTGAACCGGTTCAGCGCGCTGACGCTTTACTTCTGTACTTTGCCTTGGTGCCACCCTTGTTGGGTTGTCTGTTTTCACAGGTGCTGACCTTACCTCACTTGCAGGCTTGGTAGCCCTTGTGCTGACAGGGGCGGTTTGCCTGGCACTTTGCCTTATCTGTTCAGAGGTTGTAGCCCTGCTTCTTGCGGGCAGTGTTGTTGCACCACTTGCACGTCTCTGGGCGTATAGTTTCTCTCCATCACTCCTTCTTTCGGGCCTGCTATAAGTTTGGCGGTAGCTTCCCTTATTGATGTTTACAAACACTGTAGGCGAATAGGTGCGGATGCCTGAATAATAAGTGGTGTGGTAATGCCTGCTGCGGTGGTGTCTCCAGGGGCGGTAGTAGGCATAGTAATGGTCGTAGCAGTTGTAGTGGTATCCGTAATAATAGTGCCAGTAGCTTGGTGCCCAGGGCGACCAATAGGAAGGGTAGTAGCCCCAGCCCCAGCTTGAACGATACACCCTGTAGGCAGGCCTTGAGATGTAAACAATTACAGGCCAGCTTGCTACTTCGTAATAAGTGGTCTGAACCACAGTAACATTGCGTTTGGCTGAGGTTGTTTGCTGACTGACCGTTCCTGTATAGCCCGGGTTTGGGGTTTCGGCATATATAGGTTCAATGATGTAGTTTTTACCATAAAGGGCCTCATCGCCGACAAGTTGTATCTGCACTGATCCATCACGGAATTTCTCAACTGTAAACACGGCTACATCCTGAAATTCATTTTTATTCAGGGCAACCCGCAATACAATGCTGTGGATGTTGTCCTCTTTATAGTCAAGTACCATGATATAATCAACCAGGCTGTTTCCATTCAGGTCGAGGTTGTTGACCATGATTTCGGGATCGTTCAGGCTTCTTTCAAAACCTTCAAGTGTTTCTGACTCCTGAAAAAGGTTCATCACGGCGTAAAGGTTCAGGTTGTCGCCGGGCAAACCGAGGTATTCTTCTGGATAGTCTTGAGCTGCGAGTGGTCTTACACCTGTTAGCAGGAGTACGAAGACCAAGAGATAACTGAACTTTTTCATAACAGTAGGTTTTAAGGGTTACGTTTCTTAAGCTGATTGATTCCAAAACTCGTGCCAAACTTTAACGCGTATTATAACATACAGATATATAGTGTTTTAAGTGCTATTTCAAGTGGTTTTCTATGCTTTATTTTGATTAGTGGACAGGCAAAAAAAAACCACCGCAACTTTTGGCGATGGTTTTTTTATACAAAATATGAGAAGCTACCCGCACTTGGAATAGCCACAGGCTTTGCAGGAAAGGCATCCATCCTGATAAGTCAGGTTATGCTTGTCGCCACACTCCGGACAAAGTTTTCCGTTGGCTTGTGTTCCATCCGGAATAAAACGTTTCAGGGCACGTACCACACCATTTTTCCAGGTGTTGATACTGTCTTCGTTCAGGGTAAGGTTTTGTACCAAATCAATGGCATAGGGCAATGGCATTCCATGACGCAATATGCCAGAAATCAGTTTGGCATAGTTCCAGTACTCCATATCAAATGAGCGCGAAAGCCCCTCAATAGTAACCTTATAGCCTTGCTTGTCTTCAAACTGGAAATCGTAGCGTGCTTTGGTATTGGGTTTCTTTTCGCGGAACACCCAACCGGTTTCTACCCATGGTGGAAGGAAAAAATCATCTGCTTTTCCGGTAAAAATTTCATAAGGTTTGTCGTTTAATTTACCCACAACGGCAACCCATTTTTCATAATTATTCTGAAAGCGCACCACTTCAGCTTCCAGAACTTTTGGCCGCTGAGGAGCTGTTGTTTCCTTAAATTCCTCATTCTGGGCAGCTTCGCTTTTCTTTTCGTCGGCACTGATGAGCACTCCCGAACGCGAACCATCGCGGTAAATGGTCATGCCCTTGCAGCCGCTTTCCCATGCTGTGCGGTAAATATCGCTTATAGTTTGCACAGGTATATCGCTTGGCACATTCACGGTAACACTGATTGAATGGTCAACCCATTTCTGGATATCACCCTGCATCTTCACCTTGCTCACCCAGTCGATGTCGTTGGAAGTAGCCTTGTAATAAGGCGATTTCTTGATGATTTCCTGCAGTTGGTTATCATCATAAGCTTTTACATCCTTTACATTGTATCCGTTTGCTTGCAGCCACACTTCAAATTTTGGATGAAACACATTGTATTCTTCCCAGGTATCCCCTACCTCATCGGTAAAGTGCACAGTAGCATTCTGATCGTTGGGGTTCACCTTGCGCCGACGCTTATAGCTTACCATAAAAACAGGCTCAATGCCGGAAGTGGTTTGCGTACAAATACTTACACTTCCTGTAGGTGCTATGGTGAGCATGGCAATATTGCGTCGGCCTACCTTGGTCATTTTTTCGTAAAGCCTTGGGGCATTTTCTTTTATCCTGCCAATAAAGGGATTGTTCTTCTCCCTTTCCGCATCAAACACCTCAAAAGCACCCCTTTCCTCGGCCAGATCAACGGATGAGCGATAAACTTCGAGTGCCAATAGTTTGTGCACCTCTGTGGAGAAACCAATGGCCTCTTCAGAGCCGTACCGTGTCCCCAGGGCGGCCAGCATATCGCCTTCGGCAGTAATACCAATGCCTGTACGTCTGCCTTGCAGCGCCTTTTCGCGTATATTCTGCCACAAGCGCAACTCAACGCCTTTTACCTCAATGGTTTCAGGGTCCTTGTTAATCTTGTCAATAATGGCATCAACCTTTTCAATTTCCAGGTCGATAATATCGTCCATCATGCGTTGGGCCAAACGAGCATGTTTGGTAAAAAGTTCTCCGTTGAAGCTCGCTTCCGGTGTGAAAGGATTTTCAACATAGCTGTAGAGGTTGATGGCCAGCAAGCGACAGCTATCGTAAGCACATAGTGGGATTTCGCCACAAGGATTTGTCGAAAGGGTTTTGAAGCCCAAGTCGGCATAGCTGTCGGGAATGGATTCGTTGATGATGGTATCCCAAAAGAGCACACCCGGCTCGGCCGAACGCCAGGCATTGTTTATAATTTTATCCCACAACTGTTTGGCGTCTGCCTCCCTGGTGAACCAAGGGTTATCAGAATTTATTGGATACTGTTGAGTAAAAGGTTTTTCCTCAACCACAGCCCGCATAAATTCATCAGTTATGCGGACGCTTACGTTGGCCCCGGTTACTTTACCCAATTCCATTTTGGCATCGATGAATTTTTCGGCATCGGGATGCTTGATGCTGATACTAAGCATGAGTGCACCCCGACGGCCATCCTGTGCCACCTCGCGGGTGGAGTTGGAGTAGCGTTCCATAAAAGGCACTACACCGGTAGAAGTAAGCGCGCTGTTTTTTACAGGACTTCCCTGTGGGCGAATGTGCGACAGGTCGTGGCCAACACCGCCACGTCGTTTCATCAGTTGCACCTGCTCTTGGTCTATCTTCATGATGCCACCATAGGAATCAGCCGGGCCATCGTTGCCAATAACAAAGCAATTGGATAGGGATGACACCTGAAAATTATTGCCTATTCCAGCCATAGGACTTCCCTGCGGAATAATGTATTTAAAATCTTTCAGCGACTCATAAATTTCCTGTTCACTGAGCGGGTTGGGATACCTTTTTTCGATCCGGTGAATCTCAGATGCAAGACGGCGGTGCATATCATCCGGCGTAAGTTCAAACAAATTGCCCTGGCTGTCTTTCAAGGCATATTTATTCATCCACACATTGGCAGCAAGTGTGTCACCGCCAAAATAAGCTGTTGAGGCAGCCAGTACCTCTTCATGAGAAAATATTACAGGTTTTGACTCCTCCTTTGTCTCATATTCTTGTTTTGCATAATTTGCGCCGATTGTTTCGCCAAGTTCGTCTGTTTGTTTGAGCATCTCTCCTTTTTCCCTTATTTCGCGAATTTTATCATAAAAACCCGCCTCTTTTCCTTGCTTTACGACAGTTTCCTGACTATCGAACAGGTTGTTCTCCATAACTACTAATCTAAAAAAATTTATACTGGTCGATCCTTAATTAATTGTTGTACAATGACAAACAATAAAATACTTGTTTTTTGAAATGCTTTGCAAGATACAATACAATTCAGGTATGAATTATTCATTTTTTTCAACGAAAAGTTGTTGATAAATCAGCTAAGCGAATACAGTATTGACTTTGCGATGGAAATTCGGCACTGTAACTTTTTTATTTTTGGAAATCTGTATATTTTGGCACGCAAAAATACAGGGGCCTAAAGTCATACGGGCTTATACCATAATAGCTTTACAGCCAGCAATATAAGCACAATAGCAAATATCCGCCTTAGTGCATCAACAGGAATACTCACGGCAAACTTCGACCCCAGGTATCCACCCACAAAAAATGCAGCAGCAATGATCAGGGCATATTGCAGGTTGAGGGCCCCTGCCCTGAAATAATTATAGGCTGCCAAAAGCCCGATGGGGGGCAGCATGATGGCCAGGCTCGTCCCTTGCGCTGTATGCTGGTCCATATGCAAAATAAAAATCAAGGCCGGTATGATGATAATGGCTCCCCCAATACCGATCATTCCGCTGAAAATGCCTGCCACCAGGCCAATGAGCAAAAGGATTATAAGTGTAGTGATGGTCATAAGGCAATCTTTTTAAAAATCCAAACTAAGCGAGATATAAAAAATGGGCTTGGAAACTTCTCCATCCTCGATGCCCCAGGCCACATCGCCCCGCACAAAATAGCCCAACAGGGTAGTTCGTGCACCAAATCCAAGGCCGCCAACAAGCGGGTCCTTTTGTATTTCGACAGAGATGTTCAGCGGGCCCGATTCCACATAGGAAGTATAAAGCGAATTGGAAGGGTTGTAGGGGTTCCATCCTGTCCACGCAGTTCCCAAATCGCCAAAGGCAACCAATTGGAAATTTCGGATGAAATCAGAATTGATTGGCCGTTGCAAAAGATAGCTGAATACCGGGAAACGTAATTCACTGTTGAGCACGACAAAATTATTGCCGTTTCGGATGTTTTGCTCAAAGCCACGCATATTTGTGGCGAGGGTTTGATAGGCATAGTTTTGGTTGAAGTCGATGGGGGTATCGCGCGTAAAGCGAGGAATAAGCCAGTTGTCAACCCCTCCCATATAGTAGATCAGCTTGTTGTTGCCAAATGAGGTGCTTCCTGCCATGCGGTTGGCCCAGATAAAATTGCGGTGGACCCGCTGATAATGGCGCACATCAAATCCAAGCACAACCAGGTTGCGCGAAGCAGCAGCAATCAGCTGGTAATATTCACCGAATACCTTGGCGCGCATGCCGGTGTATAGGTTCATGCCCAGGCTGCGCGAATTGTCGAGCACAAGCTCGCCACGCAGGCCGGCCCAGTTTTCGTATTCATTCTGCTTTAGCAAATTGGCCTGGTCGGTGGCCAGAAACACCTGCATATCATTTCGGAAGATGGCTGTTCCGCGCGCAGCCAATATTTCGCTGAATGGCCACTGAACCATATAATAGGCAGCATGCGAATGGGTGCGCCGCAAGGAAAATTCAAGCAGGTCGTCAACACTTTGGCGGTGCAGTATGATGTGTTTATCCAAGCGGCTCCGCAGGTTGCTGAAGCTTACGATATATTCATTATTGGTCAGGCTGGTATTTAGCCTGACGCCACCGCTGATGCGGTAATCCTCCATCAGGTCGGTGAGGTTGATGCCCAAAAACACATTAAAACCGGGATTGAGGTAAATGGGCGACCCCCCTCCTGAAAAGGGCTGGTAAT
>JAGYLH010000027.1 GCA_018400955.1 Bacteroidales bacterium
GTATCAAAGAGCAAAGTACCATGATGAATGCTTCTGTTTTTAAATACATGGGCGGCATTGCCGGAAATTTTCTTTCCACTTACGGTGATATTACTTTTACCGGTAAGCCGGGCATCCACCCCAACCGATTGCAGAAATTCGCGCACAGGCCGTGTAAACAACTCAAAATTAATTCGGTCTGATTCGCTTTTTGATGTAGTTATAAAACTGTAGTTCAAACAGTTTAAATCATGATAAACAGTTCCTCCCCCGCTGATGCGCCGAATGACCGGTATGCTTTTTTCTGTCAAATAATGACGGTTAATCTCCGATAAGGTCTGCTGGTGTTTGCCAACTACCACACAGGGTGTATTGCGCCAAAGCATGCATATATCTTCCTTTAAGTGCCTCAAAATAAATTCGTCAGCAGCAATATTAAACCAGGGGTCGTAGCTATTTTTGTGGATATATAACATAGGAAAATCATCAAATGCAAAACCGGTACAAAAATACTGGAATAATGCATGCCAATTCAGAATAAACAACTACTTTTGCGCCACTTTTCAACACCGATATTCCCAATAAATAACATGCATAATATCAGAAATATAGCCATAATCGCACACGTTGATCATGGCAAAACAACCCTCGTTGACCGCATACTTCACCAGGTAAAGCTTTTTCGCGAAAACCAGGAAATGGGCGACCTCATACTCGACAGCAACGATCTGGAGCGCGAACGCGGCATTACCATTCTGGCCAAAAACGTTTCAGTACAATACAAAGATGTCAAAATCAACATCATCGACACCCCTGGCCACTCCGACTTTGGCGGCGAAGTAGAGCGTGTACTGAATATGGCCGATGGCGTGTTGTTACTTGTTGATGCTTTTGAAGGCCCCATGCCCCAAACCCGTTTTGTATTGCAAAAGGCTGTTGAGCTTGGCCTCAAACCCATTGTGGTTGTAAACAAGGTGGACAAACCCAATTGCCGCCCGGATGAAGTGCAGGAAGCCGTTTTCGACCTGATGTTTAATTTAGCTGCCACTGAAGACCAATTGAATTTTCCAACAATTTTTGGCTCTTCAAAAAATGGATGGATGTCGCACGACTGGAAAGAAGAAACCAGCGATGTTTCAGCTTTACTGGATACCATTGTTGAGCACATTCCACGGGCTGTTTACGAAGAAGGCACACCACAGATGCAAATCACCTCACTTGATTACAGCTCATACGTGGGCCGGATTGCCGTTGGCCGTCTGTCGCGGGGTATGCTGCAGGTAGGCATGAATGTTTCGTTGGTAAAACGTGATGGCAGCATCACAAAATCAACCATCAAGGAGCTTTACACCTTTGAAGGCCTGGGCAAGGAACGTACCAAACTGCCTGTTTATGCCGGCGATATCATTGCACTTATGGGTATCGAGGACTTTGAAATAGGCGATACTGTAGCCGATTTTGAAGCACCAGAAGGTTTGCCACCTATCCGTATTGATGAACCTACCATGAGTATGCTTTTTACCATCAACAATTCCCCATTTTTTGGCAAGGAAGGCAAATTTGTCACTTCACGCCACCTGCGCGACCGGCTAACAAAAGAAATAGAAAAAAACCTGGCCCTCAGGCTGAAGGATACCGATTCGCCTGATTCAATTTTGGTGTATGGTCGGGGTATTTTACACCTCTCCATCCTGGTGGAAACCATGCGCCGCGAAGGCTATGAGTTCCAAATGGGACAGCCCAAAGTGATTATTAAAACCATTGAAGGTGTAAAACACGAACCAATTGAATACCTTACCGTGCAGGTGCCGGAAGAGTTTTCGGGCAAAGTGATCGAACAGGTTACCATGCGTAAAGGTGAGCTGGCAACCATGACGCCCACCGGCGACCGCATGCACATTGAATTTCATATACCTTCGCGCGGCATCATCGGACTGCGCAATGCAGTACTTACCTCCACCGAAGGGGAAGCCATCATTGCACACCGCTTCAAAAGCTTTGAAGCCTGGAAAGGTGAAATCAATTCAAGGACAAATGGCGCCCTGATTTCGCTCGATACCGGAACAGCTATCCCTTATGCCATTTTTAAACTTCAGGACAGGGGCCGTTTTTTCACCCACCCAAACGAGGAGGTATATGCCGGGCAAGTTATTGGCGAAAACAACAGGGCCGGCGACCTGGTTCTTAATATCAACAAGACCAAGAAACTATCCAATATGCGGGCATCCGGATCGGACGAAAAAGTAATGATCATTCCGGCCATCCGTTTTTCATTGGAAGAATTTATGGAGTATATTCGCGATGATGAATATCTGGAAGTTACGCCCCGTTCGCTCAGGTTGCGCAAAATTATCCTGGATGAAACCGAGCGTAAACGGTCCGCAAAATAAATTGATTATGAAAGTGATACGCAAATTTTTTCTGGCGGCAATCCTTCTGCCGCTCTTACTGACACCCTCCTGCGATATTCTGGAACAAACAGCGCAGGTGCAGCGCCTGAGCCAATGCACCTTCGATGTGCACAGTGTGGACAAAATCAAACTGGCCGGCATCAATATACAGCAAGGCATGGGTTATTCCGACCTGAATACGGCACAAATAATGAGCCTCACAGGTGCCTTGTTCCGTAAGGAATTACCACTTGATTTCAACCTGAATGTAAAAGTTGACAACCCCAATGACAAAATGGCTGCCATGAGCCGCATGGATTACATCATTTTCATTGACGGCCTGGAACTTATTTCCGGTGTTTTCAACGAACGCATTGAAATTTCACCCGGCGGGTCAAGCATAGTGCCCATGAACCTCCACCTGGACCTATACAAAGCTTTGAGCGGCGAAGCCAGTGACGCCCTTGTTAACCTGGCATTTAAACTAAGTGGCAACGAAAGCCGTCCTGCTGAGTTATTGTTCAAGGTGAAACCTTATATCCGCGTTGGAGGAAGCGAATTGGCCTATCCCGGTTATCTGAATGTGAACCACATCTTGAAATAGTTTTTAAGGTTCGCCGCTTCTATCCTTTCATTTTAGGCTGAGCATATTGGCAATTATCCCTATTTTTGCCAATTCCCCAATTGCTAAAGCCTTTGAAACGAGCAATCCTATTGTACCTCCTCATTCCTTTGCTGCTCAAAGCACAGCAAAGCCAAGATATTATTGACTTTTACCAGGCCGAAATGATGCGCTACAAAGCCCATTCGGAGCAGCCTGCACACCTGACCAATGATACTTTGATCGATGTCCATTTTTACCACCTTAACCTCAAGCCATCCATTGATTCGGCTTATTTAAAAGCCTCAGCAACGATTGGCCTAAAAAGCAAAACAGCAGGATTACAAAGCTTTATGCTCGATCTGCACCATACAATGCTTGTGGACAGCATCAGCGGGGCATCCGGTTTTGAACAACGAAACGACAGCCTGATAATTCTTTTGGGGCAAGCTGCCAATCTGGATGAACTGCTCAGTTTTACAATCCACTATAGGGGAATGCCTGAGCTGGCCGGAGGCATCAAAGGCATGCGTTATGAAACCCACACCAGCAACATCCCTGTAATTGCCACCCTGTCAACACCCTACCTGGCACATTATTGGTATCCCTGCAAAGACGGCCCTGCCGACAAGGCCGATTCAGTTTATGTTGACATCACCCTGCCCAATATCGATTTTGATGGATACCCATTGATAGGTGTTTCAAATGGCATACTGGTAGAAACAACGGCAACGGATTCCTCAAACACCTTTCACTGGCGACACCGCCACCCTATTGTGCCTTATTATGTGATGATGGCCGTTTCCAATTATGTGCACCTGGGCCACCAATATTGCAACAGTGAGGCATGCTTTCCTTTGGATTACTACGTATTTGCTGCCGACAGCAGTTCAGCTGAAGCAGGGACAGCAGAAATTCCTGAGGCCATGGCACTTTTCGAAACGCTCTTTGGCCCTTATCCCTATGCGGATGAAAAGTATGGCATGACCCAGCTTGGCTATTACGGAGCTATTGAAAACCAAACCAATACCATCACAAACAATATGTCGCCCGCATGGTTTATGATATCGGTGCATGAGTTGGCACATATGTGGTTTGGATGTAACCTAAGTTGCGTTTCATGGCATCATGGCTGGCTCAACGAAGGGTTTGCCACCTATGCAGAAGCTTTGTGGAAGAAACACAGCGAAGGCATCGAAGCCTACCGCGCCCACATGATGTCGAAAGCCTGGTACCAGGGTGGAACCGTTTATCTGGAGGATGTGAACGACCCCTTTGGTATTTTCTTGCCCATCATTTACAATAAGGGCGCATGGGTGCTGCATATGCTGCGATTTGTATTGGGTGATGAAGTTTTTTTTGCCGCACTGGAAAATTACGGCAGCTCTTTCCCCGAAGGGCAAGTGAGCACATCGCAATTCCGTACATATTTTGAAAGTGCCAGTGGCCATGAGCTGGAAACATTTATTGACCAATGGGTTTATGATGCCTATTATCCCATTTACTATTACAATTTCGTGCAATCGGGCGAAATGCTTGGCATTCAAATTTACCAGGCACAGGGCGAAACGAGCAAAAGGGAGGTGTTCGAAATGCCGCTTGAAATCCTGCTTGAATTTGAAGATGGCACCGACTCCCTCGTCAGAATACATAACAACTCGCAAAACCAACACATTGAATTAACTGTCCCACTCTTGGTTGCTTCCATTTTGCCCGACCCCAACCAATGGATACTGCACGGGGCCATGTATGTACCTGAATTGCCTGTAGGCTTGCTTGGAAAAGATGAAGCGGACGCTTTCAGTATTTTCCCCAATCCGGCCCGCAACCGTGTTTTTATAGAAATGAACAACAACACCCCGGAAAAGTATTTTTGCCGGCTCAGCAATCTGCAAGGGATGGTGCTGCTAGAAAAGCCGATGAAGACTAATAGCCTGCTTCTCGACATATCGGGATTAAAACCCGGGCTGTATTTGCTGGATATTTATGATGCGGATGAAATCGTAGTTGGCCAAAAGAAATTGGTGGTAAACTGATTGATTTAGAAATAGTTGTGAATATGATATTCGCGCTTTTTAAAACCGCCAACGCAACTGCACTTTCGCATCCGTTCGCACATTTCCATCTATCATTTCGAGCCCTGTGCCAATCTTATCCCTGTTGGCATACCAGGTTTGAGCCAAACGGGCCCACAAATCCAGGCTATTGCTAATTTTCCACCTGAGCAATAGATACATCCTCGAGCCTTTTTGGTAAAAAGCAGGTATGGAAAAAGCGTACAAAACATCATTTTCGTACATATACAATCGGCTATCATAGGTATCCGCATCAAAAATGGCATACCGAAAAGTTAGCTGATAAGGCTTCGTAGGGGGGCGAAACAACACATCATGGTAAATCACAAAACCGTAACTGTCCGCTTCGTTTTGTTGGGTATAACTGATCAATTCCGCCCTGTTTTTAAATGTAAACGATTCGCTGACAGCATAATTAATATGAAAGCGGTATGAGTTCTTGGTATAATTAACCAAATAATCAATCCTGTTCCAGGGGTCGCGGTCGTTGGTCATTTTTTGTTTGGTCCTGAAGCGGATATAAAAATCGGACCTGCGAGTTAGGCGGTGATCGAGCTGGGCAAAATAATCGTGCCCGTAATTGGGTGCATCAGCCTGAAAGCGCAACCATCCATGCGAAAAATGATCGGCAAAAGCACTTAGCCGCCAGCGGGGTGAAAGGCCCACATTCACACCGGCATAAATACCCCGTTCATTGTTTTTCTGGCTGCCTTCGGAAAACCCGTTGCTAAACAAATTCTGGTATTCCTTGGCATAATCGCGATAAACCAGTGTAAACTCCACAAAGGCAGCCGGCTGTGCTGTTAGCCCTGCCAGCCCGGCCATACCGCCATTGTCTGACCTGCTGATTTCGCCAAAAAACATAAAAGAAGGATAGATCACTTTAAAATCAAGGCCTTGGTTCATCAATTGCTTTCCTGTAAAGCGGTATTGGTTATAAGGATAAATTCTGGGGATTAATGAAGCTCCCATTGTGGTTTGATGTATAGTATAGCCCAGCTCAAAACGGGTAGCACGATAAGCCAGGCGACCACCTATTAACTGTTGCTTTACAGCCCGCTTATTCAACAAATCGTTTACTGTTCGGTGCAAGCCGCTCTCCTGCAAGCTGCTGATTGTTAACAACTCATCTGACAAAGAATCGGTTTGGGAAATATTGGCGTCGATGAAGTTGCTTGAATAAAAAGCCGACAGCTCAAAATTCTTATAGCCAAGTGTGGTGGCTCCCCCACGGAGGAATATATTTTCGTTTACGGAAGTATTCGGCCTGATGCCGGCACCAAATTTCATGACTTTGGTGGCTTCGGTGGATTTACCAAACGACAAGCCCGACCAAAGCGTAAGTCCCTGACCAAAAGCAAGATGGTAATCACCAATGGCCAATTGTCTTACAATGCCCATATCGGCCAGGTAAAAGTGGGCCGAATAAAAATCAAAACCATTGCGCAGCTTGTCGCCAAGGATGCGTTGCAAGGAATCGTTCACCTCGCTGCGAAAAAAAGCTTCACCCTGGTCTTTTTCCATAGTCACCCCTGCCCTTACGCGATTACGGTAGTTGAATGAATAGCGTGCATACAACTTTTGTGGACTTCCCAAATACCTTGCCGTTGGCCTGGCGTGCAGTGCCGAATCACTGATCGGGGCATATCCTGCCTGCTCCTCAATTGTTTGTTCGCCACGCATCAGCAATTGATGCCGCCCCCAC
Organism: Bacteroidales bacterium; assembly: GCA_018400955.1. Classification (GTDB taxonomy): domain Bacteria; phylum Bacteroidota; class Bacteroidia; order Bacteroidales; family F082; genus CALAZZ01. The sequence continues at coordinate 6,751 of JAGYLH010000027.1, forward strand.
CGCAGCACAGTCGAAGGTTTAAGCTTTTGCCTTTGGACTACTTCCGTAGCAACAACAATAGGCTGTAATAAAGCCAGCGTTTGACTATCAAAACCCTCCACCATCACCAGCTCATTTACATCAACCAATCTGCCGTATTGCTTGATATAATCCTGCAATTGCTGGTATTGAAAGGCAGAAATCAGGTACATATCCCTGAGCGCAATGGCAGCAGGGCTATTGATGTTGACAGGGTTTTCCAGATAAAAGTAATACTCCTCAAGCAAATCAGAATAATCGAGTATATCATCGGTTTCCTCGGCTATACGCTCAATTTGCTGGGCCAATTGGTTTGCCAACAGATTGGCAATAGTATCTTGCTCTTGTGCCGAAGCTTGTTTCCCAACAACAATAAGAAGTAGAAAACCGATAACAAAAAAGATGTATTTATTACTTACTTTCTTCATTATTCAGCAGGCTTACCAAATTGAAAAATAAGGCCACCCTGGGCCGATACGCCGAGCACCTGGTGCATGGAAGCGGCGATATCAAAGCGCAACCTGCCAAAGTCCATCCCTGCACCAAAGGTAAAGATTCCGGGATTTACAGCCAATCCAGTCCTTGCATAGAACAGCTCATTGAAGGCATATTCCATCCCAAAACGCAATACAGGATCGAGGTCGAAATTTTTCTCAACTTCAGCAATGCCTATCAGTTTGTCCGACATAATGTAGGTAAGCCCAAGGCGCAGGATTACTGGGATGCGTTCGTCTGTATGATCAGAAAAACGGACTTTTACAGGATTAAAAATAAAAGCGCCTAAAATAACTTTCTCGCTGATATTGGACTGCACCCCCAGCTCGAAGCTGATATTGTCCCTGCCTTCATATCCGCCCCCAAAACGCGACGAAAGATAATCCAGCTGAAGGCCAATGCGCAATTGCGGGCCAAACGACCGGGCATAGGCGAGACCCAGTTTGTTTTCATTAAAAAGCTCATAACCAAACTGATTGAAGCTCAGCCCAATCACCCCGAATTTTGCCGGCACTATGATAGCGGCACTTTTAAGGCCAAGCTCGGGAAGCATAAAACGATTTTCATAATATACCCCGGCTGCCAGCTGGGTTTGCAAGGCCATGCCTGCAGGATTGTTCTGAATGGACCAGAAGTCGGAAAGGCTCACAGAGGCTTTTCCCATGCCGGCCGCGCGCCCGCCAACAACCGCAGCTCCCTCAAAAGCAAAGCTTACAAAAGGAATCAGTAAGAATAAGGGAATGAAATATTTGAGTTTTTTTTTCATCACAATTCAGCAGTTTATTCGATCTTTGAGGTCACGAATATAGTTTAAAAAACCAAAATGAATATCGTATGCCTGCTAAAGTTTTATCATTTTTACAATCACTGAAAGAACACAATACCAGAGAGTGGTTCGAAGCCAACCGCGATGCCTATGAGCAAGCGCGCACCGAATTGTTGAACCTGACATCAGCTATGCTGAAAGGCATTTCTTATTTCGATCCCGAAGCAGCTGTGAATGAACCATCCAAGTGCATTTTCAGGATTTATAGGGATGTGCGTTTTGCAAAAGACAAATCACCTTATAAAACCTATATGAGTGCCTATATGGCACCCGGCGGTAAAAAATCTCCCAAGGCTGGCTATTACTTGCACCTTGAGCCCGGAAGCAGTTTTGTGGCTGCCGGTATTTACGCTCCTGAAAAAGAAGCCCTGCTTGCTGTCAGACGCGAAATCTACTATCATGCAGATGAATTTAAGTCCATCATAGAAAATGATGACTTTTCAAAAACTTTCGGCGGTTTGATGGATGAAAAACTGATAAGGCCGCCCAAAGGTTTTCCGTCCGATTTTCCCGATATCGATTGGCTGAAATACAAACATTACATCGTTTCGGTAAATATGACCGATGAAATACTTAAAAGTGCTGATATAGAGAAATATATACTTAGTATTTTTCAAAAAGCCCACCCGTTTAACAGCTTCCTGAACAAGGCTATATCCATGAAAGATTAAAGGGATAACCGTTAACTTATTTATTATTGCCGTAAACTGATTGGCAAAATTGGGGTATTCCTGTCCGCTGTACTTTTGCTTCAAATTGGTTGGTTGTTTTATAAGTTCGAACTTGATGCCCTTGAAGTGTAAATCGTTTTTGTTGTTTTTTACGATTTACAGTCTCTTCAAGGGCATTCTCCTTTTATAGCACTTTCCTTAAGTCAAGGCAGCCTTTCTCCCCAATTTGTTTTTCCCGGCATCACTTTTCGTAATTTTGTTACAACTTTTTATGCTGTAAATTGTTGTTCACTAAGCTATCTACACAATTATGTCTGAAAAAATCCTACTTAGTCCGTTTGTTTCAAACGAATTCTCACTCCCTAACAGGTTTGTGATGGCACCACTTACCCGTCAGCGCGCAGCTAAGGGTTTTGTTTTGAACGAGATGCATGCATTGTATTATGCGCAACGTGCCTCTGCAGGCTTGATCATCAGTGAAGCCAGCCAGATTTCGCCAAAAGGCATGGGCTATCCGAATACCCCTGGAATTTATAGCAAGCAGCAAATTGAAGGCTGGAAACTTGTTACCCATGCCGTACACCAAGCCGGTGGCCAAATCTATTGCCAGCTTTGGCATGTTGGCAGGCATTCACATCCATTGCTCCAACAGGACGGCGGATTGCCTGTTGCACCATCTGCCATTGCCGAATCGGGACATGTAACCACCCAAAAAGGCAAGATGGAAGCAGTGGTTCCGCATCCCTTAAGTAAAGCTGAAATCACAGAAACCATTAACGATTACAGGCAGGCTGCGCTCAATGCCATCGAAGCAGGCTTCGACGGTGTTGAAATTCATGGGGCGAACGGCTATCTGATTGAACAATTCCTGAATGACAGCTCAAACAAACGTGAAGATGAATACGGCGGTTCTGTTGAAAATAAAAGCCGTTTTGGCCTGGAAGTAACTGAGGCCGTATGCGATGCTATCGGCAGTCACCACACAGGCATCAGGTTGTCTCCATCAGGAACAAATTTTAGCGTTCAAAACATCAATCCTGTTGAAACATTCGAGTACCTCATCGATAAACTAAATGCTTTCAAACTGGCTTACCTTCACCTGATAGAGCCTGTTAAATCCAGTCTGAATCAACTACCGCAATACCTGAAAGTTGTAACGCCCCACTTCAGGGAAATTTTCAAGGGAACGCTTATTACAAGTGCCGGCTACGACTTTGCTTCGGCTGAAAAAGTAGTTGCTGACGGGTATGCCGACTTGGTTGCCTTTGGAAAACTTTTTATCTCCAATCCCGATTTGCCTGAACGTTATGCTGCCAATGCCAGCTTAAACGATTGGGACATCAACACCTTTTATGGGGGCAATGAAACAGGCTATTCCGATTATCCTTTCCTAAACAAAAATATTGAACCATGATACATGGTGCCGACCCGGTAACTAAACTATTTCAATTGGCCGAATCCTGGTTTAACCAAAGATTGGCCGATGGTGGACCCCGCTATGCCGAATTTCATCCCGACCTGATCATTGTAGAACCATGGAATGCAGTAAGCTCTGTGTTGATGATGCTGCCGGCTATTTATTGGTTCTTAAGACTTCGAAGCTCCGAAGGCCAAACACCTTTTCTGCTGTTTTCGATGCTCATGGTATTTTTAGGAGGATTGGGCAGCACACTTTTTCATGCTTTCCGCATCAGTCCGGTCTTTCTTTTAATGGATGTGCTTCCCTCGGCTGTTCTTACAATTGGTATAGCCATATACTTCTGGCTCCGTATCTTGCCTAAATGGTGGTATGTACTCTTGATTTTCATTCCTGTTTTTGCACTCAGATGGTGGCTATTCAGGGAACTGCCTGAGCATTTAAGCATCAATTTATCCTATGCAATTTCCGGACTGATGGTGATTATTCCACTTATGGCTTTGCTTGTACGCTCACATTTCGCTAAGGGAGGAATTGTGTTACTAATACTGGTTTCATTTGCCCTGGCATTGCTTTTCAGGCAATTGGATGTGCATGAATTTGGTTTTTTGCCGCAAGGAACACATTTTCTTTGGCACCTTCTGAGTGCTGTTGGGTCCTACTTCATGCTGGACTATTTAGTTTGGCAGGAAGGTCATAAAAAATCAGTTGCCCGGGTGTAGGTGGCAGATTGCAAAGGCAGTTGGTAGTTGGCAAGGTGCAGATCATAAAATCTTAAATCGTAAATCAAAAAAAAAGGTGATTGCAGATTTATGATTTAAGATCAGCGATTGAAGATTTTGGTAGCCGGGCAGATAGAAAATCTTCAATCTGAAGTTTTAAGCTGGGCGGCCTGGGCTGAGCGTAGTCGAAGCCAGTCAAAGCTCATAAATCAAGTTGGCATTTGGCAAAGGGCAGTTGACAAAGGGATTCAAAATTTAAAACTCAATAATTCAAGATTCCAAGAGTTGGCAGTTTGCAAGGGGCAGTTGGCAAGCAGCAATTGGCAAATAGCAGGCGGCAAAGACATTTGGCAAATAGCGGCTGCAACCTTTTGTCTTTTCACTTTTCTTAATCATGAGTTACCATCAAACAAAACGACAATAACCCTAAAAAAGGAATCTTGAATAATGAATCTCGAATCTTGCGTTACCAAACTTCAAGATTCATCATTGGGTATTCGATATTCACAATTTAAATATATGGACAATTGGCAGTTGGCAAAAACAGTTTGCAGTTGGCAAAAGGAAAAATTTCCGCTCTTCAGCGGTTTACCTACTCATCGAGCAATCCCCTGCCCTGCTTCACGATTTTGCCGCTGGCTTTGAACTCGTGGATAAGTTTATCCAAAATGCCGTTTACAAATACTTTGGAGCGTGCTGTGCTGAAGTATTTTGAAATATCGATGTACTCGTTCAGGCTGACCTTTACAGGAATAAAGGGGAAATAAATTAACTCTGCCAATGCCATTTTAATAATCAGCATATCCATAGTGGCAATGCGCTCCTTTTCCCAATTGGACGTTGAATCGGCAATAATCTGCTCATATTCAACTGAATTCAAAATGGTTTCACGGAAGAGCTTTTTCACAAACAGCAGGTCTTCATTGGTTTCGTCCTGTGCAGTACGGAATATGTCGGGCAAGGGCGATGATGGCCCAAAATCTGAATCAAGATGCTTCAGGAATTTTACTAAAAGATAGGTCACAAGGTGATAATCGTCAACGAAAAAAATACTCTTTTCTTCGTAAAATGACTGCAATAGCTCAAATTCGGTAAAATACTTTTCGGCTGCCAGCATAACAAATTTACGGTCGGCGTTAAACGAATCTGCATCCGATTCCATATACTTTGCATAGGCTTCCGATTCGCGCAACATATAGTAATAGCGCCGCACAAGATCCTGCTCCTGCCCCCAATTAATTTTATAAAGCCTTTCCTTTTTCTGGAAATCAGCATTTTCAGCAATCAGGCGCAAAACCCTGTTGTTTACAAAACGTAGATTGGGGTTCAGGTCGTCTGCGGTCGGGAAGTGTTTCTTTTTGTTTTCTTCGATACGTTGCTCGGCAAAACGCACAGTTTCAACCAGGAAAGAAAGCTGGTAAATAAAAAGCTCATAAAGTTTGTTGATACTAAGCAGCAATTGTTTTTCGCCCCGGTCAAGGCCATCACCACCTGATTGAAAATAGGCGTATAAAGCCTGTAGTACCTTGACCCTGAGATGTCTTCTGCTTAGCATTGCTTGATAATAAAATGAACTGACTATATTTTTTCAGCCTGCAAAGGTAGGCAAATTCTGCTGTTTAAGATTCATTATTCTACCGAAATGTTCACCTGACTCTAAAAGTTAAATCCCAAAAAAAAATCATGCAATTGAATGATTCAACTGCATGATCTTTAATCAATAATAAATGGTATAACTTTAGAAATTTAATAAGTCAGTAGCGGCTTTATAAATTTTTTCATCGTTTGGCAGAATGGCTTTTTCCAGTATTCTGTTAAATCCTACCGGCGTAAAAGTTGATCCGACACGTTTTACAGGTGCGTCCAAATACTCAAAAGCCTCCTCAGATATCAGACTCACAAGTTCGCCGCCAAAACCGGCAAAAACCTTGTCTTCATGCACTACAAGTGCCCTTGAGGTTTTCTTTACGGAATTCAAAATGCTTTCCGTATCGAGCGGGCTAAGCGAACGCAGGTCGATCACCTCAATTTCCTTACCACTTTCCTTGCTAATTTTATCCGCTATGCGCAGGGCCATGTGGGTGGTATTTCCATAGGTAATGATGGACAAATCGCTGCCTTGGCGACGAATACGCGCCTTTCCAAAAGGAACTTCATAATCATCAGGAACAACCGTTTCAGCTACAGGGTCGTTGTACAAAGCCTTGGGCTCCAAAAAAATAGTTGGCCCCCTTGAACGCATGGAGGTGCGCAGCAAGCCGGCGGCATCATCAGCAAATGAAGGGTAAACTATGCGCAGGCCGGGGAAGGTTGTCAGGGCGCCCTCAATGGTTTGCGAATGGTACAAGCCCCCTCCGATATAGCCGCCCGAAGCCAGCCTGATGGTTACATTGGGCGAAAACTTGCCATTGCTGCGCCAATAATCGTGCGAGGTTTCGACCAGTTGTTCCATGGCAGGCCAAAAATAATCGGCAAACTCTGCACCTTCAATAACGATTCGGATTTTGTCGTTGAAACGGCTCATTCCATTGGCCGTACCTGTAATATAATCCTCGGCAATGGGAGCATTGAAAACACGCTTTTTACCAAATTCCTGTTGCATTCCCTTGGTAACGTTAAAGATACCTCCTTTGTCCTTATTGGCAACATCCTGACCCCAGATGAAAGTATCGGGATTGTTTCTGAATTCGGCTTTCAAGGTTTCATTCAGGGCAGTGATGAATTTTATCTTTTCACCTTTGCTGCCATCATGTGTTCCATCAGGATATTTTTCTGAAACATAAGGCTCGGGTATCACGAAATCGAAAATCGATTTGGGGTCAGCATCAGGCGCCTTAATGGCCACTTTGTGCGCTGCAGAAATGATTTTTTTCGCATCTTGATCCAATTGTGTCAACTCCTCTTCAGTAAACTTGCCCGAATGGATCAGTTGTATCCTGAAACGTGTGAGCGGGTCGGACATGCGTACGCAGTGACGTTCATTCTCGTCGCGATAGAGTTCGTGCTTATCCGAATTGGAATGCGAGTGAATACGCACACAATTGGCATGCACAATCACTGGCTCTCCATGTTTTTTGATATGTTCTTTGGCCTCAAACATGGTGTTCATCGAATCGAACACATTCTTGCCATCGCAATACATGATTTTCAAGTTCTTGATACCGCGGTAATTTTCAGCAGCACGCCTGTTGGCCGACTGATCCTTTTGCGGAACTGAAATCCCGTATTGGTTGTCCTGAAAAACAAAAATTACCGGCAATTTCTCATTGGAAGCCCCATTGATTGCCTCAAAAACATATCCTTCGGAAGTGGAGGATTCACCTTGCGAACTGATGGCAATGCCATCGGTATCGTAGTATTTAATGCCCCTGGCAACACCCACGGCATGCAGGGTGTGGTTTCCGGTAGCCGAAGAAACATTGTGTATGTTCCATTCTGGTTTGGCAAAGTGGTTGGACATATGCCTGCCGCCGCTTGAAGGGTCATCGGGCTTTGAAATGCCATTCAGGATGATTTCTTCTGCCGTCATGCCGGCTGAAATAGCCACAAGCATATCGCGATAATAAGGAAAAAGGAAATCGTGTTCGCGGTCAAAAATTTGTCCGACAGCCAATTGTATCCCATCATGGCCGGCATAAGGAGCGTGATAAGACCATCCGAGGGCCTGCTTCAGATAATTGGGAGCCTTGTCGTCAATCTGCCGACCTAAGGTCATCAGGTTGTACCACTTAGTTAGTGTTTCTTTATCGGTTTTGTCAAGGGTATATTTTCTCTTTTGTGTCATTTTCAATTCGTTTTATCCTGACTATTCAGGTCATTAAAGGCGGTGCAAAGTTAATAAAATGCTTAATTTGAAATCAATCTAAATTGGCTTAAATGGGCATTCCGGCATTGCAATCGTTTGTGAAAAGTTTAGAAATCAGTTAAATAACTTAAGGCCTGATGATTGTAAATTCGCCATTTACTTCGAGTTTAATTATGGTTGAGGCTTTAGGGTGATTTATCTCATCCTGATACAAACCAACAGTATAATCAACAGATTGTTTTATCTTATCGCTAATCTGACCAAAAGATATGGCAGTAGGTTCACCTGTAACATTGGCAGAGGAAGAAGCCACCGGTTTACCAAAAGCTTCCACTAAAGCAATGCAGAAGGGGTTTGACGAAACCCTTATAGCAACAGAGCTATCGGCAGCAATGGCATTCCTGGCCAGGTTTTTCGCTCCGGGATACACAATGGTTAGGGGGTTGGAAGCCGAACGGATCAGATCAAACGCCACTGGGGGCACTACTTTTACGTAATTATGGAGCATTTCGGTGGAGTTAATTAAGGCAATCAGGCTTTTATTTTCCTTGCGTTGCTTAATTTTAAAAAGTTTTGTGATGGCTTTACTATTTGTGGCATCGCAACCAATCCCCCAAATTGTATCTGTAGGATAGAGGATTACCTTGCCTTTGCGCAGGGCTTCAACTGCATTTTCAACTTCTTTCTCAAGTAAATTCATATGCGTGCAATCAATTTTTTGGTTTGAATATCAAGGGCACACTTAAAATGCTTTTCGGGGCAAGTTTTCCAGCCGTGCAAACCACAAGGGCGGCATGGCAATTCATCGGCAACTTGAATAATAGCTGCTCCATCAGCAAGCGGACCAAAGCCAAATTCAGGAACGGTTGAACAATATATAGCTGTTGTTTTGGCATTTAATGCACTGGCCAGGTGCATAGGTGCCGAGTCATTTACAAAATTCATGGCGGCATCACGCATCAGTGCTGCCGATTCAAGCAGGGACAACCTGCCACAGAAATTAAAACAATTGGGATGGCCCGATTGTTTAATGATGTGATCACAAAGTTCAGCATCCGTAGCTGAGCCCAACAAATAAACATGGGTTTCTCTGTCAATTTGCCTGATAAAATCAACCCATTTTTCCTTAGGATACTGCTTTGTAAACCACAGGGATGCCGGCGCAATGCAAATGTAGTTTTTCGTTTTGAACTGACTCAGTCGTGCGAAATCAATTTGAGAGGGGTAAAGTTTTGGCTTAAATATTTTTTCATCTGTCAGATGTGCAACAAGGGCCAAATTTCGGTGTATTTCGTGCCAGTCGGCTTCTGTTTTACCAATGCGATGTTTCACACTTTTGGTAAAAAAAAGGCTGAAAGGATTCTTGTCAAAACCAATCCGCACAGCAGCACCACTGAAAGCCGTGAGCAGCCCGGTTGCAGCAAAACGCTGAAGGTTGACAACCAGGTCGTAACGATTGGCCCTCACCTTTTTTAAAAGATGAAAAAAGTTTCGGTATTTGCGCTGGCTTTTATTCCACAACAACAAGGTATCAATAAATGGGTGTGCAGTGAATAAATCCTGATTTCCCCGCTTAATCAACAAATCTATCCTGGCCTCTGGAAAAAAGGCGTGCAGTTTTTCCAAAACAGGTGTGGTTAAAATCACATCACCGATGGAGGCAGTTTGTATAATCAGAATTCGATTGAACATATGCATCAAAAACAATCGTACAAAAGTAGTGACAAATGCGCATCTACTGCAAGTACTACAATAAAAAGGTGGGTGATTATTGCAAGATGGAAAATTAGGGTCTGCTAAAATCCCCAAATAGAAAATTCTAAAAAATGATTCAACCCGTACGGGTAAGTTTTCCTTTGTTGACAACATAGTCACCCTGCACGACATGGCCGATGAACCAAACAAATACCTGCTTGAAAACAAAAACCTGATTCAGCTGGATTGGAATGGCAACAGAAGAACAGGTGCCAGTGCGCAGCGCTACCTGCTCCAAAGGCACTGATTTCGTGTCGCAGCTTGATTTATCAACAGCTAATTTCGCCTTTGTCGATAAATAATTTAGTCGTACACATAGAATAGTCTTATTTTTGCCTTCCGAAAACAGGAAATTACTATGTTGTTCTCGGAACTTTCATTAAGTAAAAAATACAAGGCAAGCCATGCGCAACAGGCTTGCTTTTTTTATTTTCTATCCGCAGCGGCTTTTGCCGCATTTTTTTTGCCCAAACCCACCCTTATCAATTACATAACCTAAAACCATTGTCCATGAAAAACCGAAGCTTAGTATCCATCAATGATTACAGCAGGGAGGAGATCATCAAAATCCTCGACCTGGCTGAAGAATTTGAAAAAAATCCGCGCCAAAGTATCCTGAACGGCAAAGTGATTGCTTCTTTGTTTTTTGAACCTTCTACCCGCACACGGCTTAGTTTTGAAAGTGCAGTGCAGCAGTTGGGCGGCAGCATTGTAGGCTTCAGCAGTGCAGCCACTTCCAGCGTTCAAAAAGGAGAAACACTTAAAGACACCATACTCACTGTGTGCAGTTATTCTGATTTGATCGTGATGCGCCACCCTGTGGATGGCGCTGCACGCTGGGCCAGCGAAGTATCCTCAGTACCCATCATCAACGCCGGCGACGGTGCCAATCAGCACCCAACCCAATGCCTGCTCGATTTGTATTCCATACGAAAAACGCAAGGAACACTCGACAACCTGGACATCGTCTTTGTAGGCGACCTCAAATACGGGCGCACGGTGCACAGCCTCACCATTGCACTATCTCTTTTCAACACCCGTTTCCACCTGGTTTCACCACTAGAATTAAAATTGCCCAGTGCTGTAAAAAGCCATATCAAGGAAGCCAAACTATCGTATGAGCAATACACTGATTTTGCGGAAGCCATTCCCAAAGCGGATATCATTTATATGACCCGCATACAGCGCGAACGTTTCCCCGACCCACTTGATTATGAAAAAGTTAAAAACGCTTACATTCTCAATAATAGCATGTTGGAAGGCACCAAAGACAATTTGCGGGTGCTGCATCCCCTGCCACGCGTTAATGAAATTAGCGAGGATGTTGACAGCAACCCCAAGGCTTATTATTTTCAGCAAGCCCTTAATGGTGTGTATGTGAGACAAGCCCTGATTTCTTCGATAATGGGATTGAAATAGAATGCGTTAACAAAAAAAAAAATGGAACTCATGAATAAAAAAAGAAAAGAACTGATCGTTTCGGCCATTACCAACGGAACTGTAATTGACCATATTCCTACAGAAAGTGTTTTTCAGGTTATCCGCATACTGGGCCTCGATAAAACCAATCGGCAGGTGTATTTCGGGACCAACCTCGAAAGCAAAAAATACGGGCTCAAAGGCATTATAAAAATCAGCGACAAGTTTTTTGAGAAGGACGAAATCAATAAAATTGCCCTGGTTGCGCCAAGTGCCACCCTGATTGTGATTAAAGATTATGAAGTGGTTTACAAATCAGATGTAAAAACACCAGAACGGATTGACAAAATCGTGAAATGTTTCAATCCCAACTGTATCACAAACAAGGAAAATGTGGAAACACATTTCAAGGTGGTTTATGACGAAGAAGGAAAAATGAAATTGTCGTGCCGCTATTGCGAAAAGAATACATCCAAAGCCAATTTCGTTTTTGTTTGATAATCGTGTATTTCAAACAGCTGGTTTAATCCAATTTCTTTTTCATAAGCGACATGCCTTCAGGTATTGAATTTTCCGCTACGGAAAACAATAAGGGCCCTTTTCCGTTTAAGTCATTGTAATAACTTTGCAGTATGTCAGCTTATATTCACAACCTGATTGAGGAAGGGGAGCACCAGCAGTTGGATTTCAAATTTGAAATTTCCGACAGCAAAAAAATTGCCAGGTCCCTCGTTGCTTTTGCCAATACTGACGGCGGAAAACTGCTCGTTGGTGTAAAGGACAATGGCGCCATTGCTGGTGTGCGCTCCGATGAAGAATTTCATATGGTAGAGGCTGCCGCCCAATTGTACTGCCAGCCCGAAGTGGAATTTAAAACCAAAGAATGGAATATAAACGGAAAAATTGTCTTGGAAGTTTCGGTTCCCCGCAGCAAGGCAACCAAACACAAAGCCCCCGACAAAAATAATGAATACAAGGTGTTTGTGCGCGTAGGTGATAAAAACCTTTTGGCCAATTACATCCTGCTTCAGGTTTGGAAAAGGCAAAAATCAAGGGTGCCGGTGAGGGTTTCATTTACCCAAACCGAAAGCAAGCTTTTGCATCATTTGGAAGAAAATGGCCCCATCAGCCGCAATGGTTTTTCAAAACTCTGCCAGATACCCCTCAAAAAAGCAGACAGAATACTGATTGATTTTATATTGTTGGGGGTTATACGCATGAACCTCAACGAAAAAGGAACAAGTTTTGAACTTGCCGACCTCAACTACATGGATTTGGTGGAAGAGGGAGTCATCACCGCCATGGGCTGATATGTGCTAAATCTTATTTTGATGTGCAGGGAATTGTTTATATTGATTTATAAATCCGTTATCTCTTTGTGCAACTCTGTGATTCTTTGAGTAACTTTGTGATATAGCTATTGCACAAAGAGCCACCAAGAAGACACTAAGTTTCACAAAGAAAGGGAAACTTTTATGAGCGATATATATACCAATAAACTATATTTGTGCTATGAAAACGACTAAAATTTTACTTTTTTTATTCCTCTTTGCAACATGGAGTGCCTCTGCCCAAACGGGATTCGGGCTGCAAAACCAACAGCAAGGTTTCGGTGGAATGGCTGAAAAGCAAACAGCCCGGACCATGCCAAACTAAAGGTGAACCTGCAAATGGGCAGTATGTTTTTTTCAGGAACCACATTGAAGTGGCTTCGGCACCTATATTACACCCATAGTTACCTATCCTGTGACAAAACGCCTTCAGATGCAAGTCAGCACCTCTTTTTATCAGGGTTTTAATCATTCCTTTTACTCTTTTGATCCATCAGAAAAGCAGCTGAACCTCACCAAAAGGGATGTTAGCGTGTCCACAGTTCGCATTTCAGGTATTTATCAGCTAAGCAACAGGCTGAGCTTGCATGGAACCGCCACAAGCAATTTGATATGTCAGCCCCCAACCCACTGCAAACCCTCATGCCTTTCAGTTTAATAATGAAGGATTTACGGCTGGTTTCAATTTTAATGTTACAGACAATTTCCAGATTAACGGAGCCATTGATTACTCAAGGGGATCTGAACCCATATTACAACAGAAACCTGTTTCAAAACCAAAACCCTTTTATGCAACCCACATTTAATTGGTAACCAAAACAGATTATTTTTACTATGATTATACTGCTTTCACCTGCCAAGACACTCGATTTTGAATCGCCTGTTCCAAACATGGATTATTCTACACCTGAATTCCTTGATAAGTCTGAAACACTGGCCGGAAAATGCAAAAACTAAAGGCCAACGACTTAATCAAGCTGATGGAAATCAGCAACGAACTGGCCATGCTGAATGTAGAACGCTACCAAAATTGGAAAAAAGCGGTTGAACCCGGCGAGGCCCGTCAGGCCATTTATGCCTTTAAGGGCGATGTATATACAGGCCTCGAAGCTGAAACTCTTTCGGAAGAAGACATGCAATTCGCACAAAAACACCTGCGCGTCCTGTCGGGTTTGTATGGCATCCTCAAACCAACTGACCTGATAATGCCCCACAGACTCGAAATGGGGACCAACCTGAAAGTGGGCAAAGCAAAAGACTTGTATGCCTATTGGAAGCCAGGCATCACGCAATCTGTAAAAAGTGCGCTTGAACAAAGTGGATCGGACTTTATTATCAACCTCGCTTCTGTGGAATATGCCAAAAGTGTTGATTTTAAAAAGATTGGTGTACCGGTAATAGCACCTGTTTTTAAGGATTTCAAAAACGGGCAATACAAAATAATCAGTTTCTTTGCCAAAAAAGCACGGGGCATGATGGCCTCCTTTATCATCCGCAACAAAATTGTGGAGGCCGAACAGTTGAAGGCCTTCAGCCAGGATGGTTATCACTACAACAATGACCTTTCCACCGAAGGCAAGCCTGTTTTTACAAGAGGCTGAACCATAATTTTACTGCGCTGTCGCCATGGGGCCATTTGGTATGCAATAGGTGCCCTGGCCAGGACTCAAGGGCAGGCAAAAACAATTTAAAAGCTTTACAGAATGATTTTTGTATCATTTGTAATGACTAATATAGTAGAAGATGAAAACAAGGTTAGCTTATGGTTCTTAAAGATTAATCATTATGAAAGCAGCAAATTTAAACATAAACTTACCGCTTAACTTCAACCAGATTGTTGACCTTGTAATGCAATTGCCTTACAACGAAAAGCTTAAATTAAGCGAAGTATTGAAAAAAGAGACAACAAAGCAAAAAAAGAAAAACGATAACATCCTGACCCATTTTGCAAGTGAAAAAGTATTGGCCAATGACTGGCTGTTACCTGAAGAAGATGAAGCATGGAAAGATTTGTAAAAGATGATATTGTTGTACTCCCCTTTCCTTTCGCTGATTTGTCAAGCTCTAAGAAAAGACCTGCAATGGTCTTAGCTGATTTGAAAGGCGATGATATAATACTTTGCCAACTGACAAGCCAGTTTGTTAAAGATAATTATGCCATTGGCCTTGATAGCCCTGATTTTGCAAAAGGCTCTTTGAACAAACCCAGCAATATTAGGCCGAACAGATTGTTTACAGCCGAAAAGAGCATAATAACCCGTAAAATTGGAACTGTTAAACCCGAAGTGTTTGAAAAAGTTATCCTAAACTTTTCGAAATTCTAAAATTTTAAAAAAGATGGTCATTTCAACCTTAAAGAAAACATCCGTGAGGTTGGATTTGAAAAATGTGTAGTGTCCGAAACGCTCAGCCACAGTTTGAATTAAAAGGTATCTGAGGTTGACATGGATGATCTGGCTGTAAATGCTGATGTAGCAGTGATAATTGGTTTGCACTTCTTCCAAGCTCTTGAATTCCGTGGCCAGGTCCAAGGCATAGCCGACAGAAAGACCGAAATGTACTGAGGCCAAGGAGGCGGTAAAAGGAGGTGTTTTTTTTGTATTTGCATGATAGCTGATTCAGGATATTTATTTAAAGATGTTGCTGAGCATTTTGTTCCGTGCGGGTCTGGGTTGGGGAATTTTAATGATGGATCATCTGCTTTTTTTCTTTTGTCAATTAGGCTATGAATAATTTCCAAATAAATGTTGTTACGAAAAATCAAGGCATACACACAGGGTTATCAGAATGTCTGTTTTTCAATCAGAACATGCTGGTCTGATCTGGTAAATTTTTCTTTAGATGATAAACATTGATCCTGCCTTTTTTTGTTTTGATAAGGGATTTATGGTTACTCAGCAGCTTATTAAGATGTGTAGTTGATATACTATCTGGTTTAAGTAAGTCAATGATCTCTTGGATTGTAATCCCTTTCCCAAGTCGATTTATCAGCTCTTTAATTACTATCTCAGCAATACCATCATTGGTTTGTACTGGGGTTTGATTAATTGAATAGGTATCAGGAGCTTCGTTAAACTCAAAAAGTAAGCTATTCTCAGCCTGAACTACTTTTCCATAATCATCAACAGGAATAGCACCTTTACTGATAAGCAAGTTGTTGGCGTTATTTTCGATAGGTGCAGCTTTGCGCACAAAAACCTTTCTGCCACGCTTAATGCCATTGATAACTCCTTCCCATGTTCCACCTGTGCTACCTGATTCAGCTGCAAAAATCTCGTGTGCAAGGGCATAAATAATTTTATTCCTGTCCATGGCCAAGCCTACAGACCAGGGAGCTTTGGGGTGGTAGATGCTGATTACAAGCACATCGCCTTTAACAATTGCAGGATAATAGGTTTTTGTTTGGTATGTTTCAATGCCCTGTGGCAGGACGATGATGCTTCTACCTTTGTAGTTCAGGGCTGAATCGAGGGCTTGTTTGTCAATCCCTTTTGCAAAACCACTTACAATGACTTTTTTATTGTCAACGGCTTTTTTTGCAATGAAATCAGTAAAATGCAGGGAGGTTTCGGAGCATTTTCTTGAGCCAACGATGGCAATACTATTTTTTTTCAACAGGTCAGCATTGCCCTTGGTGTAGATTAAAATGGGAGCCTCTTTTTTGAGGTTGTCTTTAAGCAATTTTGGATAGGTAAATTTTTCCATCACGTGCACGATATCAATGCCTTGGTCTATCAGTTTTTCGGCAAGAAAGGCATTGTTGGGAACTTCTTTAACAGCTTCTTGCATGCTGCTCCATTCTTTGTCGGTGAAGTGGAAGCCCATTTTATCGCCCAATTCTATTTTTTGCAATGCAGATGCGATTGTTTCCCTATCGTGCACTACCTCGATAAGAAAATCCATTTTTCTTTTGTTGGTCATATTTCTGGCATGGGCAAATGCCATCCAATACGGAATATGTGTATCTGTCATATTATCTTCCTCCTACTGTTTTTGCAATTACTAATGGTGCGACTGTTTTTGCTCCTTTTGTTTTTAGCATAGCGGCTATTTCCTTTATAGTGACTCCGCTGTCAAAGATATCATCTATTAGCAAAATACTTTTGTCTTTCACGAAAGTATCTGTTGTAAAGGCGTTTTTTAGGTTATCGCGTTTGCTTATTGCCGATTCAAACACCTTTTGCGCTGCAGTTGCTCTGGTTTTCTTAATGCCATGGGATAATTCAAAACCCAATGTGCGGGAAATTTTGCCTGCAAATACTTCAACGAGATTGCCTGATATTGTGGGTGGCACGTACATTATCAAGTCAAATTTCATATTTCTGAAGTGACTTCGGAATGCTCTGAGTGTTAGTCTTAGCAGGTAATCGGGAAAATCGCCAGCGTTTTCATATTTGCTATTATGAATCATACAACCAACGTTTGATACGCCATACCATGAAGCAGCAACACCATTCATCAAAATACCGGTTTTTGTTTCTACATCCAGCACAGGAAAATAATTATCCCTAAACGCATTTATTTTTTCCAGTATTTCTGCACTTGCGTTAACAACTAATCTTTTTTCTAAATCAACATCACATTTTCCACAAATGCTTTTGGTAGTGTCGCCAAGGTAGTTCTGAAGGAAACTCATCCGGCAGGCATTTGTATTCATATAGGCTTTCATCTGTTCAAAATCACCGAGTTTTGCTTCCCGCAAATCTTCAAATCCTTTTGTTTGCAATGCAGGTGCATTGAACTTAAGTTCATACAAGCTGCTTTTGCCGACTGTTCTTTTTATGACAATGCCTTGGTCAATCAAGTCGGCAAGAATAACATTTACAGCAGTTTGTTTTAAGTTGATGCGCCTTACAACTCCAAATAAACCCAAAGGTTCTTGTTTGAGGATGTCAGCAAGTTTATGATAGTATTTTATTGCCGGCTTGTTGTTTTTAATAAAAGCTAGCGGTAGTTCATCATCTGCCGGAGCATAAAGCAAGATTATTTGTGTATTTAGTCCATCTCTGCCGGCACGCCCTATTTCCTGGTAATAGTGCAATGGGGATGCCGGAATTTGGGTATGAATAACAAAGCGCAGGTTAGGTTTGTCCATGCCCATTCCCAAGGCATTGGTTGAAACGATGCACTTGTAAACATCGTTTACAAAATCTATTTCGACCCGTTTTCTAGTATCATCATCAAGGCCTGCATTGTAATTGGTTACTTTTAGGCCGTTAAAGTCCAGCCATTTGGCGTAAATTTCGGTTTCGGACTGTGTGCCGCAATAAATTACACCTGTTCCATCAACCTTGTTCACCACTTGTAAAACAGCGTCCAATTTATCTTCCTGGTTTTTGCAGTTGATCAGTTTAAGTGAGAAATTTTCCCTGCTCAGGTTGCCTCTTAATACAGTAAGACGAGAGTTGTCGAATTGGACTTCGATATCTTTTTGGACCTTAATGGTGGCGGTAGCTGTACACGCCAAAACAGGAAAATTGCTTTGCAGCTGTTTAACGACATTGACGATACGGCGGTATGATGGGCGGAAATCGTGCCCCCATGTTGAGATACAATGCGCTTCGTCAACAACAACCATCCCCAGACGTAAACGCTGCACTAGTTCTTGCCATTGCTCATCTTCCAGCCTTTCGGGGGCAATATACAGCAGCTTGTACATGCCATTTTCGGCATTTCGTATCACAACGGCTTTTTCTTCAGGCGTAAGGGTTGAATTGATGTATGCAGCCGGCAAGCCTAATTGCTTTAGCTTATTCACCTGTTCGCGCATCAGTGCAATGAGGGGTGAAAATATAACAGTTGTGCCCGGCAGCATCATTCCTGCAAACTGAAAGACCAATGATTTACCAAAGCCTGTGCGTTGGATCATCAGGATGCGTTCGCCTTTGAGCAGCCTGCTAATAGCCTCCCATTGTTCTTCATAGAAATGAAACAGACCGAATTTTATGCGTAATATTTCTTCGGCTTCTGATCTTGTCATGATAGGGTTTTGTTTAAGGGGCATTTTATTGTTAAATCGCTTTGGTGGTTTAAGACTGCTGATTTTAATAGTAATGATTTAAATTAATTATTGAAAATTCATTAATCAATGGTTTTTCAGTTTTGTTAGTTGATTTCAAAAGCTTTCCAGCCCCATTCGTTTTTTGATTTGTTAAAGGAAAGGATGGCATTACCTTGTATTATTTTTTCAGCAGTAAGTTTGTATTTAGCGATCAGACCTGGATTGACGAAGATGCCATCAGCAAAACCGAAGGTGTTGCCCATAAAAAAGACGGCGTATATGCCTCGTTCATCGGAGAAGGAATCTATTGCGATGAAGGGTTTAGCCGTTTTACGAAAATGTGCAATGATTTGGTTCGTTGTCATGGTGCGTCGGGTTGTTCATGTTGCTGGTAAATGCAGCAAGATGCATTGACTTGTAAAAATAGGAAAAGATTTGTTCGTGCGGAGGCTATTCCACATTAATCGTGCATTATTTTTGATTAATGGTATCAGGTTTTAATCGCTTTATTCAAAACGTTTGCCAAGCGGATGATGTCCTTGGAGCGGACCAGTTTGCTGATCCAGTGAGAGGGGATGCCGGATGTGCCGTAGGTGAGGCCGGCGAGGGGCTGATCCATTTCGTTTCTCCACCTTATTATTTCATTACCAGGTGATAAACCTGGCATTTCGAAAAAATATTTGAACCACGAAGAATTATTTAAACCACATAGGGTTGGTTCCATAAATTTCTATGTGGCTACCTATGTGCCCCCCATGCCTATGTGGTCAAAAAGCATACTTATAGCGGATACAAAGCAATCTAATAACATCTAAAGCACATCAAAAAAATACAGCCTATAATTCGTGTATTCCGGTAATTCAAAACTGTTTTCTATATTTACCGGCCAAACATCACCTAAAAAAACGATTCTATGGTACCAAAAATTTCTACATTAAGCGGTTATATCTTTGAATATCAAAAGAGTTTTGCCAATCCTACGGGCTTTTGGGCAAACATCGCCGACACCTTTTTCTGGCGCAAAAAGTATGATCAAGTACTTGAATGGGACTTCAAGAAACCCGAAATCAAATGGTTTGCCAACGGCAAGCTGAATATTACCGAGAATATTTTCGAACGCCATATGTTCCATCGTGGGGACCAAACTGCCATTATCTGGGAACCCAACGACCCCAAAGAGCAATTTGTAAAACTCACTTATAATGAATTGTTTAGCAAAGTAAAACAGTTTTCAAATGTGCTGCTTAAGCAAGGCGTGCAAAAGGGTGACCGCATTGCAATATACATGCCCATGGTGCCTGAACTTGTTATAGCCATGTTGGCATGCGCCCGCATTGGGGCAATCCATTCCATTGTTTTTGCCGGTTTTTCATCTCAATCCCTCGGCGACCGCATTGCCGATGCTGGTGCCAAAATACTGATTACTGCCGACGGAGGCTTCAGGGGAACTAAAACCACGCCCATAAAACAGATTTCGGACGAAGCCATGGATCAATGTCAATGCGTGGAAAAGGCAATCGTTTTAAAACGAACTGGCGACGACATTCCTATGAAAGCAGGCCGCGATTATTGGTGGCACGAGCTGATGCAGGAAGTGAACGATACAAATGAAGCAGAAATTATGGATGCCGAAGACCCGCTATTTATCCTTTATACCAGTGGATCAACAGGAAAACCTAAAGGTTTGGTGCACACCACCGCCGGCTATATGATTTACACGGCTTACACCTTCCGCAATGTGTTTCAATATGGTGATGGCGACACCTATTTTTGTTCGGCAGATATTGGCTGGATTACCGGGCACAGCTATCTGGTTTACGGTCCGCTGCTGAGCGGGGCAACCACCCTGATGTTCGAGGGCATTCCCACCTGGCCTGATGCTGGACGTTTTTGGGAGATTGTGGACAAATACAAAGTCAATCAATTCTACACCGCCCCCACTGCAATCCGCTCACTGATGGCACTGGGCATGGAATGGGTTGAAAACAAAAACCTGGCATCGCTCAAGGTGTTGGGCACAGTAGGCGAACCAATCAACGAAGAGGCCTGGCACTGGTATCACGACCACATTGGCAAAAACCGCTGCCCCATTGTTGATACGTGGTGGCAAACCGAAACTGGCGGCATCATGATCAGTCCGTTGGCGGGAATAATCCCTACCAAACCTTCCTATGCCACCCTGCCATTCATGGGTATTCAGCCATTGATTGTTGATCCTGAGGGCAAAGAGATGCATGGTAACAGTGTGGAAGGCAATTTGTGTATAAAGTTTCCCTGGCCGGGCATGGCCCGAACCATTTGGGGCGATCACGAGCGCTTCAGGCAAACTTATTTCAGCACCTACCCTGATCTGTATTTTACGGGGGATGGTGTAAAAAGGGACGAAGATGGCTATTACCGAATCCTGGGGCGTGTGGACGATGTAATCAACGTTTCGGGGCACCGCATGGGTACTGCCGAAATTGAAAACGCCATCAACGAGCACCCGCTGGTGAACGAGTCGGCTGTGGTAGGTTTCCCCCACCCGATCAAAGGTCAGGGAATTTACGCCTTTGTGGTTTGCACCGATTACAGCACGGGCGGTGAAGAAGGCATCCGCCACTCGGTTTTGATGACGGTGAACAAAATTATTGGCCCCTTTGCACGCCCGGATAAAGTATTGATTGTAAAAGGATTGCCGAAAACAAGATCAGGAAAGATTATGCGGCGCATCTTACGTAAGATAGCTGAAGGTCAGATGGATAACTTTGGTGACACCACCACCTTGCTCGACCCTGAAGTAGTGAGTGAGATTGTGGAAGGTGCCAAAAAGATCAGCTAAAAGGCGATCGCAGAAAATGGACAATCACGTTATAGATGGCCAGTAAACTATCAAACTTCTAAAGCCAAAGCCCTACCTTTGCCGCCATGAAAATGATTGTGCTTTTCCTGATAATTTATTGCTCACAGCATTTGTTATTTGGTCAAATAGAAACTGATTTTGAAGCTATTCCGTTAACTTCCACGGAAGAGTTTGCTGCCCATCCTGCTTTTTCCAGCGATGGCTCACAAATTGTTTATTCTTCAGAAAGTAGTGGTTTTGAACAACTATTTGTGTTGGATTTAGGTACAAAATCTACAAGGCAACTGACATTTGACCGAGCCAATAGCAGGCATCCGTCATGGCACCCAAATGGTGAGCAGATTATTTATGATTCCGATATTAGCGGCAAAAGCCAGCTTTATGCCCTGAACATAGAAAGCGCAACGAGCCATCTGCTTTTCAATCGCAATATTGAGGCGCGTAACGGACAGTTTAATTCCCTGGCCAATTTACTCATTTTTACGGGAAAAGGGTCCAACGAAAAAAAATGGAATATTTACAGTTATGACTTCATCTACAACAACCTGAACAAGATAAGTTCTCATAACAAGGATTGTCATTTTCCAAAATGGTCGCCAGAAGCCGCTTATATCAGTTATCATACCTCAGAAAGTAACAATCAGGTAAATGGTCATATAATCCATTGGTATGGCAAACCAGCATTCGACCCCTCATCGAACAACAGCTATATGTCGGATATTTCCTGGTCGCCCAATGGTTATAAAATTGTTTTTGTGACGAAAAAGGACGGCATTTACCAATTACTTATCAGCCGGCGCGATGGAACAGAAGTTCAGCTATTGGCCAGCAGCAGCAATGCCATTCAGCATCCCGACTGGTCGCCCGATGGCAGAAGCATCATCTTTACGCTTGCTGAATCGGCAGACAAGCAAAAGATTTGGTTGCTCATGCTGGAATAAAGCCTTATATTTGTGGCCATTAAAGCAAAACACTATACACCTAACATATAAATACTTAGTAAAATGAATGAAGAATTAAACTTTAAAAAAATCCTCCCTATTGCCATAATCATTGGCGCAGTATTGGTTGTAATTATTTTCTGGAGCCGCATGACAGTCACCATTCCCGGTGGACATGGTGGGGTTTTATTTAAACTGTTTGCCGGCGGTATTGATACCGAACAAACTTACAGCGAAGGGTTTCACTTTTTAGCCCCCTGGAATAAAATGTATGTTTACGAAACACGGCAGCAGGAAATTGCAGAAGAGATGAATGTATTGTCTTCCAACGGACTCGAAATCAGCGTGGATTTTTCGGCCTGGTACCAACCCAAATTCGATGAGATTGGCAAATTGCATGCCACCATCGGACAGGAATATTTACGGCGTATTATAATTCCCGCATTGCGTTCGGCTGCCCGATCGGTAGTTGGACGTTACACACCGGAGCAAATATACTCAAGCAAACGCGATGCTATCCAGGTGGAAATATTTGATGAAACCCGTACCCTGCTCGACGAAAGGCATGTGCAGATAAACCAAATTCTGATCCGCTCAATCACCCTGCCACCTACCATCAAAACGGCTATCGAAAGCAAGCTCAAGCAAGAGCAGGAAGCCCTTGAGTACGAGTTTAAACTGGACAAAGCTTTGCAGGAAGCTGAACGCCAACGCATTGATGCAGAAGGAAAAGCCATTGCCAACAAAATTCTTAGTGCCTCTATAACCGAGCAGATTCTTCGCGAAAAAGGCATTGAAGCAACGTTGGAGTTATCCAAGTCGCCCAATACAAAAGTTGTTGTTATCGGCAACAAAGATGGGCTGCCTCTTATTTTGGGTGACACCAAGTAAAACACAGGTTTAAATTAAAACAGAAAGGTTGGGTTTGGCTTTTCTGACAAGTAAAGTCTTATGCTATTGCCATTTTCAGGCTTGCCTTTTAAGGTGATCTGAAAATGGCAATACTTGTATTGTCAATCCCCTATTGAACCATTTCGCATAATCAATTACCTTTGCAGCCCAAATGAAAGAGCAAGTACGCATAAAAAACCGCAGAGCCAGCTTTGAATATTACCTTCTGGAAAAATTCATTGCAGGCATTGTCCTTACCGGGACCGAGATAAAATCGATCAGGCAGGGAAAGGCGAGCTTATCGGAAGCGTTCTGTGTTTTCAACCAGGATGAATTGTTTATTAGGGAAATGCATATTGCCGAATATAAATTTGGCACACACAACAACCATGAGCCCAAGCGCGACCGCAAGCTGCTGTTGAACGCGCGTGAATTGAAAAAACTACGTACAAAATTCAACGAAAAAGGTTTGGCCATCATTCCTGTGCTTATGTTTATCAATGAAAAAGGTTTGGCTAAAGTTGAAATTGCCCTGGCCAAAGGAAAACACCATTACGACAAGCGCGAATCGCTGAAAAAGAAAGACATGAAACGTGAAATTGACAGGCATACAAATAATTAAATATGATGAATAAAATAGCATTGCTGCTGATCCTGTTCTTTTCGGGCATGCAGCTAAACATAGCCCAGGAATCAATAAACTGGATTACACTGGAGCAAGCCGAAACAAAACTTGCCTCGGAGCAGAAAAAAATCCTCGTTTATATGTTTACCGAATGGTGTGGCTGGTGCAAGAAGATGGATCGCGAAACCTTCAACAACCCGGCAATTATTGATTATATCAACAAGCATTTTTATGCCATAAAGTTTGATGCAGAAAGTGCTGATACCCTTTTCTTTAAGGGAAGGAGTTTTGTAAACCACAATCCGGGCCAAAAGCGTCAATACCATGAACTGGCAAAAGCGCTGATGCAAGGCAAAATGTCATTTCCCTCCGTCGTCTATCTGAATGAAATGATGAATGGCATCACAGTAGTACCCGGCTTTTTTCCTGCTGCCAGGTTTGAGCCTGTAATACACTACTATGGAACAGATGCTTATAAATCTGTAGATTGGGAAAAATTTGACCAAGAATTTGATGGCAGTCTTTAAAGGCTATAGGCCAAAACCGAATCCAATGCGGAACACCGGATTTGAATAGGGGGAATTGATGGATTCGTTCAGATTGTAAAGCACCATAAATATACCATAGGCATTTGCCGAAAAGTATTGCCTGTAGCCGCCACCTAAAAACACCGCTTTAGGTTGATCCTGTCCAGCTTATCAATCTGCTGGCTGGCATTATTGATAAAAAACCCTTCGAAACTTAAAAGCTCATATTCTGCATGCGCAAACAACCCCGGTAAATGTCGTAATTCACATAAGGCCTGCCACCATAGCTATGGGAATTCAATCTGATCCCAAATTGCTTGATGCTGTAAAATTATACAACAACCTGACCCCTGTTTCCAATTTAGGTGTTAAACGGTAACCAATAGTTGGCGACAGCTGAATACTGCTTCCATAAGTGGAAAATCCCATTCCAAAACCTCCGCCAAAACCCATTTGCTTTGGAAATCCTCATCCCCATAGCGCATACTACCCTGTGCCTGAAGTTTATTGGCACCCATGCAAAGTAATAGGACGGTGAGCAAAATTGTAAACTGTGATTTGATCATTTACTAAAAATTAAAAACACACTACAAAACTAAACATAATGCTCCATATCAAACCTTACAAAAGGCACAACAATGCACATAAAGGCGATTTCTGCATAAAAATAATCATACGGACCATATTGTGCAGTCCTATCATGCATCGCGACCTTACCTGATTAACTCACAAAATCTCTCGCCAAGCCGCAGTCGCAAAGAATAAGCATTTTCACTTGAAAATCATGGGAATATTTTTTTATTGGTTTTAAGCTTGTTTAATATCTATTTTATTTCTGTTCAACGCTTTGCGTCTTCGCGAGATGAATTTTTCAGGCTATAAAATTCTTTTCAACTGGGCCACAGGCAACACGAAAAAAAAAGGCATTTACCATTTCACAAACAAACCCAAATCCATTTCTAACCTGCTGAACGAATGTTTTGGCGTTTTCACCAAATCTGAAACTTCATTATCTGTTGTCCATGTTTGCAGTGTGCGTTCGTAATTGACACGCCGCTTCGCATAGAAAAAGCTTGACCCCGCCAATACACCTACAGAAGTATTCTTGACTCTAAAAATAATCAAACTTGCAGCTATTTTTGGGTTAATATAGGGTTGAAAAGCCATTTTGGTAGCATAATGGTGGAGTTGTCGCTCGTTAGAAAGTTTCTTTTTTAGCGGAAAAACGTCAGTTTTCCTCAGGAATGATGACAATCCCACATCAAATTTAACGGTTGTTGAAAAGTTTTCTGTGTTTATGGGTATAAAAACAGGCGTAAGATAAAAGCCAAGGTCATATTGTTTCCATTGTTTCTCATTTTCATCAACGAGGTAATAATCAGGATATTTGTCTGATATAAAACGTTCAAAATTTGAGATGTAGTTTTTGTAAAGCATGGTTCCTGCACCCACACTTATCAACCTATTTATTTGGTGATAAACAGCTATATCAAAATTGTCAGGCAAAAGATCGCTCATTACCAATAGCCTGATATCCATAGTGGTTTTTGTATCGATTTTGAATTTGTAGCCAATTTTCACAATTTCATAATCAACAAAATAATCTGATTCAGCATCCATATAGTTTAGAAAATCCAAATCGTTGCCAACAGCATATTGCTTTACTTTGAGGTTAGCACCTCCAAAAGTAAATGAGAATGCCTTGTTGCCGGCCCCAGGGTTTTGAGCTGATGCACTTATGCTTAACAATAACAGCGTGAAGGCAATCAATTGTTTCATCAATCAAGGCGTTATGATAGTAAATGTTTCTGAAAAACAAATGATTTGCCTGCCATTGTCGAGGGTTATATCAACCCTGAAACCAGCCATAGTGTTGCGAACCGGTTTTGTAAACACCAACTGAACAGTTCCTCTCGGTTCGTATTGCTCGCCATTTAATTTGGAGATGGCATAATCCAACCCTTTGTACAGGTCGAAATCACTCCCCGCATAGAGCATCAGGCCTGTTACATCATCACCAGCTTTTATGTCGCTGTCAATATCAAACAGGGTTTTGATTTTCAATTGATCCACCTTGTTAAGAGGCTTAAAATTTTCTGCTATTGAAAGGGCATTAGCCTTGGAAAAGGCAAAAAAGCCCCTTGGATTGTTGGCAACAAAAACATCATAAAGAAAAGCTGAGTCGTACAACACCAGGTTAAATGCCACAGCATCAGAGTACATGGTATCAACGCTATTAAATCTAGGCATATACCTGCCGCTATTATCAATCCCCACCACCTTGGCCATGTTATAATCCATTGTAATGGGCGGGGGCGGTGTGCAGCTTACGAAAACCCGAAATGCCAATCCCACCAAAAGGATAAGGGCAATTTTCAAAAACAGTGAATGCTTAAAATGCTCTGTTTTCATTGAAACCTACATTTTTGGCCTACCTGATTACTATTTTTTTTCATTGACGAAGTCACCTGCAAGCTTCCTAATACGTTTCTTTTGTTTATAATTCAAGTTCAATTAACCAGTGCAAATGGTGAATCGCTTTTTAACAAGATTATACACAAAGATACTTCAACATTATGCTTTCAACAACTAAGGTGTCGTAATAATATGTATCGGCCCGTCAGGTCCCAAAGGCAGGCCTAGAAGCATCCAAACGACGAGCAAGGCCGTCCAGAAAATACCCAGAAAGATGCTATAGGGCAACATGGTTGAAATAATGGTGCCGATGCCATAGCGTTTGTCATACTTTTCGGCAAAAGTGACAATCAGGGCAAAATAGCTCATCATAGGTGTAATCAGGTTGGTAAATGAATCCCCTATGCGGAATGCCGCCTGGGTTAAGCCCGGATGATATGGGGGGTCAATAAGCATCAACATGGGAATAAACACCGGTGCCATAATGGCCCATTTGGCGGAAGCACTGCCCATAAACATATTGATAAATGCCGAAAGCATAACGAATCCAACAATAAGCGGAATGCCTGTCAGACCAATACTTTGCAGGGTGTTAGCCCCTTTGATGGCAAATATAATCCCCAAATTGCTGTAGTTGAAAAAGTAAACAAATTGCGCAGCAAAAAACACCAAAACAATGTAACTACCCATGGTGCTCATGGATTTGCTCAAATGGCCGGCAACGTCCTTATCGTTTTTAATTGTCCCAACTGTGATGCCATAGGCCAATCCGGGGAAAAAGAACATCAATAGAATACCTATTATAATACCTCGGAAAAAAGGTGAATGCAACACATCGCCGGTAGCCGGATCACGGAGTATTCCATTTTCGGGTATTACCGAAATGGCCAGCAGAATTAAGGTTACCAGCAAAGCCCAACCCGCATTGCGCAAGCCTTTGCGCTCCATATCGGTAAGTTGTACAATTGGCATACGTTCGGCTGTACCATGATAAGGTCCCAGGCGCGGTTCTACTATTTTTTCGGTAACATAAACGCCAACACCAAGCACAACAAAGCAGGAAACAATCATAAAATAATAGTTTACTGCCGGGTTAACTACCATATCGGGAATAATCATCTGGGCTGCCGATTCGGATATACCAGCCAGGATTGGATCAATGGAGCCGATGAAAAAACTTGCCCCAAAGCCACCACTAACCCCAACAAAAGCAGCAGCCAAACCGGCCATGGGGTGTCGTCCCAAGGCGTGAAAAATCATGGCACCCAATGGGATAAGGATTACATAACCGGCTTCAGCCGCAAGGTGCGAAATGATACCTGCCAATACGATAGCACCTGTTATCAGGCGTTTGGGCGCGCCCAAGACCAGGGCCCTGATCATGGTGGCAAACAAACCTGAACCCTCAGCAACACCAATACCAATCATAACAACCAATACATAACCCAAAGGAGGGAAACGCAGGAAGTTGTGCAGAATATTTTCGTATATCCAGCGGATGCCTTCGCTGCTTAGCAGGTTTTTTGAATGGATGGTATAGCCATCCACGGGATGCGCTGCGGAAGTACCGGCCAGGTGGGCCAACCAGGAAAGTATGACAACAAGAAAAGCCAAACCGGCAAACAATGTGGCCGGATGAGGCAATCTGTTGCCAATTACTTCAACATAGTCGAGCATGCGTAAAAAGAAAGGCCTCTTTTCATTAGTGGTTTCGGGAGCTTTTTCCATCTTTTGTGGCGTTATTGAATTTATAATATTTTAGTTAGGGTAAATAAAACGGTCATTGGTTTCATCAATCACTTGTTTTTTCCAACTATCGGGATAGCCCGGAAATTTTGGTGGCAACGGATAACCATAAGGATTGCGCAAAAATTCCCCGTCTTTTTCTTGTTTCATATTGCCGTCCAAATATTTAACAAGAAGAAATTCACCCAGTTCTTGCCATCTTTCAATGGCCTGATTGCCTGTATTGCAAGAAAAGTCGGTAATAAAATCGAGGGCCAAATCTTGATCTGTTTCCCATAGTACCATGGCCGCGGCATCAATGGCCGGTATGGTTTGAATGGACCTGTTTTCGAGTTCGTTTTGAACAGCTCGCAGGTCGGGCATCACCCTGTCATAAAAGAGGTAAGCAAAATGCGCTACCCTGTTGAAAACCCAGAAAGCCGCATTGTCCTTATAAGTAAGTATATCGCCATAACCTTCGGCCCACGATTGGGGAACACGTTTGATACCCGCATAAAAAGGCACATATACAGCACTTCCGGCATCATCAACACTAAACCACTTGATGCCCCCAATAGGCCCCGGCAACCAGCTGCGCATCTGGGCTATATAGGAAAAGCCTGTTTGCTGCGTTGCAGTTACCCTTTCGTTAAAATACTCCTGTCCGTTATAATCAAAAGTAAGGGGGCGCCAACGATAAGGTAAACCGTATGGCCCGGCACCAATATCCTGCGACATATCCAGTTCGGTACCTTGCAGGTAATCGCGTTTGAAAGCCATCAAATCCTGTGGGCTGATTTTACGCTCAGGTTTGATCCATAAGGGCATACGGTTATCTTTCGTTTTGCCGGTGGCATAATCCCAATATGTATCCATTCCTGAACTCACATGATTGAACATGCTCCAGACACGCAGTTCGCAAAAGCGGGCAGCGCCAAAATCGAGGGGGGCGTAAACATCGCTAAAGCTAAAATCGGCATCAGCTCCGTCAAAATAGCCCTTTTCACGGGCAAAACTGATAACATCATGGGCATAAACCACCTCGATATCCGGGTCAGAAATTTTATCCAATTTTTTGGAACTGATGCTCTTTTTGCCATCTTCGAGCGGAAATCCCATAATGCGGGCGTGGTTGGCATGGGCAGAAATATAGCCATCCGGAATACGCATGGCCACCCATACAGCGCCTTTATTAGCGTTCACATATTTTTTGCTTTTGCGATCGTATCGCATATCGGTACCTTTTCCGATAAGTTCCATAATCCAAACCTCATGGGGGTCGCCTATAGAGAAGGATTCACCTGAACTGGCATAGCCGTGGGCATCCATCAGCTCTGCAATAACCCTAATAGCCTCACGGGCCGTTTTGGCACGCTGTGTCGCCATAAACATCAACCCGGCATAGCTCATGATTCCAGTGGTGTCAACAAGTTCCGACCTGCCACCAAAAGTGGATTCGCCAATGGATACCTGGTGCTCGTTCATAAAACCAACCGTTTGGTAGGTGTGTGGCACTTGTGGGATCTGCCCGAGTGGTTTGGCAGTACCTCTGCTGTAAATCGTTACCATGCTACCTTCGGGCCAATCGGCGGCAGGGCTGTAATATAACTCACCATAACGGATGTGTGAGTCGGCGGCATAGGTAATCATCGTAGAACCATCAACCGATGCCCCTTTGGTAACCAGGTAATTGGTACAAGCCTGAATTTGTATTTGATTGAGTGAAAAAAGTAAAAAAAACGACAGGGAGTAGCGCAGGAAAAGTTTCATATCTCTTTTTGTTGAATTAAATATATCATGTTCTGAATCATTCATTTATAATAAAAAAAGCCCATTTTGAAAAAGGGCAAAGGGGCAAATTTAAAGAAAAAGCGCAAACCTGCAAGATTGGCCGGTTGATTCGCTTAAAATCATTTCGCAAGTTAAGCAAGTGAATTTATCGTGTTCATTGTTTGCACCAATTCGAATTGGATGCTGCAAAATACCAGCCAGTCTCTTTTTATGATTATGGCTATTCAATGCCACTAAAATGTTTCATAAACTGCACCCTTTCGTAGGCAGCAGGATTATCGGCTTCCTTAACACTCATACGGCCAATGAATTGGTCTGTGCTGCTGAAGTTGTGTTTAGTCATCCACTGCTCAACTTCCTGCAAC
>JAGYLH010000028.1 GCA_018400955.1 Bacteroidales bacterium
GATGTGTGCACATCATGGCCGCAGGCATGCATCACGCCCACTTCCTTTCCGTTAAACATTGCTTTTACTTTTGAGGCAAAGGGCAGATCAAGTTCTTCGGTGATGGGCAAAGCATCCATATCGGCGCGTAGTGCAATTACGCCTCCCGGTTTGCCACCTTTTAACAAACCCACAACGCCAGTTCCGGCTATACCGGTTTGAACCTCTAGACCAAGTGCTTGCAAATGAGCAGCTACAATGGCAGCTGTACGAAATTCCTGATTGCTCAACTCGGGGTTTTGATGAAAATCGCGACGCCAGGCAATTACTTCATCTTCGATATTATTGATTGCTTTTTCAAATTGAAGTATAAGCTGGTCGGGCATTTGTTGGGCAAATATGGTCTGGGAATAGGCCAAACCGATAAATAATAGAAAAACTGTCTTAGCTAATAAATTCATAATTGTTGTTTTATACTGTGATTAAAAATCTTTCATCCATTCAAACACCTGATAATGATCACCATTCATGCCCATTTTACTGTAAGTGTGTTGAGCGGGGGTGTTTGTTTTGTCCACATAAAGGCGGATGCCTCCAACAGAAGGATCAGCTGTAACCAGCGTTTGAATGTGTGCATACATGGCGGCATAAATCCCTCTGCGCCTTGCTTCAGGTTTTACGTAAACCGACTGAATCCACCAGATGTTTCGGTTGCGCCAGTCGCTCCATTCATAAGTAATCATCAATGAGGCACAAGCCTCCCCATCCATTTCGGCGATGAAGTAGCGGCCTTTGTTGCTTTGCCCGAACACTGCTTTCACGCCTTGCTTCAGAGTATCCGGGTCTAAATTTATCTTTTCGGTTTCATATGCCATTTTCAACTGAAAATCAACGATTAAGTCAGAATCCTCTGCTTTGGCAGCCCTTATTTCGATCATGGGAATTATGTTTAAATTTGCAGCTTGTTAATGAAAAACAAATGTAATTAATATCCGATTCCCTGAACGATGAGCGAACAAATCAAACACGAATGCGGTGTGGCCATGGTAAGGCTGCTCAAACCACTTGAGTTTTACCTGGCCAAATACGGCTCAGCTTTTTATGGTTTGCAGAAGCTGCATTTATTGATGCAGAAACAGCACAACCGGGGTCAGGATGGTGCCGGTATAGCCGGCATAAAGTTTGACCTGCCTCCCGGAAGCAGGTATATCAGCAGGATTCGTTCCAATGCAGCCACGCCCATCAAGGATATTTTCAGCCAGGTTTATGATGGGTTGCAGGGTATTCAGGAACGAACGCCCGACAGATTGCGCGATGTGCAATGGCTTAAGCAGCATGTGGATTTTACAGGTGAGCTTTTCATGGGACATTTGCGTTATGGTACCTTTGGGCAGAATAGTGTACTGAACCTTCATCCATTTGTCAGGGCCAATAACTGGATGACCCGCACCCTGATTTTGGCCGGCAACTTCAATATGACCAATGTGGACGAGCTCTTCAACAAGCTGGTTGAGTTGGGCCAATACCCGGTGGAAACCTCCGACACGGTGACGGTTTTGGAAAAGATTGGCCATTTCCTGGATATGGAAAATGAGCGCTTGTATCAGCAATTCAAGACCAAAGGGCTGACCAAGCAGGAAATCAGTATGGAGATTGGCAAGCATATGGATGTAGAGCGCATACTGGAAGAAAGTTCGGAACATTGGGATGGGGGTTATGTAATCACCGGCATGATGGGTCATGGTGATGCTTTTGTGTTCAGAGACCCGGCTGGTATTCGACCGGCCTATTATTATGCTGATGATGAGGTTGTTGTTGCGGCTTCGGAACGGCCACCAATCCAAACAGCTTTCGATGTAGAAAGTTCGCTTGTTCGTGAAGTAAAACCTGGACATGCACTGATTGTCAAAAAAAATGGCAGCTTTGAGGAAAAGGTTTGCCGGCCACCTATTGCACGCAGGTCTTGCTCATTTGAACGCATTTATTTCAGTCGCGGTACGGATGCAGAAATTTATAAGGAGCGTAAGGAGCTTGGCAAGTTGCTCACGCCTCTCGTATTGTGCGAAATCGACTACAATCTTGAGGACACCGTGTTTTCCTATATCCCCAATACGGCTTCCGTAGCTTTCAGGGGGATGGTGCAGGAACTCAATAATTACTGTCTTCAGGTGAAGAAAAACCGTATTCTGGCGTGTGGCGACAGCCTGACAGAAGAAAAGCTGGATGAGATTTTTTCGATACGTCTGCGTGTGGAGGACATTGCCGTAAAGGATATGAAACTCCGTACTTTTATCACCCAGGATAACCAGCGCGATGATTTGGTAGCACATATTTATGATGTAACTTATGGCGTGGTAAAAAAAGACGTGGACAGCCTGGTGGTGTTGGACGACAGTATTGTGCGAGGTACCACACTACGCAACAGCATCATACGCATTCTGGACCATCTGAACCCCAAAAATATCGTTATCGCCTCTTCGGCCCCTCAGATACGCTACCCCGACTGCTATGGCATTGATATGGCAAAACTTTCAGATTTTATTGCGTTCAGGGCAACCATCGCATTGCTGAAGGAAACCAGGCAGGAACATATTATCAACGAGGTTTATCGCTTGTGCAAAGCCCAGGAAAACCTGCCCAAAGAGGAGGTGGTAAACCATGTAAAAGCTATTTACAAGCCTTTTACAGCTGAGCAAATTTCGGAGCGTATTGCCCGTATGGTTACTTCGCGTGATGTAAATGCCAAGGTTAGCATTATTTATCAGAGCATTGAAAATTTGCACAAGGCCATCCCGGGCCATACGGGCGATTGGTATTTCACAGGCGATTACCCCACTCCAGGTGGCAATAAGGTGGTGAATAAATCCTTTATCAATTATATCGAAGGGCGTAACGAGCGGGCTTACTAATTTTGGTATAGGCGAGTTCAATCCATGGGAATGCGCTGCGAAAAGCAGTTGCAATGTAAAAATACGACTCCGCTGGAGTCGATGGATTAAGGGCTTATTTTTTATAAATATTCAATCCCTCTGGGATTGGGCTCAGTCAAACAGATGATTATGAATCATTAAAAAAGAGGATGTCATCAATTAAAAGCCATGTATATTTGAGGATAGTGACTCCGTAGGAGTCAAATATGTATAGAAAAACGAGAAAACCGCTTACCCGACTCCATGGGAGTCGTATAAATCCAAAAAAAAGGAATCTCGAATAAAGAATATGAATCTCGAACCTGCCTGACTGCGTGGCAGGCAGGTCTTGAATTTCTTTTAATTCGAGCTTCAACATTAGATAACTTGTCCGTCTTTGGCGGATTCGTTATTCAACATGCAAAAGAGTTTGAAAACTAAAGCTGCTTTCGGATTTCTTCGCTGAGGGTAACGAATTCTTCTGCTTTCAACTCAAGCTTGGGCTGCTTGAAATCCATATCATACAGGCTGTTGATAGGAATTAGGTGCACATGGGCATGCGGCACTTCCAGCCCAATAACGGTAATGCCCATGCGCTTGCAGGGCACCACTTTTTCGATAGCTTTGGCCACTTTTTTGGCAAATACCATCAGTCCGGCCAACTCATCGTCGGCCACATCAAAAATATAATCTGTTTCTTTTTTGGGTATCACAAGGGCATGTCCTTTTGCCAATGGATTAATATCCAGAAATGCCAGAAAATTTTCATCCTCTGCCAGTTTGTAGCATGGAATTTCGCCCTTTACAATTTTGGTGAATATACTGGCCATGGTCAAATATTTTAACGGCTTACTTCTACAATTTCGAATTCCATTTTACCGGCGGGCACGACAATTTCGGCTTTTTCACCAACCGATTTGCCAAGCAATCCTTTCGCGATAGGGGAGTTGACGGAAATTTTCCCGGCTTTCAGGTCGGCTTCTTTTTCGGGCACGATGGTATAAGTCATCACTGCATTGTTCTTCAGGTTTTTAAGTTTCACCTTTGACAGTAGCAATACTTTCGACACATCCATTTTGGATTCATCAATCACCCGAGCACTAATAACCAAATCCTGCAACTTCGAAATTTTCATTTCGAGCATGGCTTGCGCATCTTTGGCTGCATCATATTCAGCATTTTCAGAAAGATCGCCTTTGTCGCGTGCTTCTGCTATCATTTGTGATATCAAGGGCCTTTCTTTCGAGATTAATTCTGCAAGCTCGTCTTTTAGCTTTTGCAAGCCTTCTTCCGTAAAATATTTTGTTTCCATCATAACACTAAAAGCTTGAGGGTTATTGAATAATTAAAGCCATACCGATTTTATTTTTTGGCCTTCTACCATGAATAGTAGGCAATGGCCATTCAATCTAGTACTCAGTATAGCTTTTTAAAAAGTAGTTTTGGTCGTTTTTACCTTTTGATTTAAGTATAAAAAGACCCTTAACTGATTAAGGGCCTTTTAGAAGTACAAAGATACAAATATTTAATACAAATACAACAGCATTAGAAACTCAAACGAACACCGATTGAATGATTTCCACCAAAATGATCGGTATCTCGGTAGGAATAATCTACTGAAAAGATGGAACCGCTTTCTTTGTTCAGGGGAACCTGAACACTGATGCCGGCACTTAGTCCTTTGCTTACATTTGTCCGGGGATCGGTTTCAATATCATCCAAAATGCCTTCTTCGTAAGTGTAGCCTGTGCGGAGGAGTAAATAATCCTTCAAACTAAACTCTGCACCTACGGTGATTTGGTCTTTTGTAAACGAGTTAGACGTAAACAATCCAGCCAGGGTAAACCTGTAGTCGTTGGCAAAATTAAAGTCGTAGGCAGTGCCAATTACAAGCTGTGTGGGCAATTCGAAAGCTTCGGAACGTTGCTCTAAAGTGAAGGTTTCATCCTGATCAGGAATGACCCGAAGCGACAAGCCATCGCCCGAGAAGCTCATGGTAGGCCCTATGTTCTTGAGGGTAATTCCAAAGTGGATGTTATCCTCGGGGCCGGTAACATACTGAATACCAGCATCCAGGCCAACACCTTGCGCACTGATGTCGGAAATGCTTTGTGAAATGATTTTCAAAACAAAACCGGCATAAATACTATTTGAAAAAGCTTTGGCATACGACATGCTGATATTGAGCAGGCTGGGTGAAAAGTTACCCAAGCCGCCATCGGGGTAATCCGTGGTTGTGATCGGAATATCACCAAAGTTCATCGACATAACCGCAAGACCGAGTACACTCCCTTCGCTTATTGACTGGCTAAAGCCAAAGGAATAAATACTGATGTCGGAGCCTTGCAGCCAATTGGTATGGGCAAAAATCAATTCGGTTTTTTTGGTGAAGGCTGTTCCTGCCACATTGCTCCAGATTCCTTCGAGGCCTCTTATCTGCGCCATGCCGGCATTGCCCCATCCGGTACTTCGCGCCCAGGGGTTAATTAGTAGTTCGGAAGCACCAGCCTGTCCAGACCTGTCCTTATTACCTGCAAGCATCTCTTGTGGGGTTAGCATTAAAAATGTCAGGCTTGCAATGATGAAATATCTATAAAAATTGTTCATGATCATGGTTTTTGATAATTCACTTTGGTATTATTTAGAAGGTATTTAGGTCAATCGGACGCATGGTTCCAAACCATTTGATAATGCGTTCACCTTCGGGCGCTTTTACATGTATCAGGTAAATGCCACTGGCAATGGGCACACCTGCAAAGTTTTTGAGGTCCCAATCAACGGAGGTCAGTGCTTGGTCTTTACTAAACTGGCGTACTTTAGTTCCGCTCATATTGTAAATGGTAACCACACATTTTTCGGGTAAGTTCGTAATTTTCACCCTGTTGTCGAGGGCATTGCGTTCGTATGACGAATAGGCATAATAAGGATTGGGTACCACATTGATCAGGTCCAGGTCGCTTTCCA
The DNA here is from genome assembly GCA_018400955.1 of Bacteroidales bacterium. GTDB lineage: Bacteria > Bacteroidota > Bacteroidia > Bacteroidales > F082 > CALAZZ01. The sequence continues at coordinate 5,853 of JAGYLH010000028.1, forward strand.
GTTTTTCCGCATTCTGTTTTTCACTTTCCATTCCTTTGGTCGAAAAAGCAAACATAGGATAGAAGTTATTCAAATCCATACCCGGATGAACAGTGTCAAGTGGCATGGCTGAATAGTTTCTTGTATAGGGCTTGGCCATGCGTATGCGTACATGGGCGTCGTTGGACAACCATTCCTCACCTTTTACAGCCATTGGCATACCCACCCACATCATGTCCTGGAAGAACAAAGTACCGAGCACTTGATAAAGAGGGCCATCTAAATAGCGCAGGTATTGGTGTGCATATCGACCTGCATCATAGGCCGGTGACTTAAATTGAAGCGTATCGGGTAAATTAGAAGCGGGTGTTTCGTCATGTCCCATGATGTAAACATAGTGCATACCCCCAAAACGTGGGCTTCCATCAATAGGTGAAACCACATTAGGATCAGAAAATTGGTCTAAAGTTAAATCCCTTGCAGTTGGATTGAACAGCATATCGCGGCCATTTTGTCCGGAAAGGAATGAATTTTCGCCGAAAACAATATTGAGGCGCTCACCTGTTTCCACATTAATGGCATACCCGGGAAACCAGCCCATACCATAGCTTCCAATATAGTTTGGATCGTCAGGACTATCACTGGCCGGCATGGTCATCGATGTTGCCGGATTGCCATCCTTATCTACTGAAGGTGCCTTGCGGAGCGTAAAATTACGGGCTCCTCCTTCGTTTAGCTCGTTGAAAAGTCCCATTTCAATTACAGGACTTCTTGTCCATTTCGACTTATCTGGTGTAAGTACAATATCAATACTGGCCAATCTGCTAAATTTAACGGCGGACTTGCTGTTAACATTGAAAGCCGGACCCGGGTCACCTGTAAAACTTTGCCCGGACCAGGCTGTCATAGCATAAGGTGCCCATGTGCCATTAAGAACTGTTTCAAAAGCAGCATCAGGATCCCACGCATTGTCTCCACCTGGCATATTCCAATCGCTGAAGTTACTATTTTCCTGATCCTTATTAATGCCTGAACGAATCCAGTTCAGGGCAATACCGGGAATATCTACATCCTGGATGCCGGTGAGCCACCTGCGTGAACTGTCAGCATAAATCAGATTCGATTCAAGTAGTCCATTGTTTGTTGCAAGAACTGCACGCAAAGTCGAAGGACTGCTGGGGTTTCCATCAGTTCCAACAGGAATCGGCCCAACTTTGTAAGGCTGATTAATTTGAATTGAAATACCACGGTCGAGGAATAATTGCTCGTCATTGGCAATGATGGTGGTATCTGATTTAAATATTTCGTCTGTTGCAAGGTCCTTTAGATACCAATTGCCCACTTCTTTATGGCTTGTATCTCCAAAGACTGCAATTTCACCCGTAACATTATAAGTTTTCACGCGGCGAAGTGTGTCAAACCACAACTCATAGTCAGCACCTACCACATTCAACGGGTCAATAACTTTCACGTTGATTGGGCCACGGCCGGCCTGATAGGTAGCATTGTATGCAATTGGATAATCCGGATCGCCAAAACGGGTGTCGGGGCCTGCCGGTGGTTTGCTCAAAATTTCTTCAATAGTTTCCTGTGTCAGGTCAATTACCATGCCACCATTTCCATGACCAGCCAGACGTGTTATCTGAGGTTGGTCGCCAAATTCAGCGCGAGTTACCAATCCGTTGATTGTTTTGGCTGGAATAGCTGTGTAGGTTTGAATATTTCTACGGCCAGCAAGATAGGATAGTTTTTGACCATCAAGATCATTTACATTTTCGCCATAAGGCTTAAATTCATTGTAAGCATAAGCCAGTGCCATAAAGTAATATTGCTTGTGATTCACCAAACGCACATCACCAGTTGCAAAAGCATCCTGCGTGAGGCGGAAGGAATGATTGATACCATTATCGCCACCATCTACTTCCAAAACAGGAACATTGAAACCAAGATTTTCATCCAGATAATGGTTGATAATCCTGCTTACACCATTCTTTACATCGAACTGGGCAACAAGGCGCACCTGGTCAGGATCGTGAATACTTTCAACACCTACAGAGGCATCCCTGAGTTGGAATATCTGATAGCCTTCGAAAACGTAGGTTGTGTCACCAAATTCAGTTGGAATATTGGGATCAAACTCAGTATATTGCTCTTTATAGTTGTTCGAAGTAGGTGAATTTGATATGTAAACGATTAATTCCCTGTCGAGTTCCTGGAAGGAAAGGTCAGGGGCATTGGGGCCATCGATTACTTTAAAGCAGTTTTCGAAGAGGGACTGGGCCTTGTCGTCCACCCTGCGCAACAGTTCAACAGAGGCATAAGGGCCGCCTGAGATGGCGCGGGCCCATGGAATACCAACAGTAATATAGTTTACAGCACCGGGCTTAAGGGTAAAGGGCCCGGCTGATTGCATAAAGCGGCGGTCGCCAGGAGGGTTGGGGCTACCATTGTCAGCAAATTCTTCCGTCCAAATTACGTCAGGTTGATCAAAGGGTGGGTTTGGTGGCTGACCACCGGTACCCCAGTTGCAGGGGTCAGTACTTCCGGGAAACATAAAATCCGTTTGTGGGCCAACAGTTCCGGGGCCACCAGGAAAAGCATTTCCACCATATTCCATGGGGCGTCCGTTTTTCCACCTGCCACGGAGGTAGTTGTAATATTGTGGAGCTGTCTGTGGGTCGCCCAGTTCACCACCTGAGTTGTTGTGGTAGATAAACCTGCGCATACCAAAACGTTCGTCATCAATAATCCCGTTTCCGAAGTTTACACCATTGATGCTTTCATCACACAATTGATTGCCATTGGCATCGAATTTGGGGTTGTCCAATCCGTTGGCATCCATATAGGGGCCCTGAAAAAAGTCAACACCGATGGCTGGTGGCTGTGCACCATAGGATTCGGGTTCGCCACTACCGTCAATGGCGGTTCCATTGTAAACATAGCCCAAACCGCGACCAATATCACAACCGGTAAAATCGTCATCTGCTTTTCCCAAATCCGGGTCAACCCAAAGGGAGAAGTATGTTTGGGTTAGTTCGAAAGTGGAGCGGTTGATGATTTCGTAGCTATAGAAGGTCATGTTGTTAACCTCATCATTGGTAGCAAAGGCAAAAGCCTGCGCCCTGATTTCCATACCAACGGCAGCACCACCGGTTTCGGTTTTCACATTTCCTTTATCATTAAAAACCCACCAGATGGTTTGGTCACCTTTGATTACCTGGTCAGCGAGCACAGAGCCCCAAATGGCACCCTCGATGGATTCGTCCATGGTAGGTGTTTTGGTGTTGCAAAGGCTGTTGTCGAGATCGTAATAGGGATAATCGCCGGCTGTGGGGTTGTATTCACCGTCGCCATCAACATCATAAAAAGGGGCCAGGTAAAAGCTTTGGTTTTTTGCCACATCGCCATGGGCAGGCCATTCCAGCATCTCGGAGGGAATGGTATATTCCTCACTTGGAATAAATGCCCCTGTTTCGGGATCGGTATTGGCCAGGAATTCGTCCACAATGGCACGTGTCATTTTCCACTGTTTATCAAATTGGGCACAGGTTTGCTCATCAATAGCAGCGGTGCCATCAATGGTGAGCGGCCCTGTCCAGAAGTCAATTCCTACCTGACGGTATCGTTGGGCTGCCAGCTTCAGCTGGTTGTTGATGTCGAGGCCACCAATCCAAAGGGCCCCGCTAAACATGGAGGTAGCAGTACCGTTTTTTGGGATGTAATACTTAGCACCTGTTCCACCGGGGAGGTCCCACCACATATCGCCCCCGGCATTGATGCGGGCGCGTACATTGTTGATGTCGAGCCATTCAAAAGATGATGAAGGCGAACATCCGGCGGCAGTGGCTTTTAGCTCATAGGATTTGCCTGGTACGTCATATTTGTACCTTTCGGCCTGTGCCTGATCAACAATGAGCAATAAAAATGATGCTGCAAGCAGCGTTCGGATAAAATTATTCATTTTTACAGGGATTTTTTTCATTTTACAATTGTTTTCCGTGTATTAAGCGCCAAAATTAGAAGTTGAAAATCAGACCAAGACGGATTTGACGCGGGGCGCTGTAGTTACTTGGATCGTTAACAAAAATGCCATACAACTCTCTGAATGCTTGTGGTTCGGTTTGTGAAAGAATCTGGCGTTGCCATTCAGGTGCTGAGAGGAATCCATCATCATCGGGGTTACCGGTGGCCGGATACACGTCCATCACATTGCGGGTATCGAGCAGGTTGAGCACTTGCAGGTAAACATTCATATAGGTATTGCGTGCCTCGCCGTCTTTGCGTTTGAGTTTGAAGTCGATATCCCTGTCAACGCGCAAATCGAGCCTGAACTGCCAGGGCAATCTCGACCCAAAGTAAGAGCCTCTGAGCAGGTTGTTTCCACCTGTAAGAGGTGATGTTACGTTTCGAGCAGCTGTATAAGGTGTTCCAGAACCGCCCAATACGGTAAGTGAGAAACCTGTATTCTGAAGTACTTCAAATGGTGCTTTGTCCTTTTTGTCGCGGTTTATACGGGGACCGTTGTATTCGCGTCCCGAGCCGTAACGATAATCAAACAGCAGGTTGAACTGGTGCCTGCGATCCCAGGGCATGGGAATGGTTGAACGCAGGTTGGGCAATCCGGCAGCAACAAGCGAAGCGGCTGTTGTGGTAGTGGCACCGGTGGCATTGGCAAACTGCAAGGTGTAGCTGGCACGGATGCGTGCGTTGTTGGTCCTGCGCAGGTCATACTCCATTGTCAACCCTTTAACAGTACCAAAGTCGAGGTTGCTAAAGGAAGTGTAGTCGCGCGGGTAAGCACCGGTGAAACGGAAAATCTGAATCATATTCCGCATTTCACGGTAAAAGCTGGTAAAGGTAATGGATGAACTGTTTGTCAGTTTTTGAACAAATCCAAGCTCATAGTCAATTGTTTGTGAAGGCTTCAAGGAGGGGTTGTTGATTATGGAGCCAATATTTTCAAAGAAATAATAGGTAGCCGGATTGGAGAACAGATTGCTGGTAGGCCTTTGGGTCAACACATCATAGTGTGCAAAAAACAGGGCCTCATCAGAGATGGGGAAAGAGAACGAAATACGTGGCATTACGCTGATCTGGGGGTTGTAATCCTCAAAGGAGTTGATGTCAACCCTTTGTTGGTCAGGATTTACCAGCGCCGGAGAAATGCCTGATCCAACATCCAAAGTGCTTGGGTCTTGTATCTCAGCGCCATTGGCATTGAACCAAACTCCTTCGTTACGATAACCAACCACACGGGTTGGATCGTTTACCCGGTCAAAATATACAATATAATCATCGCCAATATTACCAGGATGCGTCACTGGATTAACACCCACCTGTGTGATTTCGCCGACAGTACGGGCATTAAACAGCAGGTATGGGTCTTTGAGTACCTTTTGGTTGGCGTCGAAACGGTCAACGCGCAGACCTATATTAAAGATGAGGTCGCGGAAGGCAAATTTGTCCTGGATATACCCTGCTATGTAGATCGGTTGGAACGACCCGATCGGACGGGTATATTGTCCGTTTTCGTCCTGTGCATTGAAAAAGTCTTCAAAACTGGGTTTGTTTTCAAGTCGGTTTCCCTTGTAGTCGTAACCGGAATAGGTGGCGTAGTAATTGCCATCATTGAGTAATTCATCAGCACTGAACATGCCGATATCAAAAATATTTTCATCAAGCTGGATGGTATGCTTCATACCATCTTTATCAAAGTACTCGATGGTGTTGTTGTTATAATCATAGGAGTCGATCGAGATAAAATCAACACCATCAACTGCCAGACCCAAGCGATCGCGCAGGTTGCGGTCGAAGGTGCGTTGCGACAATTCGTCATAACGGCGATAATACATGATGGTGTCAACAAAACCATCGTAGGAAACGGTAAACGGATTGTCCTTATCGAGCTCAATAATATGGAAATTGGTCAAACCGCGCATCAAACCCCACAATCCTGTAGGGGCATAGGCAAGTGAACGGTTGTTGCGTTGTTCATACTGTGCACCAATGCGGATTTCGTGGTTGCCAATGCTCATGGCAGCGGCAAAGTTAACACTAAACTGATCGTTATCAATCATTTGATAGCCTGATTGATTTGTTCCGGGTGATTGAAATAGACCACTATAGACTCCAGCAGGACTCATGCCGTTGATCAATCCGCCACCGAGCAGAATCTGGTCCCTGTTGCGGAAATTGCCATCAGGCAGTCCTTCGTAGGTATCGAAATAGCTGCTTGTATAATTGGCTACCAATGGGTTTATGTCGCGTGGTGACCATGTCCATAAGGTGTCGAAATCCCAGGAGTTGAGCAACCACACATCTTCATAGAACTTGCCATTTACAGTATCGCTGCCCAATTCGAAGGTGGGCGTTTTGAAAGCTGAGAATTTACCAAGATAACCATAACTGAAAAGATCATCCATATGGTTGGGGTCGCCAATGCTGTTGTATTGGCGGGTATAGTCGGCCTGAATGGAATAATAAACGTTTTTAATGGTTGAGGTGCTTTCGGCTGCTGTGGGGAAGCGTTGCGTAAAGCGGCCATAAACACGCCATGTATTGTTGTCGTAGGCGGTATTTTTATCAGAGTTTAGCAAGGAGCCTCTATAGCTGAAGAAATTACCACCGGCCTTGTTGAAGGAGCCACCAAGGGTAAGGTTCACAGTTTCGGTGGTACGCACATTGATATTTCCTGAAAGGCTCACATTGTAACGTTCTGTATTCAACGAACGTCGTGTTTTTTCAAGGTCGCCCAGACGCAGGAACTCGGCATTGAGGTAGGTGCCAAAACCTGTTCCGGTGGGGCGCAATGGATTGGCTTCAAGATTGGCCAATACATCGTCCTTGGCTTTGTAATAACCGGTTGAACTGATTACGCCATCGCGGTTGTAGCCAATGTCGCCTGCGATAAAGAATCCAAGCAAGGCAACGTTTTTTGATTTGCTGTTAATCAGCGGTCCCTGTAGGTTAAAACCCAGCCTGTTGTGTCCATACGCATCAAGAAATTCAGATGTTTCGAATTCAACGCCGGCACCAAAATGGCGGGATGGCCCCCTGGTGGTAACGCTGATGATACCGCCTGTGGCATCACCATACATGGCGGGCGTACCACCAAGGATAACGTCCACTTGCTCGATGGCTGATTGTGGCAACTGGCTCGAACCAATTACGCGCACACCATCAATATAGACGGCTGTTGCATCTGAACGGGCACCACGCACGTTGCCCCGCTCACCATCAGCTGAGAACACACCACCAACGGTGGCTGCCACGGCATCAGCCGAGCGGTTCGGCATTTTGGAAATTTCTTCCGCAGTGATTGACGCGCCACTGGTTGTCTGGTCCTTAGAAATCAGTGGAATTTTGTATTCGATAATCTCCACGGTTTCCAAATCAATGGACCCTCCATCCATCTGGATATCGTAAAAAGTGATTTGGTTACCGGTAATCTGCACATTGGTGATGTGCACTGGCTGGTAGCCTACGAATGTGGCTTTGAGGTCGTAACGACCTGGAGGTATCGGGTTTATGTCGTACTCGCCATCGAAATTGGAAGTAGCACCGCCAACGACGGAACCACCAACTTCTACAACAATATTAGCAAATGCGATGGGTTCGCGGCTGCCCTTTTCATAAACTTTCCCTCTTAGTCTTCCTTGTTGTGCAAATGCTAATGTGCTCGACATTAGAATAATACTCAAGGTAAATAGTAAATTTCTTAACATACCATGTAAATTTATGTTCTACTACTCTTTGTGCGTTAAAAGCCGGTAAAGATAACAACAAATCATTTTACCATCCAAAAAAAACCCTTCATTACTTATAAAAAAATAACACAATCTTATCAATTCTTTAAGCATAAGGCCGATCTATAATTATACTGTAAATAATTGCCTTTCGCAAATCGAAATCTTTCTTCACGTTTAAAACATGTGCTGGTTGGTTATAATACATTCCATCTTTGCTTTCTGCATCCTCTATGAACATGGCATCCTCTGTTCCGTCCAGTTCATAAATGGGTTCGCCCATATAGGCTATGTCCTGACCAGCATTGGCTATATCCTGACCTGATCCTCCCAGACTATCTTCGTATTTTTCAATTTCAGGGGTAAATGTGTCTGCCTCATTCCCGATTATGGGTGGCACAGGCCTGGGGCTTTCTTTTCGTTCTATGGCTTTTTCGCCTAAAAATTCTTCCAGGAGTTCATCAAAGGTGGTGCGTTCCTGTGCCGGACTTTCTTCGTATTCATACTCATCGTCAATTTCTTCAACAGGCCGCTTCGCTTTTTTGTTTGCTTTGATTACTGAGAAAACAATCCACAATAAGCCGATTAAAATATAAATATAGTCTTCCATGGTGTTGGTTTTCTAGGTAGCTGATTCAGGGGCTAAATTAGTAATAAAATTAAAAAAAATGTTAAAAATCAAGATAACGGTAAGTTCTGGCAAGTAAACGGGAAGTGTAAATATATAAATATCAACGGTAAAATACACATTTACAGATTGTTGATAATCTCGAGAATTTTTTCCCTTTTCCTGCGCGAAACGGGTATTTTCGTTTCGTCGCTTAGGGTGATGATACCACCGTTGTCGCGGCTAAAATTGCGGATAAAGCGGATATTGATCAGGTGCGACTTGTGTGGACGGATAAAATTGTTGCCTTCGAGCAGGCTTTCCACCTCTTTGAGGGTTTTGCTGATAAGCAGGTGTCCGCCACCATCAAAATAGAAATGTGTGTAGTAATTGTCCGATTCGCAACGCAAGATATTGTCAATTTCAACCACATGGATTTTCTCGGCGGTGTTAAGGATTATCTTTTTCGATTCCAAAGCTCCCGGTTTCATATTGCTTAGCAATACCTGTATGTTTTTGAGGTTGTTTTTTTTGATCTTTTGTTGCTTTACTTTTTCAACTGCTGCTATCAGTTCATCGGGCGATATGGGCTTGAGCAGATAATCAAGGGCGGAATAGCGTATGGCTTTGATGGCAAATTGCTCATAGGCTGTGGTAAACACCAACTCGAAGTCAATGCTGTCGAGGCTTTGCAGCAATTTGAACCCACTGCCATCGGGCATTTCAATATCCAGAAAAACCATATCAGGTTTGTGCTCTTCAATGGCTTTTTTGCCTGATATATAGCCGTCGGCCTCAGCACTTACCAGCACTTCGGGACAAAAGCGTTCGAGTAAACCCTTTAATGTTTCGCGCGATTTTATTTCGTCTTCAACAATTACACATCTTATCATTTTGAGAACTTATTTTTTTAAACATTCTATTTTGATACACCTAAACTGCGCTGCAACAGTTGGCTAAAAAAGTCTGCCAGTGCTGCCATGCAGGCTTTTGTTTAAATCAACTCACAACTCTTTATACAGAATAGTCACCTCCACACGCGTGCCGGCTGCTTTTCCATTTGCATCGACCAGGTCCACAACATTCACTGTGTAATGGTCTTTGGAGTATTGGTTGAGTATTTCGAGTCGTTCCTTGGTTATCAGCATGCCCCGCGATTTGCGTTCAATCCCAGAGGCCTTTTTGATTTCAGCGGCTTTTTCGCGGCCAATGCCGTCATCTTCAATGGAACAAATTATCGTTTCTTCGTTCAGGCTGATGTTGATGTTCAGATGCCCTTTTTGCGGGCTGTGCATCAATCCATGTATGATGGCATTTTCCACATAAGGCTGTAGTATCATCGGGGGAATTTCGATAAAACTCTCATCTATAGCGGGATCGAGTGTGATCTTATACTCGAACTTCTCATCAAAGCGCAGTTTTTCAATTTCGAGATAGAGTGTCAGTGCTTGTATTTCGTCTTGCAGCGAAATCATGCTTTCGCGCGAATTGGCCAAAGTACGCCGCATCAGTTGCGAAAATTTCGACAGGTAACGAATGGCATTGTCGGTATCGTTTTTTATTACAAAACTTTGAATACTGTTCAACGAATTGAACATGAAGTGGGGGTTCATCTGCAGCTGCAAGGCTTTTTGTTCCAATTCAAACAGTTGTTTTTCAAAGGCGAGATAGTTTTTTTCCACCTCATGTTTGCGGTTGATGGCGCGCACACGCATCCGGATGAAAGAGTAGGTCAATATTATAAGGAGCAGCAGTGCTGAAATCCGAAATAAATAGGTGGCATACCAAGGTGGGCGTATAACAATGGTTAGGCTTGCACCTTCTTCGTTCCAGAATCCATCGCTATTGGCTGCCATCACCCTGAACTGGTACGTGCCCGGTTTGATGTTGGCATATTCGGCAAATCGCTTGTCGGCCCCACGCTCCACCCAATCGGCATCATAATTCTGGAGCATAAACCTAAACTTGTTTTTACTGGGGTTGGTATAGTCCAGGGCAGTAAACTCAAAAGTGAAGAAGTTGTCGTTGTAGTTGAGCCGGATGGTATCACCACTTTTGGGAACCACAGGCTGAACGATGTTGAATTTCTTAAAGGCTGTAATCCTTACCGGTGGTGGCTGGGTATTGGCTTTTATTGATCCAGGGAAAAAGGTGTTGAACCCGTTCATGCCGCCCAAAAATATTTGTCCCTTTGAGGTCATCATCATGGCGTTCAGGTTGAACTCATTGCTTTGGATGCCATCCGTAACATCATAATTGATAAAACCAGTTTCTGATGGGATGTATTTTGAAAGCCCCCAATTGGTGATGATCCAGAAATTGCCATCGCTATCGGGTGTGGCAGCATACACCACATTATTTGGCAACCCATCAATCTGCGTGATGATTTCAAATTCTTCTGTTTTTGGATTAAATTTCACCAGGCCGCCACCTCGTGTGCCTATCCACAGCTTTCCTGATGTGTCGCTATTTGCAGTAAAAAACTGGTTGGTAAAAACGCGGTTGGTGCGCATCATTGATTCGGGAATTCTATAGGAAATAAAATCATCTGTCAGGGGCCGATAACGGGCGAGTCCATTGGCGGTGCTCACCCACAGCACTTCATCCTTGTCAAAATAAATACTGTAAATTCTATTATTGGGCAAGGAGTTGGGATTGTTGGGGTCATGGTAATACCTTGTGAAGGATTGAGAGTCGGGCAGGTATTTATTTAATCCGTGATCAGTTGCTACCCAAATTGTTCCATCGCCCAAACCATTAATATTAAAAACAAAGTTGTCACTAAGGGATGTGGAATCGCTTATTCTATGGTATAAATTACGAAATCTGCCGGTTTTCTCATTGTAAATGCTAAGTCCCCTGTCGCGCGTGCCTATCCAGAACAGGCCATCTGGTGCTTTGTAGATGCTTCTAACCTGGTTGCTGGCAAGTGAATTTGGTTGATCAGGTCTGTGGCTGATAAATTGGAAGCTGAAGTTGGTTTGGTCAAAAATAGAAATACCAGCATCTGTTCCTATCCAAACCTGGTTTTCCTGCGCTTCTGCGAAGCACCATACAAAGTTGCTGTTGATGGTATTGGGTTGGGTTGGGTCGTTGCGGTAAAGCCGGAAGCGCGGGGCATTGCGGTCAATTTTGTTCAGGCCATTGAATGTACCTACCCAGATAATACCTTGGTTGTCGATATATATATTTTGCACCCGGTTATCGCTGATGGAATAGAGCCTGCTATGGCTTTGGGTATAGCTTTCAATATTGCCGGTGGCTTTATCTACAAAAAACAGGCCGTCGCCATCGGTTCCCACCCAAAGGCCTTTTCCATTTTCCCACGCCAAAGAGGTAATATCGGGCTGACGGCTATCGGTCTCATTGTTTGTAAGCAACTCAATTCTTTCAAACTGTTTGGATTCTGGCAGAATTCGCACCAAACCACGGGTTGTGCCCACCCACACATGTCCGTTTTCATCTGTCGCAAGGGTTTTTACTTGGTTTGACGGCAGGCTGGCCCTATCGTCCGGTTTGCTGAAATATCGTGTTACAACACTGGTTTCGAGCACAAAATGAACAAGGCCATAATTTGTGGCAATCCAAAAATCGTTTTTGTTGTCAATGGTCATCATATTGAAATGATTGCTGCGCATGGGGTTGCCATAGTCGCGGCTGAAAACTTGCCTGAATTCATTTTTATCGTACAAAAATTCGCTTAACCCGGCAGCAGTACATATCCAAAGACGGTCAAGATGATCCTTGTAAATGTGATTTATCCAGTTGGCTGTCAGGCTTGTAGAATCAAGGGGGTTGCTGTAATAGGCCTGTATCTCTCCACTATGCATGTCCATGGCATTGAGTCCGTTTTCGGTGCCTATCCATAGTTTGTTGCCATCCTGAAAAATGGCCCTTACGGTTTCGCTGCTCAGGCCTTCTTCTTTGCTGTATATATCAAAGCTGTAAGCATCGAATCTGTTGAGCCCGTCCCAGGTGCCAAACCACATAAATCCCTCATCATCCTGAAAAATGCTTAGTACCCAGTTTTGACTTAAGCCCTTTTCAATAATGGTGTTTTCAGAAGAGATTTTTTTAAAGGAGATTCCATCAGCCTGTTGGGCTTCTGTGCGCGCGATGTTTGTCCATAACAGAAGAAACACCATCCCTGCCAATGCATTTTTTTTGCAAAAATGGATGAAGGTGGCGTAAGCCAGAGGTTCTATGTTGATGCTGTTAAACATATGCTGTATCCTTAATCACTATCAAAAACCCTTTTGAACCACGATTGCCGCTTGCGTTTGTTCAATTTTCGGTTTTTCTTGTCCATGGCTTTCATCATGCGCAGGCTTTCCTTGGATTGTATCTTTTTGTGCTCGTCCTGAATGGCTTTATAATCTTTTTTGCTCTGCTTTTCGGCGGCCCTTTCCATTTTTTCTGCTTTGCGGATGGCCTTGCTGCTGCGGTTTGTCACACAAGCTGTTTGAACCGTCAACAGGCACAATGCAATTATAACGATCTTAAGTGGTAAGCGCAATGATGATTTCAAAAGCCCCATGCGAATTTTTAATTATGAACAAAAATAGCGTAATTTTACGCCTGTTTTTACGTTCCTGTGAAACAAACACCAAACGAAGGAATGAATCCATCTTTTAAATATATCGTACCCGTACTTTTAAAATTACTTTTGGCAGCATTTTTGGTAAGCAGTCCTTCCTGCAAAAAGGATAGTATAAATCCTAATGTGCCAGATGTTTACATCAATGTTACCATCGATCCCAACTCCACATTTTACCAAGAACTCAACACAGTGGGTGGGTGGATGTACCTCACCGCCGAACAGCCCAGCAGGGGCATTATTGTTTACCGCTACGATATTATGGAATTCCTGGCCTATGAACGCACGCCCCCCAATGAGCCCAATAAATGCTGCACCGGCAATGTGTGCACACGCCTGATCGTTGATGGATTTTTCGCCCAGGACACCTGCACCGGTACGACCTATAATCTGTTGAATGGCAATATTTTCGAGGGCGAAGGACGTTATCCGCTTATTCGTTATAACACCACTTTCAACGGGAATTTGCTGCGGATATTTAATTAGGGGCAAAATCTTATTGATGTTACACACTTTGTGTAATGACCTGACGATGAGTGATAAGAGAATTCACAATTTTTGATAAAATACGATAATCGGTGTTATAGATGTGTTCATATTCATTAAAAGCTTGAATTCATTGATTAAAAGATTGATGTATAGTGTTAGGAGCGCGAAGCGCGGTCTATAGCCCCCCATCCCCCCGACGGGGGGCTTTTTTAAAGCCACGATTTTTAAAAACTTTCATCGCGTCCTGAAAAAAGTTGACAGTTTTTCGAATTGTAAACCTACCATCGTCTCAAAGCCCCTCCGCCAAAGGCGGATTGGGGGGCAAAAACAGTAACTCAACCAAAAATCCCTTCTAAGGCTAACACTAAACACTTAATATAAATTGTTAATTTGTATCATGATTGTTTGCAGATTGTACGAAACATCAATTAACCCTTATTCGCAAAACAGTTTTGGTGTTTTCAGTAATACGGTAGCGGTGGTCAATGCGCTCGCCAATCAGCCAAACGATGTCTCCATTGCTGTTGCACAGCAGCCTGGCTTCTTCCTTTTGTTTTAAGCTGAATTGCCCATCAGTGAAGTAATCGCTCAGTAATTTTTTGCCTTTCATGCCCAGCGGTTGAAAACGATCGCCCTTTTTCCAGTTTCTGATGATGAGTGGAAATATAATTTTGTCATTGTCAAGATAAGCCAGGCTGGGAGAGGGGTCAATGACAAAATTTCCATCATACGGCAGGCTTTCAAAATGTAAAATGGTTGTGGTATCGGCATAATCTTCACCTGCTTCAATTGTTTCATGGATGTAAGAGCGATCCTTTATTATAGGTGTTAAATCTATTGTTCCCCGGTTGATCACCAGCCGGTGCGATGGTGAAAAGAACCGTTTGCCAGCACCCTTACTGAAAGCAGCAGATATTTTATCTAACTGCTTGCTGTCGAATCCATAGGGTGCAATCAATTCCCACAGTAAAACCTGCCAGTTTTCGTAAGCCTGCAAATCCTTTTTATCAAAACTGATACCATTGGGTTTGTGATGAATAATTTGTTCTAAAGCTTTTTCAGCAAGCTCTTGGTATAAGGCATTGTTTTGCCCAAGCAGGTCGATGCTCTTTTTAATGGCTTCCAAGGCATTTGGGTCAATAGCTTGAAGGACTGGTGCCAATTGATGCCTGATTTGGTTGCGCTGGTATTTAAGGCTTTGGTTGGAGCTGTCGTTGCGAAAAGCTATGCCGTGGGCTTTGCCGTAGAGCTCAATCTGTTTTCGGCTGGCAAAGAGCAAGGGGCGAACAATCAGTCCATTGCGTGCTTCCATGGATTTTAGGCCTTTAAGCCCTGAGCCCCTGAGCAGGTTGATAAAAAAGCTTTCCACCTGATCGTCCTGGTGGTGTCCGGTGGCAATGGCATCAAATCCATGGGTTGCTGCCAGCTCGTGAAACCATTCATAGCGCAGTTCACGGGCGGCTTCTTGCGTAGATTGTTTGTGGGCTTGCTTGTGGGCAAGGGTGTCGAATTGCTTCATGAAGCACTCAATCTGGTAGTTGTCGGCCTGTGCTTTAACAAAAGCTTCATCCTGATCGGACTCCACCGACCGCAAACCAAAATTGGCATGCGCTACGCTGCAAACGAAACCAAACCTATGAAGCAAATGCAACAGCACCATACTATCGGCCCCACCGCTAACAGCAACAAGCACTTTGTTGCCCGGTTTGAGCAGCGAATTTGTTTCCAGGTATTTTATAAAATCAGCTTGCATTCAGTTAGTCAGTCGCTTTTAGAGGTTTTTCAAATCCGCTTTTCAAATGCAGGTCCCTTTGCGGGAAGGGGATTTCCACACCATGTTGTTTGAATTTTTCAAAAATGCTGTAATACAATTGACTTTTTAATACAAAAGGAGTGTCGCTGTATTTGGATGTCCATATGCGCAGGATAAAATCAAGGCTGCTGTCGCCAAAGGCATCGAAAAGCACATCGGGGGGCGGATTTTTCAAAACACCCGAATTGGCATGGGCCACCTCCAGCAATAGTTTTTTTATTTTAGCCGGGTCCTCATTGTACGAAACGCCAACCGGGAAATTAAAACGCACATTGCGGTCGTTGTGGCTCCAGTTAATCACTGTGGAACTGATAAATTCGGAGTTGGGGACAATAATGGCAATATTGTCGTTGGTAATAACGGTAGTGGACCGGGCAGATATTTTTTGGATGTTACCGATAACTTCGCCCACTTCAATGCGGTCGCCCACCTTTACGGGGCGTTCGAACAAGATGATAATCCCGCTGATGAGGTTATTGGTAATATTCTGTAATCCAAAGCCAATACCAATGCCCAGGGCGCCAAACAGCAGGCCAAGCGAACTCAGGTTGATGCCAGTGGATTGAAAAATCAAAAACACCCCGATGGTTATTAATACATATCGTACAATGGTGGCAATGGAATGACTCATGCCCGGTTCCATTCCATAGCGGGGAAATACTTTTCTTTTAAGCAATTTGCTTATTTTGGATGTAGTATAAAACAACAGCGTAAAAGAGACCAGCAAAAAAAACAGTGTGTAAGTACTGAATACAACAGTCCCCAGCTTGAAAAGCTCAGCACTCCAGGCTTGTTTTATCCAATCAATAAGGGGTTGGAGTCTTTCCATATTACTGTATGATTTTGATAAGATCAGGTTGACGAAGTTAATGTTTTTTGATAAAGGTATTGAAGAAAAGTTTATTGCATTATGATTGATATTTTTTTTAAATTTGGTGCAACTTAAAAGCCCCTGACCAATGAAACCGTTGGGAATTGTTGTTTTGCTGAGTCTGTTGTTGCTTTTATCTGATGATGCATTGGCTCATATTGGATCAGATGAAGCTTTTGATACGGTTGGAAGCAAAACTGAAATTGACAGTTTAAACGAATTGTCCTTTCAGTTGAATTACAGTAACAGCACTAGATCGTTGGAGCTGGCCAATACGGCTCTTGAACATGCTCAAAGGAAGGATTACCCTGACGGAGCAGCAAGGGCTTACTACAATATGTCGGTTGTATTCAAAAACACAGGTGAGTATAAAAAGGCCATTTCGCAAGCAGATTCGGCCATAAAATATTACAACCTTGCTGATAATCAGACTGGTTTGGCAGGTATTTACAATAATTTGGGTACTGTTTTTTATTACAAAACCAATTTCGATTCGGCCATTGCCTATTACCAATTGGCGCATCAGGTTTATTTGAACAACAAGGCTATGGATCGGGTGGCTACCATGTTGAATAACCTGGCACTTGCCTTCACTGAAAAAGGCGATTATTCGCAAGCATTGGTTTATTATTTCGATGCCTTGAAGCTACACGAAAATGCAGGCAATGAAGAAGGTGCAGCCCTTACACTTGGCAATATCGGTATTGTTTATGCCAACCTGCGGAATCATGCAAAGGCATTGGAATATTACGAACAATCTCTCGAAAAGCACAGGCTGCTAAATAATGAATTTGGAATAGCTCTAAACTATTCCAATATGGCCAATGTGTTTATCAGCAACAATGAAGCTGGCAAGGCTTTTGAATATTACCAGATGGCGTTGGAATTATACCATAAAAATGGCGATATAAGCAATGCTGCCATGACACAAACCCTGATAGGATACCATTTTATGACCCAGCAAAAAAATGAGGAGGCCATTGCCTATTATGCAGCGGCTTTTAAGCTTTATGAGCAAATGAACGACTCGGCCCAGCTGGCTTATGTGAGCATGAATATGGGTGTGGTTTTGCAGCAGATGAGTAAGTTCAGGGAAGCGTTTCCATATCTGGAGCAGAGCCTGGATATTTATATGCACAACGGCAATTTGCTTATGTTGGGTTATGTGTATCAGGCCCTGTCGCAAAACTACGAAGCGGAAGGTGATCTGTCAGCGGCCTTGTCGTTTTCTAAAAAGCATTTTCACTTGCATGATAGTTTGCTCAATGTGGAATCGGCCAACAGGGTAGCTGCTGCTGAACTGCAATACATCGAAGAAAAGAAGGAAGCTGAAATAGCCCTGTTGAAAGCTGAAAAGGATCTTCAGGCAGTGATGGCAACAAAGCATAAGCAAAGCCGCAACCTGTTTTTGCTGATGGCCATCTTGGTTTTGATTGCTATTGTATTGTTGCTGATGCGCTTCAGGATGAAGGTGCAGTTTTCGAAAACACTTGAGCAGAAAAATAAGGTTTTATCAACACAACAAACAGCGATAACCAAACAGCAGAAACGCCTCGAAAAGCAATATCAACTGCTGAAAAGTCTGGACGAAGCCAAAACACGCTTTTTCGCCAATATATCTCATGAGTTTCGCACACCGCTCACACTTATTCAAGGCCCACTCGAAGATATTGTCAGAAGTGTCGATAGCATCCACTTGAAGCCTGATGAATTGCAAAAAGTGAAACTGGCTTTGCGCAACAGCAGGCAGCTCAACCGCCTGATTGATCAATTGCTTGACCTTTCGAAGCTCAAGGCTGGCAAAATGAAATTGCGCGCTTCACGCATCGAGCTGATGGGCTTTGTAAAACGTGTTGCGGGTAGTTTTGAATCGGCCATTTCACCCCATAAAAGGATTACCATCGTGGTAGAATCAGAAATGCCACAGATATATTTGTATGTAGATGCGGAAAAAATGGAGCAGGTTTTTAACAATCTCATTTCAAACGCTATAAAAGCAATTCAATTGGAGGGTGAAATCAAGTTGGTTGTCAGTTATTCAGATGCCACCTGTAAAAAAAATACTGGCGACGGCCGCTTTGTTCATGTGGATGTGTGTGATAATGGGATTGGGATCAAAGATAGCGATCTGCCGCAGTTGTTCAACCGTTTTTTCAGGGGGGACAATTCAGGCTTGCATGCGGACAAGGGAACAGGCATCGGACTGGAATATACCCGCGAATTAATTGAACTGCATGGTGGCAGTATCAGCGTGCAAAGTAAATATGGACAGGGGAGCACCTTTACGGTTGCTTTGCCTATGGGTACTGAACATCTTGAGGAAGAGGAGTTTGTTCAGCAAACAGAATCAAATAAGGTAATGGCGGAGGATGTTTTACTCACCCATGTCACAAGGGAGGAAACTGCAACGCAGCCTGCTTTTACCATCCTGCTGGTTGAAGACCATGCTGAGATGCGGGAATATATTGCCGGCCACCTGGCAGCCCATTACAAGCTTTTACAAGCTGGGAATGGAAAGATTGCACTTGAAGTGCTTGCCAATAAATTGCCTGATTTAATTGTGTCGGACCTGATGATGCCCGAGATGGATGGCATGGCTTTGCTACGTGCCATTCGCAGCAACAAAGAAACGGAAGACATACCTTTTATTTTGCTGACGGCCAAAGCAGGCGATGAAAACCGACTGGCCGGTTATGCCGAAAAGGCAGATGCTTATATCACCAAACCTTTCAAGGCGGAAGAATTGCTTCTGCGGACAGGCAACCTGCTCGAAAACCGTAAAAGGCTGGAAGAAAAGCTGTCGAAAAAAGTTGTATCCATTGATTTGCAAACCGAAGTACTGGAGCCAGCCGACAGGCAGTTTGTTGAGCGCTTGCGGCAAACCATTGTCCTACATATTGCTGATGCCGGTTTTGGTATTGCTGATTTAGCCGGCAGTGTATTTTTAAGCGAACGGCAATTCAGGCGCAAGCTGACGGCACTCACCGGTATGTCGCCCATCGATTTTGTGCGGCAGGTTCGGCTGTTGCACGCCAAGTCACTGATTGAACAACATGCTTATGAAACCATAGCTGAAGTGGCTGTTGCATCGGGATTTAACAATCCGGCCTATTTTGCGCGTTTGTTTAAAAAGCTGTTTGGCTTTGCGCCCAATGCATGCCAGCCAATGAAGAGTGTCAATCATGAAAGCAGCTAATTTTTCCAAACAGAACAGATAGACGGTTATTTACCTCGTGACATTCATGCCTTCCATGCCTCGTCCTCAAACTTTAACAACACAAGCCCATAAAGTTACTGAAAGACACTATTTATTAGGCTTGCTTATTCAATGAGTTCATATACCATAACTCCGCATCCCGGTTAGGTATAGTTGGTAATTTGAAATGTTTCTTAAAATCCATTCCTGTCAGACGAATCAGTTTTTTTTTTGGATTTTATTCGTTCAAAATGAACAAATTAGTTTTTTTTTGTGTTTTTTTTCTAATTTTTTGTCAGGTCATTAGAATAGTTACGACAATAAATCAAGTATTTTTTACAGTTAAACAATAAATTTAAACAATTATTCACTTTTTTTTCTTTAATCAATGAAAACAAAAATGTACAAAAACTTACGATTCAAAACACTTTTGATGCTTTTCAGCTTTTGGGCCTTCAGCGTAAGTGCCCAGGAGTATTCCTTTGAGGATTTTGTTGGTACCTGGCATGGTAACATCAGTGCTACAAACTATGGCGGATTCAATGATCCCATGACCATGACCATTTATGAAGATGGTTTCTATACTGAAAGTACAGGCCGTCTTATGCCAAGCACTTATCCAAACACGCAGCAATGCGAGTATCAAGCTTCCACCAACAGATTTCACTGGTGGTATCTCTCTATTGTGTATGCAGGCCAAAACTTCTATGAGCATCATTATTATTCCATCGTGCACTTTCAGAACGATACATTGATCATGCATTATAATTTTCACAACAATCCGGAACCCTGGCCTGATGCCGGCGTAATCTTTTTGGTAAAGGAGAACACCAATGCCACACCTCCACCGGTTAATCTTGACCTTACGCAAACAGATAATTTGGTTTATATAGCTTGGGATGTGCCTGAAAATGGCAACCAGAATCCTGATTCCTACAATATTTATGTAAGTGTTGAAATGAATGACTTCGAATTATTGGGGATTACGGAGGAAACCCAGTTTATGGTCAATGAAACTGCAGCTGCCGGTTTGAATGAGTACTATGTTACGGCAGTATATGATACAGGAGAATCAGACCCATCCGAATCACTTTATGTTTTGTATGAAACTCCTGAGCCGATTAATTTGCTCGGAGAGCCACAAACGGGAGAAATTGCCATTGAATGGTCAGCTCCTGACTTCGGCGAGGTGCTTCCGGCAGCTTTATATGGTTATAACGTTTATCACAAATATGAAGATGGAACATATGAAGTGGTTCAGTTTACGGAAGATTTGAATTTCGTCCATGAAAACCCTGTCTCGGGCACACATTTTTACTATGTAACAGCTGTTTATAATGGAGGCGAATCGGAGCCATCCAACGAAATAGAAGTGTCCTATGTAATTTCTTCTTTGGGTCAAAACCTGGTTTCTTCTGCGCGCATTTATCCAAATCCTGCCTCAGACTTTATTACGATCCAGGCTGAAGAAAACATTTACGAAATAAGCATTTTCAACCAACAGGGACAGCTCATCCTGCAGGAAGAAAGCAAATTACAGCAAATGAGGATCAATATAAGTGATTTGCCAGCTGGCCTTTACACACTAAAGCTTAAAGCTGAAGACCGTGTAATCCTTAAGAAACTGATAAAAAACTAATTCGGTTTTTATTCACATTGTGCATACAAAAAGCTGTCTCCTGAAAATTGGAGGCAGTTTTTTTATGGAAGTTTATGAGGTTTTTTGCGATAAATTTCCGAATAATGAAACGTTTGATGCTTGTAAGGGGCATTTCAGATTTTCTCAGGGTTTTATGCTCGTTAAAGCTAATTCACTCCTCCATATTCCGCCGGTAATCCCACACCTTCTTCCCGCCATAAGCCGCCCCCAGCGCCAGCAAAATGCCCAGGCCTGAGCCGATGGGGGCGCCGCCGCCCACTACCTCACCACCCGATTGCGGGTCTTCCGGCGGATCAGGAGGTTGGGCATTGGTGTTCAGAGAAAAGCCTAATATCAGGAAAACTATCATGATGAAACCAGTTTTTATTTTTTTCATTGTATGTAATTTTATTGTTATGAATGTTTTAATTCGAAGCAGCTTTTACATGAATTACAATTCCCTACCTTATAAAGATTTTCTTCACACTAACTGAATTTTCATGGCTAAAGCGAACCAGATAAACTCCTGAAGCTAATTGAAGTGAGGTAGAATATGTGCCGTTCAGGCTCAACTTGCGCGACAACAGCTGATGACCAGCCAGATCAAAAACAGTCAGAATGCCGTTTTGCTGTCCGTTAAGCGATTGCAGATAAAGCCGGTTTTCGTAAGCGAAAATGGAGACTGTTTCGGCAACGGCCATATCAGCTAAATCCATGAGGGATAAATGCAATATAAACCGGTTTTCATCATCCGGTTCATCCCATGAAAAAGCATAGTCGCCCGATAACAGATCCGTAAAAGTGTTTTCTTTCAAATCTTCAAGCACAACACTTTCCAGTTCGTCAGCATCTTTTAAACCAATACGGTACACCCCAGGCTGGGAATTGACAAATCCCAGTGGCACGACAGCCTCAAAAGGCCTTACATCAATACTGAGTGGCCCGTCGGGCGACATGCTGTAAATTTGCGAGATGCCCTCATTTTGCGTAAGTAGTTTCCAGGCATCGATAGGTAATTCAAAACCTGAAGCAGCGTTTTCGTCGAAACGAAGATGTAGTTCGTCCGTATAGTTTTCATCTGAAGCAGCAAGGATGAGCCCATTGGACAACTTATTTAAGTCATCAGCCTTGTAAAAGTTATTGGCTCCTGTATGTGTCCGCACGCTGTTTTGGAGTGAAAGCGTAGCCGCTGCATCAGTATAAACAAAGAATCCCTGCATCGGAGCGATGTATTGCGAACCGGTTCCACTGCCATTATTCCACGAGAGATAAGTTTCAGAAGCGGGATCCCAATAATAGACAGCGCCGTAAGTATCATCAAGCAGGCTCCAGTCGAGGGCCGAAGGATAGGGATTTCCCACCAGGTTGAAGCCCTGCATACTCCCACTTCCCGAAGCGGATAAATCAATTTGTTGAGCTCCGGTATTGGGCGTACCGCTAAAAGTGTGTGCAGTAGTCTTTTCCATTCCCCAGAAAAAATACCCTTTAACAGGAACCAGAACTTCATCAACAGCAGTAACATAATCCCATGATTCATCAGCTTCGTTCCATTTAAGCAGGTAATCACCGGTAAACATGCCCGCAAGGCTGTTATTGTTTGGTGGCGAAATGATATGGTATTCGCCATCGGACAGGCTAAGTTGATTTTGTATGGAACCATCGTTAGTAATGCTTCCATAGGTGATGAGCGAGCCGCCCGGGTTGATGGTAAGGCTGGCACCGGATGCAACATCCAGAGCCAGACAGGTGGCACCTGTTCCAGGAGCGATGATCGGGTAATTACTCAAGCCGGCAGGAATGAGCACATCAGCCTCCTGAGTAGGTAGCATATTTTCAGTCCAGTTGGCTGTTTCAGTCCAGTTGTTATTTAAGCTGCCATTCCACGAAAGTATCACCATCGGATCCACGCCGCCGGTCCATTCATAGGCACCCATATCGATGGTAGTGTTCTGAATACGGTCTTTGCCGCGGATATCAGTTGCTGCATCATTGTAGCTGTTATTTCCGCTGTTTATAGCTGGTGAATTGCCTAACAGTCTGAAATCTTCACTATCACTATTTACAAACAATGGGTTGCTGTTGATGCAATTACTTGATGTAATTATACCCTCTATATCACTTGTGCCATTGCTATAACAGGAGTAATTAAGGATTAGTTCTCCGTTATCATCGTAATCATTATATATTTCATTACCACTATCAGATGCGCTGTTGCCCCATAAAACGGAGTTAACAATCGATACACTTTCGCCTGAAGTCCAATTGTA
This sequence comes from Bacteroidales bacterium, assembly GCA_018400955.1. Taxonomy (GTDB): domain Bacteria; phylum Bacteroidota; class Bacteroidia; order Bacteroidales; family F082; genus CALAZZ01. Next base: position 29,056 of record JAGYLH010000028.1, read on the forward strand.
AATTCCCCCGCCATTAGCGCCTGATTGATTATTGCATATCGTGGTATTGATCAGATTTAAGCTGGCATATTGGTTATAAATGCCTCCGCCATAACGGTTAGCATTGTTGCCATCAATAAGGCAGTTGGTAAGTGTGGCATTAGCAGGAAGATTGAAAAACCCTGCACCATCATTGGATGATGTGTTATTGGTGAAGCGGCAATTGATAAAATGTGATGCCCCGAACCAATTGGCATATGCTCCCCCCAGATACGAGGCATTATTGTTTTTAAAAATACAGTTTTTAATTTCCGGAGCATTATTGTAGCTATAAATTCCACCACCATCATAATGAGGGTCACTAATCCCGTTAGCATTTCCATCACTAATGGTGAAACCATCAATTAGTGTGGCTGAGGTTAGACCCAATCCATTGGGATGATAAAAAACATGATAGCAATTATCGCTCATATCACCTATATTTCCTATGTCACCGCTAAGTATGGTTTCGTTGGTTTGGAAATCGCGCTGGGATTTATCGTAGCTGCTGCTTTCGTTTCCGGTAAAGCTTCCATAAAGGCTGGTGCCTTCTTTCATCTGAAATGTTTTGTAACGATCTCCACTGCCACCAGCCTCCGTTGTGGGGTAATAAGTTCCGGCAGCTACCCAAACTTCTCCACATGCCTGATTGATAGCGTCTTGCAATTGTGTTTTATCATAAGCAGTAGCCCAGCTGGTGCCGTCCTTCACCGGGCTTCCGCCAGTTTCTGTTACATATAGGATAGCGGGAGTAACACTGATTTTCACAACGTTTGATGCAATGTTTTCGTTCCAGGGCATACCCTGAACACGTGCAAGGCGACGGTACCAGGTGGTTTGGTTTAAAATTCCCGGAGCATAACCAACGGTATTGCTGGTGGCGATATTTTCAAAACCTTCGGAGGCGCTGGTTAAAGAATACTGCCATTTGTATTCGAGTGTACCAAGATGACCTGTTGGCAGTGAAAGGCTTGTGAGCGCTTCGGGAGCGTTGCCATGGCAAATGGTTTGTTCCTCAGCGATACTACCCCCGTCAACAGGGTTAAAACTTTGCCATTGGAGGTAGGGATAACCGTCGTTATAGGCTGGATTAATGGCCCAAACATTGGTGAAATCCCAGTTATCAAAGGTTGTTTGTTGTTGCATTTCGGCAGTGGTTTTGCCTTCGACTTGGTTTTCGCCCTGGCCTGCTGAGCTTGTTTGCCCGCTGCTTTCGGTGTCCCAGTAGCTGTAGGAGCAAGAATTCAAATTTGTAAGTCCGAGAAAGCCTTTATCTGTTGGGTTCCACCCATTACCGCTAACACTGCCGGTAGAATAGCATTTATGTATATTGCCACCAACTAAATATCCTGCAAAACTCCCTAAGTTAGTAATTACTCCTGAGGTACGAATAACATTACCTCTGGAATAGGAATTAATTATAGATACATAAGTTTTGCCTGTAAGTCCACCAACTTCATTCTGACCACTAACATTGCATGTGGAAAAGCAATTTGATATGTTTCCCCCTGCAATCCCAACAAGACCGCCAACCCAACGTAAACCATTTACTGTTCCTGTTGTACCAGATTGCGTTATCAGACCATAAACATGATAACCTGCAAGGCCGCCAACACTTGAACCGGATCCTGTAACTAAAGTATTTGTCAGGCAATTACTTATTTGGTTGTTGTAGGTAGATCCAAACATTCCACCAACCTCACTATAACCGTTAATTGTTCCAGTAATCCTGCAATTGCTTACCGAACTTTCGTTGCAAAAACCAGCAATTCCTCCTGTTTCATCGTAACCTGTAATAGTTGCATTTTGCAGTTCAATATTTGATAGGGTGCAAAAACCGGCTCTACCAAACATACCCACTTTATCCTGTGTTGGTCTGTTAATGGTTAATCCCTTGATAACATAATTATTTCCATTATAACTTCCTGTGAATTGGATAGTTGAATTTCCAATTGGACTGAATCCGTCATTTGTTCCAGCGGAAGTGAGGTCGTTGGGATCGTTGTATTTATTGCCGTCGCCATCATCATCCGAATCATCGAGAAAGGCAGAGGCAGAGGCATCAATGTCGGCTGTTTGCTGGATGTCGAGATGCCAGTAATCAGGGTGTTGTGATAATGCCAGTAAATCTTCCCAGGAGTCAATATCACCTATTGGAGGAAGGGTCGTAAATTGCAATTGGGTCAGCCCGCAGGGGTTTGGATTAAAGCCGCTTATAACCGGTTCAACCGACCAATAATAAGTAGTGCCGAAATCCCAATTCGAGCTATAGGTGTACTCGCTGCCAGAACAAAGTTCATGATTTACAATTTCTCCTCCGAATCCCCCTGTGGAAATTGAGATATAATAACCCGTAGCACCATACACATCATCCCATTGCAGTGTAGTGGCTAATATTGATACATTTTGCGCATTATTTTCGGGCAGCAGGTTTTCCGCGCAATTACCTACTGTAGAGAAATCCAGTGGCTGACCTACAACACCACCCCACATAAATAGCTCATAAATTTGCCATTCGTATGCTGTATTATATAATAGACCAGAAAAATCATAACTTTTGTTGGGACCTGCCACTCCTGATGCCACTTCAACCAAATCGCCTGCTACTCCGAGGAACAAACGATAGCTAATGGCATTAGGGGAATTGTGCCAACTGAGCGTTCCTGATAAAGGGACATTCGTAGCCCCATCTTCGGGGCTGAGATAAGTGAGTGAATTGGGGCGTCCACTGGTAAAACCCCATATAGGTCCGTTTATGGTATCTGCGCCTTTTATAAGGACAACCTGCCATTGGTAGTCGGTGTAATAATCCAGGTCGGCATAGTTATAACTTCCTGATGATCCGCTTGCAGCAGCTGATACCAGGGTGTCCATATTTCCGGTTTCGCCCATAAGCAGCAAATAGGAATCTATTTCATCGGGAAAATTCCAATTAAGGGTTCCCGTAAGGGCCACATCAATTGTTCCGTTTGCAGGAAGGGGATTGTATGGCTGAAGCTGCCATTGCAAGCATGGATAACCATCGTTATAGTCAGAATAGATGCCCCAGGTATTTGTAAAATTCCAATTCTGGAAGGTGGCCTGTTGATGCATTTGTTCGGTGGTTTTGCCTTCGAGAAGCCCCGCCCCCTCACCTACCGACGATGCCTGCCCACTGCTTTGGGTATCCCAGTAATTATTTGTTAATGTACCTGCAAGGTATTCGCCTATAAATCCTTTGTCTGTTGGGTTCCAGCCCGTACCTGATATGCTGCCTGTGGAATAGCAGTGTATTATGGTGCTTTCATAAGACATATTACCCACAAAACCACCTAAGGAAACGTTTGATCCTCCATTTCTTGTTACATTGCCCAGGGAATAGCAATCAGATATATTTTTATAATTTGCACCGGCAAATCCACCTACCATTTGATTGCCGGAAGTGGAGCAGGTGGAAAAGGAATTAGAAATGGAATTAGCACAAATGCCTATCAGACCACCGACATAGATATTGCCGCTTACAGTTCCTGATGTACTGAGGCAGGTAAACACTGAATTTTGCGCAATACCTATCAAGCCGCCAACGAAGTTGCCGTTGCCTACAACACTTATATCGGCATGGCAATTACTTACACTAATATTTTGTCCTTCATCTACTTGCCCTATTAAGCCGCCAACTGTAGAGACCCCGATTATTGACCCGGTAAGCCGGCAATTGGCGACTTCTCCCCTTGATAGAAAACCGATCATCCCACCAACATTACAGTCTCCGGTGATATCCACATCTTCCAGTTTTATGTTTTTTATTTCATAATAAGAATTAACTACACCAAACAGTCCTATATTATCCTCTTGCGGTCTGTTAATAGTTAAGCCGGTAATTGTTTTATTGTTGCCATTATAACTGCCTGAAAAAGGTGTTGCAGAACTTCCTAGGGGACGAAAACCCTTTCCATCATTATAGTAATCTCCCCCTTCCATAAAATCTGACGGGTAAAATACAATATTGTTCGTTTGTATGAAATGGTAGCCCCAATCCCCCGGGAACCAGTAGAGGCGATACATGTCATCTCTATCAGCAATTTGGTAAGGATCAGCTTCTGTTCCACTACCACCGGAATAGCCTTGTGCGTTGGCAATCAAACTATTAAATAGTATGAACAGGCCAATTGATAGTGCGTTCAAGAAATGTTTTTTCATTGGTTTAAGGTATTTGTTCGTTATTAAGATGTATGCTTTTTTGTTACCGCTTTATGCCTTATTTCCTGTGCCATGCAAAAAATATTTTTGAGAAATGCTTTGAAATATTCACTCACCTTGTTTTTGCGTTTTGGTTTTTGGGGAGCAAATTTTTTCGCAGCATTGGGGATAGTTGGCGGCGTGGTTCTTTCCAATGCCTGAGCCAGCCTGTTCATGGCTTCTTTTTTTTCGTTCCAGTTTTTTGGCTTATCCATATCCATTTTATACTTTGAAAAAAGACCCCTCTTTTTATAATAGTCTGCACGCCTGTTGAAAGGATTTTCAAAGTAAGTCTTAGGACACTTCAAAAGCAAAAAAAACACCTCATGAATTTCTCATCTATAGCGAAAAATCAACTCACAGATTTCTCATTATCTTTTTCCAATGATGTTAAGGATTTAATAATCAACAGAAAACGAATTTAAGTAAATGATTAGTTATTGTCTGATAAAATGGAAAAGAGGGAGGGTTAACAGTTTAAGTGCGGGAAAAGCAGCGAGAAGAACTTAAAGGTTAAGCAGAAAAACGGTCAGGTTTTCATCTGTTTCCAGCTTAAGCTTTTTTCTGATGCTGCTTCTGATATTGTCGATGGTGCCTGCAGAGCGGTTTGTGAGCAAGGCCATGTCTTTGGTTGTCATATTCAGCCTCAGCAGGCTGCAAATTTTAAGTTCGGTAGGGGAGAGTTCTGGGAATCTTTTCATCAATTCATTAAAAAAGCCCTGGTGAACTTTATCAAACCAGGTTTCAAATTCGTTCCAGGCATGCTCTGGCAGACTGATTTCCAGTTCATGTACCATTATATCCAGCTGTTCAGCAATTTCCGGACTCAACGAAGGTTTGATCAGTTTCACATGCTTATTGATTTTTTCCAGTTGTTCGTTTAGGTTAGAAACCATCAGTGCCTTGCTTACCAGCTCCTGATTGCGCAGCTCCATGGCGGTTTCAAGTTCGCGAACTTCGCAGCGTACAAGTTCTTCTGACAAAGCTGCTGCCCTTCGCCTGGCCAGCAGAATCATAGTTATAGCAATAAGAATCAGTATAACGAATAGCAGTAAAGCCATATACAAGTTGTTACGTGTTTTTTGTTGTAAGGCCTTTTTTTGTAATTCATTAATTTCACGTGCCTTTCGCTCAGATTCGTATTTTTTTTCCAGCGCAAGTACGGTATTTTTGGTTTCCTGTCCGAATATGCTGTCGTTGAGGTGCTCATATAATTCAAAATAATACAGGGCGGAATCATACACGCCAACACCTTTAAAAGCTGCACTCATCCAATTATACAAGGTGGCTTTCATTTCCGGCATTTTATAACTGGCAGTGAGGCTTTGTACGTCTCTTAAAGTTTTTAACGACGACTGGTGGTCGCCCGTTTTATTGTAGTAATTACCCATATTTAGCTTACTCGCTATAATTCCATATAAGATGTTGTTTTTTTCAGAATAATAAACGGCACTATCGTAATATTTGCCGGCTTCTTTAAAGGAGCCCTGTTTGGAAAGGAGGTTTGCCAGATTCAGAAAACCCTTTGCCAGATCGTATTCGTTCTTGCTGATTCGTGCGTTTTCGATCACCAGTTCATAATAATACCTGGCTTTTTCTAACGAATCCATTTGAGAGTAAACATTACCGAGATGATTATAACTTCGGTGAATTTCCTTAACCTTATTTTCTTTTTGGTTGATTTCAACAGCCTTTTGATAATACTGGATAGCATCCGGATAGTTTTTTAATCTGGCATAAAGCGTACCAATATTGTCATAAACTACAGCCAGCGCATCCAGTCGGTTTTGTTGCCCAAAAAGGGAGGCTGCTTTTAAATAGCCCTCAATGGCCAAAACGGCCTTCCCTTCCCTACCATAAATCTTTGCCTGATTGTTATAAATATTGGCCATTAAATCCATCTTCTCATGCCTTGCTGCCAGTGATTTTGCCTTATCCAAGAGTATTAAAGCACTGTCGAAATCAAGTTTTTGATAGTGAACTTCTGCCATTCCAATCAGGTTTTTGATATGCAACTCACCTTCCGCAATGGAAGAATATGCCATAGACTTTGAGAATGCGTCTGCCGCTTCCGTGAATTTCATTTTGTTGTAGTATACCATACCAGACCGGTAACTTGCCTTGGCAGAAAGGTCTTTTATTTTCAGGCTGTCGGCCAATGCCTCAGCACGTGTGGAATAGGCAAGGGCGCTGTCGGGATATTGATCTTCAAGTGTATCTGCTAATTGAAGCATTTCAATAATAGCTTCTTGTAAAGTGTTTTTACTGGTCGAATCCTTAAAATTTTGCTGTTTTTTAGTTGGACTTGCTGTTGCTGCTAAAGCAAAGATCAAAAGGAAATAAAAAATCCCAAATAGCTTATACATCGTTGTTTTAGAATTGGGTTGTTTAATTGCTAAAAAATGAATTTAATATTCTAATTTTGAGCTTCTTTTAACTTTTAAGTTAATGCCAAACAGCTTTTGAATATTGACTCATCAGCATTAAAGAATCACTTTATCAGCTATTATCCGCACCTAAATCAGATACCGAAAAGACTCTCCTAAAATGCCCAACGAAAATAAGCAATTCTACTCATATTGGCTATACCTGATGATTTTTTTATGCTAAAAAGGAATTCGTGTCCCTGGAGGTCATTTTTCCTGCAAATGAGCGTTTCTATATGAATTTTACCGGACAACAGTGATTCTTTTTAGCTATGCAAAGCTAAAACCTTGTTATCTGTAGGTATAAACAAGCCAAAGGCTAAAAGCAAATAGCTTAAGGCCTTTGGTCAGGCAAATCTCTTATCATCATACTGAAATCTACTCCTCCATATTCCGCCGGTAATCCCACACCTTCTTCCCGCCATAAGCCGCTCCCAGCGCCAGCAAAATTCCCAGGCCTGAGCCAATGGGAGCGCCATTGCCTGCAGGTTGGTTCCCGCTTTGGCCGTGGTCGCCGGGAGGCGGAGGAGGTGCACCTTGTGCATTTAAAAAGAGTGGGCTAATGGATAAGAGTGTAATCGTTAAAAATATAGCGATTGTTTTCATGATTTTGCGTGTTTTGTGCTCGGTATTTTGCATGTTGGCCTCGATTATTTGATAAATACTTTCTTTGTTCTATATGCATTTTCGGTTTTGACCGCAACCAGGTAGAAACCTGATTGCAAACCTGTAAGGTTTTGGAAACCTGACAAGTTTCGATAGAGCAGCTGCTGCCCAAGCAAATTATAAATCCCAACCTGATATGTGCCCGGCTCATCCGTTTTTATAAAAACCTGATCGCCATAGCTGTATATCTCAATGCCATCCTCCCCAGGTATGTTTTCTTCCATGCCGGTAACGCCGTTGATGAGCAGCAGGAAACGGTCGGGATTGGCAGTTGATACTTTAAAGGTTACCTGTGTGTTGCTTCTTAAATCATAAGCTATCTGGGTTTCCAGGTCTTTCAGTGAAATATCCACCGTTTCCCAAAAAGTGTTTTCGACTACTGAAATTGTGTATTCACCATCCTGACCAACCGTTATACTGAGGGGGATGGCGATTTCTTCGGCGCTGTAAGGCAGCACATTGATGCTGAGTTTGGTGTCGCCGGTTTTTGTAAAGAGTTGCGGAGCCGCCTCAATGCCTAAAAGCTTATAGGCATCAAACGCTTTATCGAAGTTAGTGGTTGCATCCGGATTAAAATGGATGTAGGTTTTATCTGAAAAACCTTTGCCTTCCACCTGCAGCACCATCAGGTCGGGGACTGCGCCTTTTGATTTCAGGAAATTGGTGGAGGTATGCGCCCGTGCACTGTTTGGTATGGCAAATGCCGGGTTTTCGGAGGCTTTGATGAAGAAACCGTTCATGGGT
>JAGYLH010000029.1 GCA_018400955.1 Bacteroidales bacterium
CCATATCTGCTTTCACATCGTTGGTGGCTTTTAGCTGATCAGGCGTGTCTTCGTAGATGAATGAGGCCTCTAATTCATTTTGCAAATAAGTATCGGGCAAAAACTGAAAGCCGCTGCTGGTTTTGCGTGCAGCATAAATTTTTATCAGGTCACGGGCTATGTCTTTAACCTTGCTTTTCGTGCGGTTTTTAAGCTTTGTCCATGCATTCGACCCAAGTTTGTTCAGTTGCGGCTCAACGCCATCGCTGCCTGAAAACTTGGCAATACGGTGCAGCGAATGTATGCTGATGTATAAAATATCGTTGTTTTTGTAAATCAACCTGATGGCTTCCTGCATACGGCCATTGTTGTCGATTATTTCCAAGCCGTCGAAGCGTCCGATACCATGGTCTATATGCGTAACAAAATCGCCGGGTTTAAGGTCATACAACTCCTTTAAGGTGATGGATTCCTTGCTGGCGAAGCTCTCGCGCAAGTGAAATTTATGGTAGCGCTCAAAAATCTGGTGATCTGTATAGCAACAAATTTTTAACCCATGATCAATAAATCCGGCTTGCAGACTATGATAAACAGGTTCAAAACCAGCCTTTTTCCGCTCGGGCCATTCTGCCTGTATATCTTCAAAAATGGCAGTTAAACGCTCAATTTGCTTTTTGTTTTCTGAGAGGATATAGGTTTGATAGCCCTTTTGCAGGTGATTTACCAGGTCGCTGATCAGCAATTTGAAGTTTTTGTTAAAAGCAGGTTGGGCAGTAGTTTCAAATTTAATCGCCTCCTGGGCCCCCAAAACACTTTTAGTTCCAAACTCGATGGTAGTCAATTGCTTTAGTTTTTCCCAAAGCATGTCGCCGGAAGCAAACAAAAGCTCCGGTTTGATGCTGTCGTCGTCGATATCTATTTTTTCATAGGCCAGCAGTGCTTTTTCAAATTCGTTGTTGATACGGAGGGTAACCTCTTCAGCTTCCTCAATCCAGATGGTTGTTTTGGCTGGCAAATAGGTGAGGAAATCTTCGCGCTTGTCGCGTATCAGCCTGTCCTGCATATTGGGCAACAGGGCAATGCGGTTTAGTTTTTGAACAGACAGTTGCGTGACGGGGTCAAAACTACGGATTGTTTCCACCTCATCACCGAAAAACTCGATGCGATAGGGGTGGTCGTTGGCAAAGGAAAATACATCTAGCAAGCCGCCACGAATGGCGAATTGCCCTGGTTCAACCACAAAATCGGCCCTTTCAAAATTGTATGCAATCAACATATCCGCCACAAAGTCAAGCGATACCCTTTCGCCCGTTTTTAATTTGAAAGTATTTTTTGAAAGGTATTGCCGCGTTACTACTTTTTCACTCAAGGCTTCGGGATAGGAAACAATCAGGGTTTTGCGCTCGCTGCTGCTCACCCTGCCCAGCACTTCGGTGCGGGAAAGCATATAGGTGTTGTCGGGCTTTTCAGGCTCGTAGGGCCTTTTGTAAGAGGTGGGATAAAACAACACCTGTTTGAGGTTGTAATCCAGTTGCCTCTCATCAAAAAAGTTTTCAAGGTCGTTGTAAAAATAGGCAGCAGACTCTTTATCGGGGCAAACAATCAGGTGTTGACCGCCCGCAATGTCTGTGGAAGCGGCAGTAAATGCGGCTTTTGATGAAGCCAAAAGGCCTGAAAGCAAAAGGTGCTTTTCGTCATGCAATTTGTCGGCCAATTCATTTACGACCTTATAATTACGGTAAATTTCAAGGAGGATGTTTTTGCTCAAAACTGTCTTTTTTTAGGCTTGCAAAGGTACAGAAAATGAATTCGCCGTATTTGCCTAGCCGGCATCACTTATTTTCTGCAAAACCTCTTTTTGGAGCAGGCATACCTCCTTGCCCTCAACCCGTATAAGCCCTTCCTTTTTGAATTCGCTCAAAACCCTCACTGCATTTTCGCCGGTAATGGCAGACAACTCGCCCAGTTCTTTCCGGCTTAGGGTGAGCATAAATTGATCTGATTCGTGCAGCTGCGCCAGATAGATCAAACTTTCCGCTACTTTGGCCCGAATCTGTTTTTGGTTTAGCGAAACAAGTTTCTTCATTATGGAAGCAAGGGTTTTGCTAAAAGATTGGTTGAGCATTTGCTGGAAGTCATGGTTTGCATGATACATTTTCTTCACAATATCAATATCAACCTGACAGGTATGGCAATGGGTGAGGGCAGTAACATTATAGGGGTAATTGGGGCTTCCGAAAATTGCTGTCAATCCAATATAATTCGCAGGCATAAGGATTCCAAGTATAATCTGTTTGTCAAACAATCCATTTACAAACATTTTGGCATTGCCCGACACTAAATTTATGGCATGCGTTATGGCTGCATCTTGCCGACAAATGGTTTCATGTTTTTTGTAAACCATTTGCACAGGTTTCAATTCATGCTGCATACCCATCTCGCGGGTAGTGAAGTAAATATCACACTTCCACTGGCATTGTTTGCAGTTTTTATGGGGCTCGATCAGTCGCATTTTGGCTGTTGCATCCGACAAATATACATTAAAAAAATTGTTGTAAAACAATGTTTTCAATCATTGTTAAAAATATAACAATATAGTTGATAATTCTTTAGCTTTGAGGCTTTTTAAGAGTATCGCAAAAATTCGATAAAATCAATCAAACTATAAAATAAGGAGGAAAAATGCACGGACCTGCCGCAAAACTTGAAGCAGACAAATCAGCAGCTAAGAAAGCAAAATTAGGTGTAATCCTGTTCTTGGTTTATACACTTGTTTATGCCGGATTTGTAATTATTGGGCTCACTGACCCTGAACTTTTGGGGAAGCCTATTATTGGAAACCAAAATCTGGCCATCGTTTATGGATTTGGCTTAATCATACTGGCTATTATAATGGGATTTGTTTACAATTTCTTTTGCACCAGAATGGAAGATAGTATGAACAGCAAAAAACAGGAGGATAAGTCATGATTTACGATGTGTCAATTTGGGCTGTGCTCATTTTTACTTTTTTTGTGGCAGCAGTGTTGGGGCTTTCCTTTTATTTTGCCCGCAAAACAAAATCAGCAGCCGGTTATTATGCTGCCGGCGGAAATATCCACTGGGGTGTAAACGGGATTGCTTTTGCCGGCGATTATTTATCAGCGGCATCTTTCCTTGGTATTTGTGGTATGATTGCCTTTTCGGGATACGACGGTTTCCTCTACTCCATTGGCTATCTGGCCGGCTGGGTGGTGGCTTTGTTTTTGGTAGCCGAACCACTGAAAAAGCTTGGGAAATATACCTTTACCGATGCCCTTGATGCAAGGTTCAACTCCAAATCAATTAAGCTTACAGCCTCTATCAGCACCTTGATCGTGTCCGTTTTCTACCTGATTCCGCAAATGGTTGGTGCCGGCGACCTCGTAGTGCCTTTGCTCGGTTTGCCGCACTATGTGGGTGTGTTGATAGTGGGCTCTATTGTTATTTTTATTGTGGCTACAGCAGGGATGACTTCAACCACTTATGTACAATTTATCAAAGGGGCCTTACTTATTATTTTTTCGGTTGTTCTAACAGTTTATATCCTTAACAATGGCCTAACCCTGACCCCCGGAGGGAAAGAACATCGCTTCGAACGTTATGAAGCTGTTGTGCTAGAAGGACAACTCGTTGGCCTTGAGGGCACTGATTACAATTTCGATAAAGCAGTAGAAGCAAATGGGCATACCTTTGCCAAACTCGAAAAGCAAGGCGTTTACCGCTGGTTTAAATTGTCTGATGATGGATTGTACCTGGATGAGATGTTGTCAACTTCAGTTGCTGATGATGGCACAAAGTTGTATAATGGTGAGCCAAAGTCCGAAAGAAAGTTTTTTCAGGTTGGTCACTTGACCAGCATTGAAGTGGATGGTCAGCAAGTGGAAGAAACAGGCCCACTGGGCCCATTTGAGTTTTTTACAGCCCTTGAGAATTCCGAATTGGTGCGGTTTACCCGTCAGGATCTCTGGGATGAAAACACTACGGTTTGGTACCAAACCCCTACTGCAGGCGCTGACATGGTAAAACCTGGACTCTTGCTTAAGGTATCGAGTAAGGCGGGGGCAACTTTCTGGACAAAACTCAATTTTGTTTCCTTGATGTTGGCCTTGTTTCTGGGCACATCAGCACTTCCCCATATTCTTATTCGCTACTATACTGTTGCCAGTCAGCGTGCAGCGCGTAAGTCAACCATCGTTGCCATTGCCGCCATTGGCTTTTTCTACATCCTTACCATGTATATGGGATTAGGTGCGGCCATCAATGGGGTGCTCGATGTAGAAAGCAGCAATATGTCAGGCCCGCTTTTGGCCAAGTATTTTGGGGTTGGGCTTTTCTCCATCATTTCTGCCATTGCATTCGCAACAGTACTGGGAACGGTTTCAGGCCTTATTGTAGCCTCATCGGGAGCTATAGCACACGATTTTCTTGACAATTACCTCGACATGAAGATGGACGACAAGAAAAAGGTAATGGCCGGAAAAATAGCAGCCTTCGGTGTTGGTATCCTCGCTATTGCACTCGGAATCCTTTTCAAAGGAATGAATGTTTCCTTCCTGGTGGGGCTGGCATTTGCTGTGGCGGCATCGGCCAACCTGCCTTCCATACTCTTCCTGCTTTTCTGGGAGAAAACAACGGCCAAGGGAATTTCATGGTCTATTGTTACAGGGATATTGTCATCCGTATTGCTCATTTTACTTTCTCCCTCCATGTTCGAGCGATACGGCCTGAGTAGTTCGGCAGCGATTTTTCCAATTGACAATCCAGGCATAGTTTCAATTCCGCTGGCTACGATTGTACTAGTAGTTGTTTCGTTGATGACACAAAAAGACAATTCAAGAAAGGTAGAAAACTATCACAATGGATAAGCTGAATTTTAAAGGCATTATGGGGTTCATCATGACAATGGTCATGATAGCCCCATTTTTCCTAAATGCACAGCAAAATCAGGGCGATCCCAAATACGGGATCAGCTTTAATGGATTTATTAAAACAGACTATTTTTTCGATAGCCGCGAGAATTATACCATCCGCGAGGGGCATTTTCTTTTGTATCCCAAAGAAAAACAGTTTGATGCCGATGGCGTGGATATCAATGACAAGGCATCTTTTAATTTCTTGTCGATACAAACAAGGCTTACCGGAAAAATAAGTGCCCCCGATGCCTTCGGAGCCAAAACATCAGGTGTGCTCGAAGCTGACTTTTTCGGGAATGAAAATGCAGCCTTCGTGGACAATAACGGTTTTCGTTTGCGACATGCCTTTGTGAAATTGAACTGGGAAAAAACCGAATTGCTTGCCGGGCAAACATGGCATCCGTTTTTTATCCCTGCTTGCTTTTCAGGGGTGATTTCTTTTAATACCGGTGCGCCCATGCAGCCATTTTCGCGCAATCCGCAATTACGTGTGCAACATCGGCTCGGGAAGTTTAGTATTAGTGGAGCCTTTTGGGCACAGCGCGATTTCACCAGTCCGCAAGGGTCGGCCTCCCTGCGCTACGCCAATAGGCCGGGCATGAGTGGCTTGTTAATTTTTGAACATCAAAACGCAGAAAAAAACCACAAACTGATTGCCGGTGTAGGGGCTGATTATAAGGTGTTGCAACCTTTGCTGACAACCAGCCTGGGCACGCAAAGCTTTGTTACCAGCGAAAAGGTGAAAGGGCTGTCATTTACTGCTTTTTTGAAACTTGAAAATCCTGCTTTTACCTATAAATTGCAGGCCATCTATGGTCAAAATCTGTTCGACCTGATTATGCTTGGCGGCTATGCCGTGCACGATATCATCGATACAGCCCGGAACACTGTTAGCTATACCACCTTAAACAGCATGACGGCGTGGACCGAATTCCACACCAACGGCACCCGGATGCAGTTTGGGTTTTGGGCAGGCTACACCCAAAACTTAGGTGCCAGGGAATCTATACTTTATTATTCCAATCAGGCTGAAGGGACTGCTGCAACGGTTCGTGGCAGCAATATCAAGTCGGTGCTAAGGCTGTCACCCCGAATTGTCCTGAAAAGTGGCAAGTTTAATTTTGCTACAGAGCTTGAATATACGGCTGCTGCTTATGCCACTGCCGATGCACAGGGAAAATTGAACAGGGATGCCTTTGGCCTGATTACCGATGTGGAAACAATCGCCAATTTGCGTCTGCTATTTGCGGTTATTTATAATTTTTAGGGGAGCACAGCGCCCAAAGAAACTAATTGGCGATTTGTATTTTAAGTCCGATGGCTGCGTTATACAAGTCATTCATGTCAGTCATCCCGAATTTTTCGGCGCTTTTGACATTCATTCATTGCAAGCCTTGCCCTCGAACATAAAAGCATAAGCCCTAGCCTGATTAATTCACAAATTTTCTACTGCTCTCGAAAATTCGGGACCAACTACCTGCGCACTACACCCGCCCTCGATTTTTTTATTTCGGAAATAATTCACTATTCCCTCATTAAAAAAAATCTGCGGTTGGTCGTATTACTTGGTTTATGAACATCTTGTAACGAAATTTTATGAATTATTCAGGCTCATAATTGTTCGACGAAGGCAATAAGGCCTGATGTTTTTTTGCCCCGAACCATTTTGTACGTATTTATTGTAAGCATTAGCATGCATTTAGTAATTAATACTTGCTTTTATGTAATCAATTCATTACATTTGTACGCTAATCTTAAAACCAATATGTATGAAAACAAAAATTCTTTTCCCGAACCGTTTAAAACGGATTGGATGGGTAATCTTGGTTCCTTCTGCGATTCTGGGTATTCTTTTAACATTTGATGTCATTGGATTTGAACATCTATTCAAAGCAAAAATGTTTGCCATTTATGCTGACGTTATTTTTGGTAGTACAGTAGTCTTTGGATTGGTGGAGAATACTATTTTAGATGAAATACTCGGAATCCTTTGTATTGTTGGGGCAATATTTGTTGCTTTTTCAAAAGAAAAGGAGGAAGATGAGTTTATAGCCAAGATCCGTGCTGAATCTTTAGTCTGGGCTACATATATCAACTATGCCATATTGGTTTTTTGCATTTTGTTTTTTTATGGTTCTGGATTTTACTACGTTATGATATTTAACATGTTTACAATTCTGATAATTTTTATCATTCGTTTTCATTACCAGCTTTACAATTCAAAAAAATCTTGTAGCAATGAAAAATAACCTAAAAGTTGAAAGGGCGATTAAAAACATTACCCAGGAAGAATTGGCAAAGCAAATTGGTGTTACCAGACAGGCTATAAATTCAATTGAATTGAATAAATATGTTCCATCTACCGTTTTGGCTCTCAAATTAGCCCGCTTCTTTGAGAAGACTGTAAATGATATATTCTTCCTCGAAGAATCTGACTAATACAGCTACCGCTTGTAGCCAGATTTACAAATAAAAAAACCGCTTCCCTTCACGGAAAGCGGTTTATAAGTATTAGATAAGATGGTTTTTACATCATGCCGCCCATGCCGCCGCCCATTGGGGGCATTTGTGGTGCTGGAGCGTTTTCATCTTTATGTTCAACAAGCACACATTCTGTGGTGAGGAGCATGCCTGCGATGGAGGCTGCATTTTCCAAAGCCACGCGTGCTACCTTGGTAGGGTCAATCACACCGGCTTCAAAAAGATTTTCGTAAACATCGGTGCGTGCATTGAAACCAAAGTCGTCTTTGCCTTCTTTTACACGGTTAACAACTACAGAACCTTCCATACCGGCATTCTCAACTATCTGACGCAATGGCTCTTCCAAAGCACGTTTGATAATTGCCATCCCTGTGGTTTCGTCATCATTTTCGCCTTTTACGCCGTCAAGCGCTTCAATAGCCCTGATGAAAGCAACACCACCACCGGCGATGATACCTTCTTCGATAGCGGCCCTTGTTGCTGCCAATGCATCTTCAAAGCGGTCTTTCTTTTCTTTCATTTCCATTTCGCTGGCTGCACCTACGTAGATAACGGCAACACCGCCGGCCAGTTTAGCCAAACGTTCCTGCAGTTTTTCCTTGTCATAGTCCGAAGTGGTGGTTTCAATCTGTTTTTTGATTTGTGCCACGCGTCCACTGATGCTTTCTTTTGAGCCTTGGCCGCTAACGATGGTTGTGTTTTCCTTGTCGATACTTACTTTGTCAGCTTCGCCAAGCATATCGATGGTAGCATCTTCGAGGCGGTAACCTTTTTCTTCTGAGATTACTACACCACCTGTCAGGATAGCGATATCCTCAAGCATTTCTTTTCTGCGGTCGCCAAAGCCAGGTGCTTTTACGGCGGCTACCTTGAGCGAACCACGCAAGCGGTTAACAACAAGGGTTGCAAGGGCTTCGCCTTCCACATCTTCTGCGATAATTACCAATGGTTTGCCACTTTGAATAGCTTTTTCCAGTATCGGAAGCAGGTCCTTCATCACGGAGATCTTTTTGTCGTAGATCAGGATGTAAGGGTTTTCATAAACGGCTTCCATCTTTTCGGCATTGGTAACAAAATAGGGTGAGATATAGCCGCGGTCGAATTGCATACCTTCCACTACATCCACATAGGTTTCAATTCCTTTGGCCTCTTCCACAGTGATAACGCCTTCTTGCTTAACCTTGCTCATTGCTTCTGCGATAAGTGAACCGATGGTGTGGTCGTTATTGGCTGAGATGGCTGCAACTTGCTTAATTTTTTCATTGCTATCGCCCACTTGCTTTGTTTGTGCATGAAGCGATTTCACAACCAGTGCAACAGCTTTATCAATACCGCGCTTCAGGTCCATGGGATTGGCACCGGCAGTTACGTTTTTAAGTCCTGTTGTAATAATGGACTGTGCCAATACGGTAGCAGTGGTGGTACCATCACCGGCGATGTCGTTGGTTTTGGAAGCTACTTCCTTTACCATTTGCGCACCCATATTTTCAACGGGATCAGTCAGTTCCACTTCTTTGGCCACTGTAACACCATCCTTGGTGATTTGCGGAGCCCCGTATGATTTTTCAAGAATCACATTGCGGCCTTTGGGCCCCAGTGTTACTTTAACTGCGTTTGAAAGGGCATCAACACCTTTTTTAAGTTTGTCCCTTGCTTCAAGATTGAATAAAATATCCTTTGCCATAATGCTATGAATTTATTAGTTTCTATTTTAAGTTTATGATTTGTTTTTCAATGGTTTACACAACAGCAATCAGGTCTGATTCGCGCATGATGAGGTAGTCTTTGCCATCGATGGTAAATTCGGTACCGGCATATTTGCCATAAAGCACAACATCATTTACTTTAACTGTTACGGGGTTGTCTTTGGTGCCTTCACCAACAGCCATTACGGTTCCTTTTTGAGGTTTTTCTTTGGCTGTATCAGGAATGATGATACCACTGGCAGTTTTTTTCTCGGCAGGTGCGGGTTCTATAACTACCCTGTCAGCTAACGGTTTAATGTTTAATTTTCCCATATTTTTAAAAATTTTAGGTTTATATTTCTTTTTAGTGATCGCAGCATACCTTGGTGAAGCTGTGCGCTGCCTGCTTATGTCATATTTTGTGCCAAAGCCGGACGGCAATTAGTTAAAGTAAGCTTTGCTTGGGTTATATAAAGTGTAAAGAGCTGATATAAAATAAGCTAAGTGATATTGGCTTGAAAGAAGTACCTCATTTTAGAAGAAAAAAAATGTCAGAAGTTGGTGACATTCTGACATTTTTTTTGAGTTTTAAATATCTTGACTGCTTAGTCCTCGATTTCGCGGGTAGGTGGTGCCTGAAAATCAACAGGTGCTGTTTGTTCAATTTGCTGGCGCAATTCGGTGTCGAACTGTTCGCCTACGCTGCTGAATTTTGGGATGGCCATGGTAGCAGCCAAACTTAATACCAATAAACCAATGGCCATTGACCAGGTGGCTTTTTCCAGAAAATCAGCTGTTTGCCTAACGCCCATTATCTGATTTGATGCGGAGAAATTGGAGGCCAATCCGCCACCTTTTGAGTTTTGCACCAATACGATTAACACCATCAGTATGCTGACTATCAGTATCAGGATTGAAATGAAAACGTACATTTTAATTAATTTTAAGTGGTTTTATCCTTTTTTTGTTTCTTCAATAAGGGCTGCAAAGTAACTACTTTTTTCCGGATATTTCAAGGATAATTTTTTGTAAACACTGATGGCCTTTTCTTCATGGCCTTGTGCCCTGTAAATTTTTGCTAAAGTCTCACTAACAATGTTTTCCTGATCTATCACACTTTGTTGTGCGCTTGATAAAGGATTGAAGAACCCTGCTTTTCCACGCGAAATGCTCGGGTTTTCGCGTATAAAGCGCTCAATAATATCTTCTTTTGGTGTAGGACGTGCTGGCCCACTCTCCCTTTCCGTTAATTTCTCCTGTTCAATTTCTCTGATACGCTGGGCAACGATGAGTTTTAGCTCTTCAATGGTTTTTCTGCGTTCTTTCCCTGTTTCTTCTGTCTTTTCCACAATAGGCCCTGCATCTTCAATTTCAGAAGTAACTGATATAGTTTCCTCTTTTTCGGGTTTGGTTTCGGCAGTCTTTTGTTGTTCGGGTTCGATAGGAGCCGTTTCAGGGACTACAGGCACTTCCTTTTTTTCGCTTACCGGCTCTTGTTCAGGAATTGGCTTGTCTTTTTCAGGTTTTGCGGCAACAACTTCTGCTGGTTTTTCTTTTGTTTTTGGCCTGAATTCGTCCGGTAAATCTGTTTTTTCCCTGAAGCCACTCATTTTATCGATGTGCAAACGAAGAATATTGCGGTCGGGTGCCAGGCAGGCAGCCATTTTTAGTTGGCTGTCATAAATGATGTGGTTTTCCTTGTACAGATTGATAGCAAGCATGGTATGAACCAGACTGGAGTAATGGAATTGTTGCACCAGGTCCATCAGCTGGGCAATGGTTTCTTTGTCCAGTTTCTCCGGATCTTTAAGGTTTTCCAAAAATGAATGCTTGTTCATAAGGGTGACATTTTACCAGTTTACGACCGCGCGGTTAAAGATATCCTCAACCAACATATCAACAATTAAGCGGATCAGTTCATCCTTTACCTCACTTAAATCCTGATCGCTCCCATATTCAGAATACTGTGAAAACCTTGTTTCAAAGCTTTTTGAGTCATCAAATGTATTAAAAAACCTGGCATTAACGGTAATTGTTAATCGGTTCAATGCTGCTGTTTGGTCGCTCTGAATGGCCATGGGCTCTGTTTTAAAGTCCAGTATTTCACCCTCAAAGGCGAGGTCGCCATTTTGTTCCACCATGCTCAGGTTGGTTTGTGTCATAAATTTATCCCGTAAGGCAGCAGTAAATGAGCTACTTAACAAGGGCTCAACCAGAATGGCATTGTTGGGGAAGTGTTGCACCGAAATTGTCTGGGCTTCTGGTGGGATGGATGCCCCGGTAAATGAATAGATACCACATGATTGTGCAAGTACCAAAAAGATAACGGTTATCGCAATGAGCCGGAAATGGCAATATGTGGTTCTTTTAGGCATTAAAGATCAATATTGTGTTCTTTGATTTTACGATACAGTGTGCGTTCCGAAATACCCAGTTCTTTTGCTGCATTTTTTCGTTTGCCGCTGTGTTTTTCTAAGGCCCTTTTGATCATATCGATTTCTTTCTTTTCGAGAGATAGGTTTTCATCTATCACTTCTGAGGGTTGAAAACCGTTTTGATCTTCTGTCATTCGGATTTCAATTTCGGAAAAGTCGTCGTCCATATCATCAGCAAACTGTCTGATCATATGCGCTTTGCTCTGCTGAAGTGCCGTGTCAACCCCGCCTTTCTGTACAATATCGGCTACAGTCTTTTTTAATTCAAGGATGTCTTTTTTCATATCAAAAAGCACCTTGTAGAGCAAGTCACGCTCTGAAATTTTATCGTCGTCTTTGTCATTTCTGTAAAGAACAGGCAAAGAAACTGATGTTTCTTTTGGTAAATAGTTTTGCAACAGTGCGGCATCAACCAATTTCACTTTTTCAATAATCGAAATCTGTTCTGTTACGTTTTTTAATTGCCTGATATTGCCCGGCCACCTGAAATTTTCTAGCATTTTTCTGCATCCGTCGTAAGTTGCAGAGGAGGCATGCGGTATTTTCGGCAAAATCAGATGAGAATTTTTAAACAACATCACAATATCTTGTTTTCTGCTGTGCAAGGGGGATGGCAATGGGCACTGTATTAAGGCGGTAATAGAGGTCCTGCCTGAATTTCCCTTTTGGATGGCGTCGGGGACATTCACATTGGTAGCGGCCACAACTCGGGCATCGGTTTTGATCACCTTGGAAGAGCCTACTTTCAGAAACTCGCCGGTTTCGAGCACACGCAACAGCCGAACTTGTGTTGAGAGGGGCAGTTCGGCCACCTCATCCAGAAAAATGGTGCCGCCATCAACCACTTCAAAATATCCTTTGCGTGCTTCGTGGGCTCCTGTAAATGAACCCTTTTCGTGTCCAAACAATTCTGAATCAATAGTACCTTCTGGTATTGCCCCGCAGTTTACTGCAATATAGGGCCCGTGCTTGCGGGCACTCGATTGATGGATTATTTTCGGAAAAACTTCCTTGCCTGTGCCGCTCTCGCCTGTTATCAAAACAGTAAGGTCGGTAGGCGCTACCTGAACGGCAACATGTATGGCCCGCTCAAGAAATGTGTCATGCCCGATTATTCCAAATCTTTGCTTAATTGCTTGTATATCCATGGGATGAAAAAACCTTTTTTCTGTTTTGTAAAATTAATCAATTATTGCTTCAGAAATTCCTAAGACATGTTAACGCAATTCAGCACCGAAATTATTCTTGTAGGTGGCGAGTAATTTATTCATTGTTTTGTCAATCAGCTTATCCGTGAGTGTTTTTGTTTTGTCTTGTAGGATAAAGCTGATGGCGTATGACTTTTTGTCAGCAGGAATTTTATCGCCTTCATACACATCAAAAATATTCACCGAAGCCAATAGCTCGGGAACTTGTTCAAAAGCTGCTTTTTTCAAATCGTTGAATGCAGTTTTTTTATCCACCACAAGGGCCAGGTCGCGGCGTACCGCAGGAAACCTGGGGATTGCCTCGAAACGGATGGCTTTGCCGGCTGCTATTTCAAGCAAGCTGGTCCAATTGATATTTGCATGAAACACTTCCTTTTTTAGGTCGAAATACTGGTTTAGCTCCCCGTTGATCAAACCTGCCCGCGCTATTACTTTGCCTTTGCAACTGTAAGCTAAACCATAGGAGTAGGGGGCGGATGTTGTTTCGTTCACTTCAAAATCTGTAAGGGTCATATTGAGCCGTTTGAAAACCATCTCAACGGCTTGCTTTAAATCGTAAAAATCCTGTGGTGTTGTTTTCTTATTCCATAATTCCGCATGGCGGTTTCCAGTCAGAAACAAGTCGAGATGCCTTTCTTCACTATAAGGTGCCAAGGCATCAGTTTTCTGGACTGACTGCTGGTTAAAGAAATACACATTGCCAAATTCGTAGAATTTTAGATCGGTACTTTTGCGGTTTTGGTTGTAAGCCAGCGATTCGAGGCCGCCAAAAAGCAAGTATTGGCGCATCACATCCAAGTCGTTGCTCAACGGGTTCAGTATGGCAACGTTTTTTTGCTCATCCGCAAAATCAAACTTTTTAGTGTAAGCCGACCGACTCAGTGAATTGTTCATAATTTCGTAGAATCCGTTGGCCGAAAGCAAATCGGAGATGGTATTCTGAAGCTGTTCGGCGTCCTGATCCGGCTTGTGGTTGATCGAAATCTTTATTTTCTCAGGTATGGAAATGTTATCATAGCCATAAATACGCAACACCTCTTCAACAATATCTGCCGGGCGGGTAACATCTGTTTTAAACGGCGGAACAAGCAGGTTCAAACCCTTGTTATCAAAGTCTTTTATTTTTATACCCAAATCGTTCAGAATTGAAATTACCTGTGCAACAGCGATTTCCTGACCACCTAATTTGTATAGGTAATCATAGTCCAAACGGATTTTTTTCTGTCGGGTCGGGATTGGATAAACGTCCTGTATTTCGGACGAAACTTTCCCGCCGGCAATTTCCTGCATCAGTATTGCTGCCCGCTTAAGGGCATAAACTGTTATTTCCGGATCTGTACCACGTTCAAAGCGAAAAGAGGCATCTGTTTGCAACCCATGATATTTGGAAGTGCGTCTAATGGTTTTGGGATCGAAGCAGGCACTTTCAAGGAAAATGGAAGTTGTCGTTTCGGTTACACCTGATTTAAGGCCACCAAAAACACCGCCAATGCACATGGGCTCTGATGCATTGCAAATCATCAGGTCGTTGGCGCTTAGCTTACGCTCAACCTCATCAAGGGTGACAAAAACTGTGTTTTGAGGCATCTTTTTCACAACAACTTTAACCCCTGCAACATGGTCGAGATCGAAGGCATGCAAAGGTTGCCCGGTTTCAAAAAGTACATAATTGGTAATATCCACAACATTGTTGATTGGGCGCACACCAATGGCCAACAGTCTGTTTTTCAACCAATCGGGAGAGTCTTCAATATGTAAGCCCGTTATGGTTAGGCCTGAATACCGTGGGCAGGCCTCCGGGTCTTCAACGGTTACGGGCACCGTCTTGTTCGTATTATCAATGCTGAATTGTTCAACAGATGGGGATTGCAAGGAGCATACGGCTTTGTTGTTCCTGAAATTGATAGCTGCTGCCAGGTCGCGGGCCACACCAATATGCGATGTTGCATCGGAGCGGTTGGGGGTAAGCCCGATTTCAAAAACTGTATCTTGTTCAATATTAAAATATTCGGAGGCGGGCAGGCCGATTGGGGCATTTTCGGGCAATACCATGATGCCATCGTGCGAATCGCCCAGGCCAAGTTCATCTTCGGCACAAATCATACCCTCAGAAACCTCGCCCCTGATTTTGCTCTTTTTGATTTCGAATGATTGATCGCCCAAATGGATGACAGTTCCAACTTGTGCTACCAGCACATGCTGCCCTTTTGCTACATTGGGGGCGCCGCAAACAATCGATAGGGGTGCGTTGCCGCCTGTATCAACAGTTGTTAGAGATAATTTGTCTGCATTGGGATGCTTTTCACAGCTCAACACCTTGCCAATTACAACTCCTTTAAGCCCTCCTTTGATGGTTTCGTGGGGGATGGTATCTTCCACTTCGAGCCCTGTGGCGGTTAATATTTCAGCAACAGTTTCGGGTGCCAGGTCAATTTGCAGGTACTGTTTGAGCCAGTTATAAGAGATTTTCATAAACGATGAGATACTTAAAATACAAAGTGCAAAATTAGGGATAAAATGTCAAACTGTCATGCAGGATTATGTGTTGACGGAAATTTTCAACCCACGCGGCTCCAGTCAAAGGCCGACTTGAACTGTTTGATAAGCTGCCGCCTCAAACCTGCATGCGCGGCTAATTGAAGTTTGGGGTCTTCATCAAGCAAACTATTGGCCAGTTGCCTGCAATGCCGGATCAGTTTTTCGTCTTTTAGCAAGTTTCCAAGCTTGAATTCAATTTGGCCCGATTGCCTTGTTCCCTGTGTTTCGCCCGGACCGCGCAATTGCAAGTCCACTTCGGCAATTTCAAAACCATCAGTTGTGCGCACCATGGTTTCCATGCGCTTGCGCCCATCAGCTGTAAGTTTAAAATCGGACAACAAAATGCAATATGACTGCTCGGCCCCCCGTCCAACACGACCGCGTAACTGATGCAATTGCGCCAGGCCAAAGCGGTCGGCATGTTCTATGACCATTACCGAAGCATTGGGTATATCAACACCTACTTCAATCACGGTAGTGGCTACCATAATGTGTGCTTCACCACGGATAAAACGTTGCATTTCCCAATCCTTGTCTTCCGGTTTCATTTGGCCATGTACCTGACAAATCTGATATTGTGGGCGCGGGAAATCGCGTTCCAGGCTTTCGAGGCCTTCGGTGAGGTTTATCAGGTCGAGTTTTTCCGATTCCTTGATCAGGGGATAAACGATGTAAACCTGTCGTCCGCTGGCAATTTCCTTCTTGATAAAGCCAATCATCCGAAGCCTTTGGCTATGGTATAAGTGTATGGTTTTAATCGACTTTCGTCCGGGAGGCAACTCATCAATACGGGAAGTGTCCAAATCGCCATACTGCGTCATTGCAAGCGTTCGCGGAATGGGGGTAGCCGTCATAACAAGAATATGGGGCGGAATACTGCTTTTTTTCCAGAAGCGCGCCCGCTGTGCCACCCCAAAACGGTGCTGTTCGTCAATAATTACAAGGCCAAGTTGCTTAAAAACAACGGTTTCTTCAATCAAAGCATGCGTGCCAATAAGGATTTGCAAGTCGCCATTCAACAGCGATTCGGCAATTTGCCTGCGTCTGGCAATTTTGGTTGAGCCCGTGAGCAATTCGCATCGAATTTCCATATCCTTCAGCAGTTTCTGAATAGATTGGTAATGCTGGTTTGCCAAAATCTCGGTTGGTGCCATCATTGCTGTCTGAAAGCCATTGTCGAGTGCCAGCAGCATACTCATCAAGGCCACGATGGTTTTGCCGCTTCCCACATCGCCCTGCAGTAAGCGGTTCATTTGCCTGGCTGCACCAAGATTGGCCCTTATTTCGCGAATCACCCGCTTTTGGGCTGTGGTCAATTCGAAGGGGAGGTGTTGTTTGTAGAACGCATTAAAATGCTGCCCTACCTGGCCAAAAACGTAGCCGGGTGTAGTTTGTTCCCTTTTCTTTTTGGTGCCAGCCAATTGCAACTGAAACAGGAAATGCTCCTCAAACTTCAACCTATTGATGGCTTTTTGTAACTGATCGGTATTTTCCGGCAGGTGGATATTGACATAGGCTTGTTGCCTGCCCATTAGTTTTTGTTCCCTGATAATTTGTTCCGGTAAGGTTTCGTGGAGGGTTTCTTGAATCAGGAGCAATAAGTTTTTAATGAGTTTAACCAACTGCTTGCTCCCAAGCCCTTGGTTTTTCATGTTTTCAGAACTTGGATATACCCCTTCGAGCGATTCGCCCTGACTGATGTCACCCGTGTTAAATAGTTCTATATCAGGATGAACAAAGTTAAACTTATTGTTAAAAACTGAAGCTTTTCCAAAGAGCAGGTATTTTTTTCCGGGTTCAAACTTATCCCGTATCCATTTCAGGCCTTTAAACCAAACCAGTTCTATTTGGCCGGTATTGTCCGAAAAGGTGGCAGTAATCCTTGTTGTACGAGGTGTTCCGTGCAGCTTCATGTTTGAAATGGTGCCGCAAAGCTGGTAATAGGTGTTGTCGTTGTTTATTTCGCCTACACCATAAATGTGGCTTTTGTCAACATACCTGAATGGAAAATAGTTGAGCAGGTCTTCAAAAACGAATATACCGGCTTCTTTGTTAAGTACGGCAGCACGCTTTGGTCCGACCCCTTTGAGGAATTCAATTTTATTGGCAAGTAAATCCTGCAAGATTCTTTTTTTTAGCTAAGATAGCAATGCTATTGGTATGCTGCGGAATTAAATAAAAAAAAACACCAACTGGAAAGATGGTGTTTTTAATATTTATAATCAATACAGCTTAGTATTCCCAGAGGTCATGCTCAAATTGGAACATTTCCATTTTTATGCGCTCCGATTCAAGCATGGCATCCAAGCCGGTCATATAATCATTGATGGCCCTGTCGTACACATTGTCTTCCTTATATACGTAGCTGTCAAACAGTCTTTTCCAGAAAACTTCATCGTATGTGCGTCTTTCGGCTGAATTGTTCCTGTTAAAAACGGCTGCTTTAGCCAGGGTAGGCCTGGCTTGTTCGTAAGAAATCCAAAACATGGGTTCTGAAAATTCCTGGTTACCCCGCTCAACCATTATTACAGGGCAGAGGGCAATGATGCGCACCATCAATTGCGAACGCTGTTTATCAAAATACCAATCTTCTTTTATCCTGAGGCGCTTAACTTTTGTTGGGTCAAAGGTTTCGCGGATAACAGTATCATAATCATCATAAGGCTCTACGTCACGTTGAAATGTTTCCTTACGCTCGGACTCATACCTATCCATAATTTCCTGGTAGGTGATAGGGGTGAGCAACTCATCAGTAGCCGAAATGTCATAGGCTGTAAACTCACCAACTTTAAGCCCATCCAGGACAACATTGATGAAACTCCGCCAATTGTTGTGCGAATTAACTGGAAAATAAAAAGGCTGATTCATTTTTTGCCTGAAATCTATTTCGCGCCACATCCGCTTGGACCACATCACATCGGCTCGCCTGATATGCGGAAATGCAATAGGTTCTTTGTCAAGTATGCCATCATCAGCAAACAAACCATCGGACACAGGGCGGTCGAATATTTGTGCTGAAGCCTCATTGTTGCTCCAATGAACAAGGCAAGGGCA
This sequence comes from Bacteroidales bacterium, assembly GCA_018400955.1. Taxonomy (GTDB): domain Bacteria; phylum Bacteroidota; class Bacteroidia; order Bacteroidales; family F082; genus CALAZZ01. The sequence continues at coordinate 18,315 of JAGYLH010000029.1, forward strand.
AAGGCTATGACGATGTATTTTTCATAATTACCTCCAAAATTTTTCTAATTAATTTGCAAGTTGACCGGGTTAAGTTGACGAACAACCCCACCCGGGCCTACTGCTCTGATATTTTCAAAATAAATACGCTGACCTCTTCGGGCATTGCGTATTTCGTTACGAACCACATCATTAAACCTGTTACCTGTAATGGTGCCAAGCGGGCAACATCACCACCACGGAAAGTTGTTACCGTATATGACTGAATGGTAAAATTATATCCTTCAAAATCAAAATCTTCCATTACAGGGATGATGGCATCGGCAGCCAGCAAAACGTTTCTGTCTATTGCACCATCGGTCATATTGGCGATGCGGGCAATTGGTGGCGGAACGCGCTTAATCCTGAATTCCTGACTTCCTAATGAAATGGTACGTCCATCAATGGTTGCTGAAGCCGAAATGGTTGTGGTACGAATGTCTTGTTCGAGATTTTCAACAAACCGGGTTCCATCTGAATCTTTAGTGATTGTACCATCAGAGATAACGGGCCTTATAGCATCAAGTGGAATCCCGGGCGATGAAATTGAAATGGGGTTTTTAACACCTGCGTAGAAAATATTCATACGTAAAGGAGCTACAGTTAGTGCTGGGGTGCCACCACATATTCTGCTGCAAAGGGTATTCCTGATAGGATTGAGTACCTGGATTAAACATTTCAATTACTCCGGCATATCTTTGCACACCCGTATTTGTTGCAGGAAATTGCAATTTGATAATGCCATCTACACTGGTAATTGTTTGAGCTCCTCCTCTGTTGGCTGCTGTAATCTGCGTTGCTCCACGCACAACACGTGCTTCAGATTGTATTTTGCTGTCGTAAGCCGCCACTAGCACATCAGCTTCATAAGTCTGGCCAGTAAGTATATAGGTTGATTTGGGGATTACTTCGGCTTTGATTTTGTCAAACTTAAAGTCTTCCTCTGTGATATTGGCATAAAGCCGGTTAATGGCATCAAATTCAGCCGATTGCACTTCGCCAATAATCTTGTTTTTGATGGTGACAGAAGCTGCCAGAATGGTATGGTAAAAGTTGTATTGCTGCCAATCCTGAGGCGTACCTGTTGCATCGCGATAGCCACCTTCACGATCGGTGATTAAACCAATTCTGTCAGCAAATTGCTCTCCGATTACACCCAGAATAAAATTCCGGTACTCGTCCATTTTTTCCGACAACTCGTATGCTTTACCATTTTTGTTCTGCCCAATCATTAAGGCTGTTGGCACATCAAATTTGTCCCTGGATTTTACCTTGTCGAGGTTCAAAACATTTACTTCACGCTGCATTCCTGGATTAAAGGGGTCAGCTACTGAGACTTTCGAGTAAAAATCTTCTAATGTTTCTTCTTTTGATTTTTTCTCCGACATACTGACGAGTTCAAGCTTTAATTCTTCGATATAATTGATCAATTCGCTTGAACGCTGCCTGACTTCCTGCGCTTTTTCCCAAAATTCACCTACCTTTTCAGGTTGGATTGTGTTTTGGTTCTCGAACTGGGCATAGGTGCCTGCTATTTTGGTGGAGAAATTCTGGTTGGTGTTTTCCATGCTATCGTTCACCACCATAAAGGCATCCAGAATATCTTTGGAAACATTAAGGGCCAACAAGGCAGTAAGCACCAGGTACAGCATACCAATCAATTTTTGCCTTGGGGTTTCTTTATATCCGGCCATTTTTTATTGTATCTAATAATTTAAATTCTGTTCTAAATTAGCGCTTAACCAGTTTTAGGCATTCACATTCATTGCTGTTAGCATATTACCATAAACTTTGTTCATGGCACTCATCCTGTTTGAAAGCGAAGCCAACTGTTGACTAAACTGTTCTGCATTTTCGCTGGACTGGCTAATCTTCGAAAGGTATTCGGCAAGTGTGGCCTGCAATTTTTCGGATGATTCCACCGCTTGTTGGGTGCCGTTCAGCTGTATTTCATAAACAGCATTCAAGGCTGCCAGGTTTTCTGATATCTTACGTAATTGTGCATTGTAGCTGTCGCCATCAACAGCTGAAAAATCAAGTGCCTCAACTGATTTTCCCAATGATTGTGCTGATTTGGCATAACTACTGGCCAGACTTTGTGCTGATTCAGTAGCTGCTTTTACGCTGCCGGTGAACTCCTCGGTGGCACGCATGTCCGATTTCAGCATGTCTGCAGCCTGAGTATAAGCATTTCCTAATTTTCCGGCACCTTCCGAAGCTGATTTCATATTTTGTAAATAGGATTCGGATACCTGCACATCTTTCTCAATAACCTCAGAAGCTTTTTTATAGCTTCCTGACAGTGTGGTGGCTGCTGAACTGGCAGTTTTTACTGAGCTGATGTATTCATTTGTGGCAAATGCGGCATCAGAAATATCTCCCATTTTGGAAGCGCTATCGCTGAGTTTTTGCAAACCCTTACCCAGTTTTTCCAATGTTTCAGACTCAATATTTGCATCCTTGAACATTTGATCCAACTGTTGGGTAGGTGTTTTTTTCGAATCAAGCTCGCGTTGCACAAGTCCTGACCCGCCATTGCGCATGCCGGCCAACTCAGGATAAACCAAACTCCAGTCGGGCTCCACATGTGGAGGCTCAAATGCTGAGAAAAGGAAAATTAAGGCTTCCATGGTGAGGCCTACAAACAACATTTCGTTGGCATACTCATAGTGGTTGATTTTGAACAGCGCCCCCATGATTACAATAGCGGCACCAATACCGTAAAGCTTGGACATGAAATTTTTGTACCCCTTGCTTCTTACTAATTTGCTAAATCCCATTTTTTATTTAGAATTAATGTTAAAATATGATACTTATTTAATATGTGTTTTTTAACGAAACTATCTGTAAACGCGTGAGGCTTTGCGCGGATTGTCACCTTTGTTGCGCCCCAGATAAGGTTGTACATTTCGGAATCCGATATAGCTTTTGGCTGTATCCTGATATTCATAGGTACGTGTGGTTACTTGCAGGTAATAAGCAATGTCTTTCCAGGAGCCACCACGAACAACTTTCCTTTTCATTGAGGGCGGATCGTTTTCCTTCGCATTGTAGGTGTAGTTGGGATTCATATCCCAAGTGAAGTTGTAAGAGGCCGGGTCGAAAGCACTATTGGTCCATTCGGCCACATTGCCCGACATATCATAGAGTCCAAAATCATTGGGGGGGTAATGGCCCGCAATAACTGTGCGCAAACCACCATCAGCTATGTAGTTGCCCCTCAAAGGTTTGAAGTTGGCCAAGAAACAGCCTTTTTCATTTCTTGTGTAGGGGCCTCCCCAGGGATAGGGGTTCAATTCATAGCCACCCCGTGCAGCCCATTCCCATTCAGCCTCGGTCGGCAGCCTGAATTCAGCCACAGAAACTTCACCTTTACGACCGCGTAAATAGGTGTTTAGCAGTTCGGTACGCCATACTGAGAATGCGCGCGCCTGGCTCCAGTTTACACCCACAACAGGGTAATGGTCGTAAGCAGGGTGCCAAAAGTACTTTTCAGTTAGCGGATCATTGAAAGAGTAAGTGTAATCATGTATCCAGGCCAAAGTGTCAGGATAAACATTGATCATTTCCTTGCGCACATATACAGAGCGGTCTCTTAAGCCTTGTGGACGGTTTGACAGTCCGGCATTGCGGAAATCAGCATCCTCACTAAAATCCTTGCGTGCAGCAGCCTGTAGATCAACCCAATAGTATTCGTACATAAGTTTGCGTGTATCTATTTCCTTTCTACGGAAATAGCGTTCATGCTCGGGCAGGTACATTTCTTCCAATGCGTCCCTTATTTCCTGATCGCGGCTGTTCCATTCTATTTTAGTTTTCCAGTTAAGAAACGGCGGATCGTAGATTTCGCCTGTACGCTTATTTTCTTCTATCAAGTATTTGTCGGGTTGGATATCACCAAGTATGGTGCGTGCGATTGAATCCCTTACCCAATAAACAAACTGCCTGTATTTGTTATTCGTGATTTCCGTTTCATCCATAAAGAAAGCAGAAACGGAAATGGTTTTAGGCTGATGCAGGTAGGCAGCGGTAATGTCTTCACCACCGGCACCCATGGTATAACTACCTTGTGGTATAAAAACCATCCCGTAAGGATCAGGTTGGTAAAACGGTTTTGACTTCTGACGGACCCCGACCAATTCACCCTGATTTGATTTGCTGCAACTTACCGTGGCAAGTATAGCGAGTGCAAACAATAAGAAGTTTCTCATTTTATCTAATCGAATTACTTTCAATTTTTTATACATTATCTTGTTGTGTACTTTTTTCTTTTTGAAGCGGTCAAAAGTAGAAAAAATATACTTTGATTCAAGTGTTCTTTTATTTTTACCGCCATTATTTACAAATATCTTGTGTTTCTGTAGCTTCTGGCTGAACGGTCGGGCTTGATTTTAAAACAGTAACCAAGACTGATCTCATGTGTACCTGGAACATTGATTCCCATTGTGTTAACATCATAGGCGTAACCAATTCTAAAGTCGTTCCACAACACGCCCACCATTAAACCGATTGACTCTTGAAACCTATAGTTAACGCCTGCCCAAAAGCGATTATTGTATGCAACCATCACAGAGGTGTTGATTTGTGTTGAAGAAAGGTTGGAAATGACGTTTATGGCCGGGTGTATTTCATAGCTCGGAAAGTTGCGCAAAATATATTGGTAGCCCGCAACAAAATGGATGGTCCGGTCGCCCACAAAACTGGCACTTTCGGTTGAAGAACCCAAAGCTTTCCCTTTTGATTCAAAAATGCTCGTAACAGATAGACCAACATAATAAAGCTCGGGAGTGTCCCAAAACAAACCAAAATTGGCATCAAAAAGCATATCACTTTGTTCCCCTGAAGCTAAAATGGGGTCGTTTGGTTGTGTTGGTTTAAATTTGGAGAAATCTGTTGACCTGTTCAGAAAATTGGCAGCAGCTCCAATACCCAGTGTGCTTCCACCAATATCAAGGTGATAGGCGTAACCCACTTGTACCATGATATTGCTTTCAAACCCCAGTTTGTCCTGAACGATGGCTCCCCCAATGCCTCCCCTGAGCAGGCTGATGGGCGAATCGGCTGTAATCAAAAATGTTTCAGGGGCCACACGATTTCCATCTTCATCATTAAAACCAACCCATTGCTGCCGCGATATACCATTCAGGCATATGCCTTCGCCCAAACCCGCAAACCCGGCATTGCTGAACATGTGGGTATAGGGGTGATGGGTAAATGTAGGCGCCTGCTGGCCAAACGTTGTTTTGGCGGCAAACAATAGAAGAATAAATAGTAAACGATTAATATTCAGCTGCATTAGCAAAAAGCTGTATTGAGTTTTAGGCTGGCTAAAATAGTAATTTTTGATGAATGCCGCTTGTATGCGAACTCTTTTTTCTAACATTGGCCATTTGTTGTTGATGATCTGCCAGCATAATGTCTAAACAGAAGCATTTTCCATGAACAAATAAACTATTGTTTTCTGGTTTTATTGCCCCTGTTTCGCTTAGACAGATTCTTCCGAATTTAATTGGTAACTGCTAGCTGAATTTTGAAGTCGTAAGCAAGCAAAAAAATGAGGGAATCTGATTACTTTTGCCGATAATTTTCAGGGGTTGTCTAAAGTGCTATTCTGAAAAATCAAAACGGTCTGTAAACCTTTAAAATATTATATAATGGCTTTTATTCAGAAAGATAAGGTGTTTTCAAAAAAATGGCTTATCAATTACAGCCTTATTTTGGTTGGCTCATTTATTCTCGCTTCAGGCTTTGTGCTTTTTATTACACCTTATAAGATTGTACCGGGTGGTGTATATGGTATCGCCATTATCCTTCATTATATTTTGGGTACTCCTGTAGGTTTAACGGCCCTGACGATGGACATTCCTTTGACCCTTATAGGAATTCGGGTTCTCGGGCCACGATTTGGCTATAAAACTGTTGTCGGATTTTTATTAACGGCCTTTTTTGTTGACGGAATAACCTATTTGTATGGTAATGAACCGCTGGTAGCCAACGAACCTTTGCTTTCGTCGATTTTTGGAGGTGTTTTCTTAGGGCTCGGTCTGGGCTTGATCTTTAAAGCCAAAGCTACTTCGGGGGGTACGGATATTATAGCGATGATTATTAGTAAATACACAAAACTTCCTATAGGTCAATTGCTTATATATGTTGACTCGGTAATTGTTTTGTTTGGCTTGATTATTTTTCAGGATTGGAAAATCCCACTTTATTCCCTTATCGTTATTTTTATCACAGGAAAGGTAATTGATACCATATTGCAAGGTGTTAGCTACGACAAAACCTTGTTTATCATTTCCGATAAACACGATCTGATCAGGGACAAAATCATCAACGATCTCAATCGTGGTGGGACTTTTATCAAGGGCAATGGCATGTACAATGGTGCCGAGAAAACAGTTATTTTCACTGTGGTCAACCGCAGGGAAGTGGCCATGCTGCAGGAATTTATCCACGATGTTGACCCCATGGCATTTGTGACTGTAATCAATGCGAACGAAATTTTGGGGGAAGGTTTTAAATCGCTCAAGGACAAGCTAACCGACTAAATGGGGTTTATTGTTAAATACAAAATGTTTTCGGCCTCCTGGTTCAAGGCTTATGCCTTTATTTTAGCCGGGGCCATCCTTATTGCAATCGGGTATGTGTTTTTCATCACCCCGCATAAGATTGTTCCTGGAGGCATTTATGGTATCTCGATCATTTTGCACCATAGCTTTGGCACACCGGTAGGCTTAATGGCCCTTGTTTTTAACATTCCACTAACCATATTAGGAATTAAAGTGCTAGGCCCACGTTTTGGTGCCAAGACCATAACGGGCTTTGTTTTGACATCTGCTTTTATGGATGGACTCACCTATTTATCTGTTACTGGGCCTTTGATTCCAGACGACCCTTTGCTTTCGGCTATTTTTGGTGGATTTTTTATAGGAATTGGTGTGGGCTTTTTATTCAAGGCAAAAGCAACTTGCGGTGGCACCGACCTCATTGCCATGATGATTGGCAAATGGACCGGTCGTCCCTTGGGTCAATTGATGATGCTGGTGGATTCAGTGATTGTAATAAGCGGGGCTTTGATTTTTACTGATTACGCCTTGCCCATGTATTCGCTACTGGCTATTTTTGTAATGGGAAAAATGATAGATGCTGTTTTACAAGGAATTAGTTATGACAAAGTAGTGCTCATTGTTTCGGACCATTATGAGGATATCGGCAAAAAAATCACAGCAGATATACAAAGAGGCGGCACCTTTATAAAATCGGAAGGAATGTATAATGGACGCAGCCGCAACCTGATTTTTACAGTGCTCAACAGGCGCGACCTTGCCCTCTTGCAGCAATTTGTGTATGAAATCGACCAAAAGGCATTTATAACTGTAATGAATGCTGATGAAATATTGGGCCGTGGCTTCAGGTCACTTTCGGAGAAGGTTGATTAAGATGTTTAGGATCAAGCAATAATCCTTTATCCTTCAAGCAGATCAATCTAGCTGAATAATTTCAGGATATCGTTTCCGTTGGCGAAAATTAACAGGCCAAACAAGAGCACCATTCCGACAATTTGCGCATATTCCATAAACTTATCACTTGGTTTGCGCCTTGCAATTATTTCATAAAAAAGGAACATGACATGACCTCCGTCGAGGGCAGGAATTGGCAACAGATTGAGCACAGCAAGCATGATTGACAAAAATGCTGTCAGGCGCCAGAAGCTTTCCCAATGCCATTGTTTGGGGAAAATACTTCCTATGGTAATAAAACCACCAACACTTTCGTAAGCCTTTACTTCGGGCGATGCCAGTAGTTTGAGTTGCTTGAGGTAGCCACCAATTCCATCGATTGTTTTCGCAAATCCGGCAGGAACAGCTTCAAGCAAAGAAAAATCCTTTTGGTGAAAGTCGAAAATCATATCGACTCCCCGAGGATACACCCCCAACAAGCCATTATCCGGAATGGTAACCGGCAGGCTGAGTGTATCCTGTTCCCTTTTCAATACTATCTGAACGTCTTGATTTTTGTATTCTTGAAGTACAAGTCTGAAGTCTTGAAAATAAGGAATGATTTGATCGTTCAGTCCGATAATGGTATCCCCCTTTTGGATGCCTGATGCTTCAGCAGGGGAGTTTTCGCCAAATCCTTCTATTACAAAAGGTGTCCTGAACGAAAGAAAACCGGCTGACTCGTGCTTCACCAGTTTGCCAATGGAACCTTCAGGAAGCGTTATATCCATGACCTTGCCATTGCGTTCAATTTGCAGGCTTTGGGCTTCTTCTAAAATGATGGTTATTGGTATGCGCTGAAAATTATCAATATATTTACCTTCAATGGAAAGGATTTTGTCCCCATCGAGCAATCCAAATTCACGGCTTAGCTCATCTGTTACGATACCATAGCGGTTAACCTCGGAAGTGGGAAGGTATTTTTCGCCATAGAAAAAGAGCATACCTATATAGATGGCATAGGCCAGTATAACGTTCATTGTTACCCCACCCACCATAATAATCAAACGTTGCCAGGCTGGTTTTGATCGAAATTCCCAGGGTTCAGGGGCTTTGGCAAGTTGCTCTTTGTCCATGGACTCATCAATCATACCCGAAATCTTAACATAACCCCCTAGTGGAAGCCATCCCATTCCATATTCCGTGCCTTTGAAGTTGAACTTAAAAAGCGAAAACCAGGGGTTGAAAAAGAGGTAGAATTTTTCAACGCGGGTGTTGAATACCTTGGCAGCAAAAAAGTGTCCGAACTCGTGAACCACAACCAAAATTGACAAGCTAAGCAGCAGCTGAAGTATTTGTATGAGAATATCCATTGAAAGATCGATATATTAATTAAAATCATGATTCATAACAAGATAGCTGTACTATTTAATGTTTCTGCCATTTGTTCTTCTGATAGCAAGCGGCTGCAAAATTATACTTTTTTCCCAAAGAGTTTGGTTTGAATTCCTTAAGTTTAGTTAAGAAATTGTTTGGATGTTAAAACACCACATTTTAGTTTGGTCTAAAATGAGATAAATTCCTCGGGATTTACCGGGGCACCATCGCGCCATAATTCGAAATGGAGATGTGGCCCGGTGCTGAGCTCCCCGGTACCGCCAATAAAAGCAATTGGTTCGCCGGCCTTCACCAGGTCACCTTCTTTTTTTAGCAAAGCGGCATTGTGCTTATATACTGATAAAATATTGTCGGAGTGTTGAATGCCAATCACATATCCTTTATCGAGTGTCCAGTCTGCAAAAATTACCGTCCCATCAAGGGTTGCTTTAATGGCTTCATCACTTTTGGCAACAATATCGATGCCGAAATGGCCTGATAATATATTGAAACTGCTGGTGACTGTTCCGCTGAGCGGCACAAAAAATCGTGTAACATCCATATTGCGCCTAAGGACTGGGCGGCTCTGCCCCTGATCATAATATAGATTGAAGCGGGCACTCTCAAATTCAAGACGCAACATACTGTCCTCTTCCGATTTATATAAGCTGATGGTGTCAGGGGAAAATAACTTTGAAGTGTTTTGGCCGTGAAAAACTTCAATGCTGTCTTGTACTTCATCATAGCCATCAATAATACGTTTAAGATTGGCCAAAAAAACTTCTTTTTGTTTGAAAACCCGCTCCAGCGAATCTGTTGTCATTTCGAGCTGATATACTTGCCTTGTAAGGCCAACATCTGTGTACCCGGGAATATATTCACGCAGTGGGGTGAAGGCAATTATATAAATAGTCGCTACGATTAGCGCCACCGAAAGGCTCACCAGCGATACGAAAACACTCATACGGCTCAACCTGAAGCTGACTTTTTCTTCAAATGTTTCATCATGGAAAATCACAAGGCGGTATTTGTCCCACAACTTGTGAAATCTTTTTTCTTTCTTTTTTTTGACCATGCTTAAATGAGATAATGAGCGGTGGCAAAGGTATGTATAATCACCAATCCATTTTTCAATTGTTCCCACATCGTTTTGATTATCTTTGCACCTTGGATAGTGTGTCGGAAGCTTTTGCCACGAACAGGATAATAATTTAGCTGTAATTGAGTTAATGTTCAAAAATGAATGAATTTGTTAGTCTTGCTTAAAAGAACAATTACACTGCTGATGCTGGCAGTTTTTATGGTTGGCATTTGGGGTTGTTCCACCAAAAAGAACACCTGGAACCGTCGTGTTTACCACAATGTGACGAGTAAATACAATGTGTATTGGAATGGAAATGAAAGCCTGAAAACCGGCGTTTTAGCCCTGAAGAATAATTCCAAAGAGGATTATATGCGTGTTTTGCGTGTTTATAATCATGGTACAAAAGGCGAGGCTCAAGGGCAGTATGCTGCCATGGACAGGGCCATCGAAAAAGCTTCCATCGGGGTGCAACGCCATTCCATGGTTTTTGGTGGACGCGAACAGGTAAAGTGGATTGACGACAGCTACCTGATGATGGCCAAAGCGCATTTTTACAAACAAGATTACATCAGTGCCAGGCGTACCTTCGAATTTGTAGCACGCGAATACAATTACAACGACATCACCCATACAGCTGATCTTTGGCTTGCACGTACCTATATTGGCAATCAGCAGTTTGAAAGAGCCATCGCTTTACTAACCACACTCGAAAGCCGCATTTCGGGCAGTTTAATGCCTCCTTTTGTTGAAGCTAATTTTGACGCCGTTTTTGCTGATTATTATATTGCCACCGAAAATTACAGCAAAGCACTGCCTTATTTGCGCAGGGCTATTAATGCCCACAGCGATCGCCAGCAGAAAACACGCATGATGTTTATCACAGCGCAGATATATGCAAAGGAAGGGGATTTGGCTCAGGCGATGGAGAATTATAAAAAGGTCATCAGCCGCAATCCGGTTTATGAGATGGCTTTTCAGGCGCGCATCAACCTGGCCAAGGCATACAATCCACTTCAGGACGACAACAAGGACATCATTAAGGTTTTAACGAAAATGTTGCGTGATGAGCGAAACCAGGATTACAAGGATAAAATTTATTTTGCCCTTGCTGAAATGGCCATGAAAGACAAGGACGAAGAACTGGCCATGGATTATTTGAGGCAATCGGTTGCTTCGAGCGTGCGCGATAATTCCCAAAAAGCGGCATCAGCCCTGCAATTGGCAGATATGCTTTTTGAGCGCACCAGTTATGAACCCGCCCAGGCCTATTATGATACTGCAGTTCAAGTGCTTCCGGCTGAATACCCGGGTTATGACAGCATCAAAAGCCGGGCTTTGGTGCTCAATAATTTGGTTGTTAACCTGCAAACAATTAAGCGTCAGGATAGCTTGTTGCGCATTGCCGGAATGGATTCGGTGCAAATGTTTGCTGTTATCGACAAGCTTATTGCTGAGCATATTGAAGAAGAAAGGCAGCAGCAGCAGGAAGAGCAGTCGCGCGATATGATGGCCATGATGGGTGGCCCTATGGGTGGAAGGCAAAACCAAACCGGCACGGCGCCCACCTCTGGCGAATGGTATTTCTACAATCCCAACACGCTGAGCTTTGGGTTTACAGAGTTCCTGCGAAAATGGGGACGCAGGGCCCTTGAAGATAATTGGCGTATCAGCGACCGGCAATCCATAGCACTTGCAGGTGGAATAAGTGAGGAAATGTTTGAGGGAGGGGAAACGGCAGAGCAAACTGTTGACCCTACGGCAACGCCGCGCGACAGGGCCTATTATTTGCAAGACTTGCCCCGTACTGAAGAACAAAAACAGGCCGCCCTGCTTTCTATAATGGACGCATACAACAACGCCGGATATATTTATAAAGAAGACCTCAGCGATTACCGGCGCGCCAAGGAAAGCTATACAACACTCAATGAGCGCTTCCCCGAAAATGATTTCAGGTTGCAGGCCTGGTATGCCTTGCACCGAATGTATTTGGAAGAGGGAAACTTCGAAGAGGCCGAAATGTATAAGAAATTAATCATCAGCACTTATCCGGATACAGATTATGCCAATATTTTAATTGATCCGGACTATTATAAGAAATTGGCTGAGGAGAAAAACCAATCCCTTGAACTGTATGCCACTACATATCAGGCGCATCGTGATGGGCAATACTTTAGGGTATTGATGAACGCCAATCGGGCACGTACCCTTTACGCAAAGGACTCGCTGCTTATGCCAAAATTCGAGTTTCTGCGCGCAATCGCTGTGGGCAGGGTAGAAGTGGTCGATTCAATGGCTGTTGGTTTAAGCCAGTTGATAAAAAAGTATCCCAATGATGAATTAACGCCTATGGCAACCAATATTCTTAGACAATTGAACCAGGATTTTAGCTTGAATGTGGAACTGCCCGAAGAGCTGATGAAAGAAGTATTGATGGCTTCCGAGCCACCCTCGCCCTATAATTTTGAGCCCCGCGCCAATCATATGGTGATGATTATTACCAATACTGCATCGGTGCGCACCGAGCCATTAAAGGTGCGGATTTCTGACTTCAACAGCAGGTCCTTTAGCAGTACAAGGTTGATTATAAGGAGTATTATGCTCGACAACCAAAGGTCTTTGATAACCGTGGGGAATTTTGAAGATCGCCTGGGGGCCGACGATTATTGGGCTACCATCCGTGTGAGTGATTATGTTTTTGGCGGCATGGCAACCGGCGATTTTTATGTTTATCCTATTTCGGCCGGCAACTATCCTGTTTTTTACCGCGAAAAGGATATTGACCAGTACAACGAATTTTGGGAAAAGAATTATAAGTAAAAACTTTTCAAAACCTGAAGAAAACAAAGCATATGGGATCTGACTCTACAGCACGAAACATTATCGGTCAAGGAACAATTATCAAAGGCGACATCACCTCCAGCGGTGACTTTCGTGTAGATGGACAGCTGATTGGCTCTATAAGCTCCGATGGAAAAATAGTGATTGGCCAATCAGGTGTTGTCGAAGGCGAAGTGCGCTGCAAGCAAGCCGACATATCAGGCAGGATAGATGCCAAAATAGAGGTGGCTGAACTGACGGTACTTAAGGCAACTGCCAATTTAAGAGGGCAATTGATTACCGATAAAATCGCTATTGAGGTGGGTGCGCAATTTACGGGCGAATGCAAAATGAGAAGTGCCGACATAGAACGCACGGATGGAAGCGAAAAAAAGGCAAAAAAATAGCAGTTCATCTTTAAAAACTTATGCCAAGTATTCGGCTATCGGGTTCCAAATGCTGTTTATTGTTCTGGCAGGGGTTTTGGAGGCATGCAATTGGATAAGCTGGTTCATTGGCGTTTCCCTGTCTTCACAGTAGTGCTTTCTTTGCTTGCGGTTTTTGCGGCTATATATTATGTAATAAAGGATTTGTTAAAATAAGCGATGATTACAAAAGAATTTAGGGTGTTTTAAGCAAGATTTTGCTCATGACAGCAGCGCTTGCAGTGATTAGTTTTGTGGTTTTTAATTATGTTCCTGAAGCATTCCACTCTCAAACATGGCCTTTTGTTTTGTTGTTTTTTGTGTTGACCAATAGTATTTTATATTTCTTTTACTTACGCATCCACTCCCGTAAGGTGACTTCATTTGCGAACTTTTTATGCTCACCACATCAGCAAAACTTATTTTCTATCTGGTCGTCATTGTTGTTTATCTGTATTTCAACAGGGATGATGCAGTTCCCTTTGTGTTGGTTTTTTCTGTATTACGTGTTTTATACGATTTTGAAGTAAAGTCCATAATGAAAATGCAAAATGCTGGAAATTTTTAATGATTCGCGGATCATTACACCTTTTCACAAACAGTATGCTTGCTTATCTTGAACAAAAAAAACGGCCTAACGTTGTAATTGATTAATTTTGCCAGTTCAATCTGGTTCACAAAACCATTTCACAAATGATTTATATTACACGCAGAGAAAGGTTCAATGCAGCCCACCGGCTTTTTCGTCCTGATTTTCGGATGAGCAAAATTTAGAGGTCTTTGGCAAATGCTCCAACCCCAATTGGCATGGACACAATTATGAGCTGTTTGTTACCGTAAAGGGTGAGGTGAATCAGCAAACAGGATTTCTTATCAATCTAAAGGAATTGAGTAAACTCGTTCGTGAGCTCATCACCGAAAAACTTGACCACAAAAACATCAATGTTGAAGTTGATTTTATGCATGGAAAATTTGCTTCAACTGAAAGCCTGGCCATTGCCATTTGGGAGCAATTGGATGCTCACGTGAAAGCCTTGGGTGCCGAATTGCATTGCATTAGACTGCACGAATCCGAAAATAATTTTGTTGAATATTACGGTTGAACCTGATTGGCCTAAAAACACGATCAGGAATTAAATGTCAAGCCATTATGATTGAAAAACCAAAGAATTTGCTCGGCTACGAGAAAATAGAAAAATTTGCTCCGGAAAAGTTGATTGAGCTGGAAAAGCACTACCTGGCTATTTTAGAACTTATTGGGGAAGACCCAAAGCGTGAAGGCCTGCTTGATACGCCCAGACGTGTTGCCAAATCAATTCAGTTCTTGACCCAGGGATACGATCACAACCCCGAAGAAATTTTACTGTCTGCTAAATTTAAGGAAGATTATCGCGAAATGGTAATTGTGAAGGATATTGAAATATTTTCGCTTTGCGAACACCATATGATTCCTTTTGTTGGCCGTGCTCATGTGGGCTATATCCCTAATGGCTACATTACAGGTTTAAGCAAAATAGCGCGTGTTGTTGAAGCCTACAGCCGCCGATTGCAGGTGCAGGAACGCTTGACTACGCAAATTAAGGAAGCTATTCATAACGCGCTCAACCCTTTAGGTGTGGCTGTGGTTATCGAAGCCCGCCACATGTGCATGTCGATGCGGGGGGTGCAAAAACAAAGTTCGGTTACGACTACCAGCGATTTTACCGGTGCTTTTGAACGGGCTGAGACCAGGGCAGAGTTTATTAGTTTAATTGGAACAAAATTGCACTAAACGCATTAATCAGTAATATTTAACGATGGATTTTTCACCTAAAACCTATACGCAATCACACGATTTTCAAACGCAAAGCCTGGCAAAAACTTTTCTGGCCAATGTTTTCTCCTGGATGTTTATGGCCCTGGCAACCACAGCCCTCATAGCTTATGTGGCCTCTGGCAATGAAGCCTTTTTGGGCTTGATGTTCAACCAACAAACTGGCGGCATGAGTATGATTGGATGGGTTATCATGTTGTCGCCCCTGGGATTGGTGCTGTGGATGTCAGCTGGCTTGGCCAAGCTTTCGGCAGCTAACCTTTCGCTTTTATTTATCGTTTATTCCATACTGATGGGGCTCAGTCTCAGCTTTATATTTTTGGTCTATACAGGGGCAAGCATAGCCAAAACCTTTGTGATTGCCTCCTCTATGTTTGGGTTGATGGCCCTGGTGGGATACACCACCAAAACCGACCTCAGCCGCTTTGGTTCGCTGATGTTCATGGGACTGATCGGTTTGATTATTGCTTCCGTGATCAACTTTTTTATGAAAAGCAGCACCATGGATTATATCATCAGCTTTATTGGTGTACTTGTTTTCACCGGCTTAACAGCCTATGATGTGCAGAAGTTAAAGCGAATCGGTGCCTCAAATATGGAGCAAGGCGAAAGCATGCGCAAAGCAACCATTATGGGTGCTTTAACCCTATACCTCGATTTTATCAATTTATTTCTATTTTTGCTGCGCTTTTTCGGAAACCGAAAATAAGCGTTAAATTATTGAATCAGCGTTATATATACGAAAATTATATTTATGAAAGCTTATGTTTTCCCCGGTCAGGGGGCACAATTTGTTGGAATGGGCAAGGATTTGTTCGATAGTTCGCCCAAAGCGAAGGAGCTTTTTCAAAAGGCAAACACCATCCTCAAGTTTAAAATTACCGATTTAATGTTTGAAGGTACTGATGAGGACCTGCGTCAAACGAAAGTAACCCAGCCAGCAATTTTTCTGCACTCGGTTATTCTTGCCATCACCATGGGCAATGAGTTTAAACCGGATATGGTGGCAGGGCATTCACTGGGTGAGTTTTCTGCACTTGTAGCCAACAAAACCCTCGGTTTTGAAGACGGTTTGCGCCTTGTTTACAAACGCGCTATGGCCATGCAAAAAGCCTGCGAACTGAACCCCAGCACCATGGCTGCCATCCTCGGCCTCGAAGACAAGGTGGTAGAGGATGTGCTGGCATCAATCAAAAATGAGGTGGTTGTTCCTGCTAATTATAACAGCCCGGGCCAATTGGTTATTTCAGGCAGCGACGCAGGCATCGCCCTGGCATGCGAAAAACTGAAGGAAGCAGGTGCCAAACGGGCTTTGCCCCTCAAGGTTGGCGGGGCCTTCCACTCACCACTGATGGAGCCGGCACGCATAGAACTGGCTGATGCCATAGCCGAAACCAAGTTTAACCGGGGCACTTGTCCGATTTATCAAAATGTTACCGGACAATCGGTTACTGATCCTGAAATTATCAAGAAAAACCTGATTGCCCAGTTAACGGCACCAGTACGCTGGACACAAATCATGAACAATATGATTGCCAGTGGGGCCAAAACCATCATCGAGGTGGGCCCTGGAACAGTATTGCAAGGCCTGTTCAAAAAAATGGACCGGAACCTGGAAACGATGAGTGCTGGAGCATAAACAATTTTTTTGTTCATTATCAAGTTCTTATAGCCCTGAACACAATCATAGCTGTCAGGGCTTCTTTATTTGATTCATTAGTTGCCCCAATCACGAATCAAAGGCTTTTCATACTGAATGATTATATTTGCAGCATGCAAGTAAAAACTGATAATCCATCTTTCCGAATTGAAGAATTAATTGCTTTTCGCCGCCACCTGCACAGCATTGCTGAGCTTTCGGGCGAAGAGAAACACACCAGCAAGGCCATCTTAAGCCAATTGGAAAAATACAAGCCTGACCAGCTGATAACCAAGATCGGTGGTTATGGATTGGCAGGCATCTTCAAAGGGAAACAGACAGGCCCCAGGCTATTGTTCAGGGCCGATATGGATGCCTTGCCCATTGAGGAGATAAATGAACTGGATTACAAATCGCAAAACAAAGCCGTTTCGCACAAATGTGGCCACGATGGGCATAGTGCCATTTTGATGGGTTTGGCGGCCCTTTTACAACAAAATCCACCTGAAAAGGGCGAAGTGGTTTTGTTGTTCCAACCCGCCGAAGAAACAGGACAGGGTGCAAACAGGGTTATTTGCGATGAAAAATTCCAACAGATAAAACCTGACTTTGCTTTTGCTTTGCATAATTTACCGGGCTTTGAAAAAGGCCAGATCATTTGGCGCAATGGAACTTTTGCGGCGGCTTCCGTTGGCTTGCAGTTGGAGTTGACAGGTCGCACAGCCCATGCCTCTCAGCCTGAAACAGGTATTAGTCCGGCGGTCGCTATGGCTGAAATCATACAAGCCTTCCACGCGCTTAACATCTCCGGCCCTGATGATGACCATTTTGCTGGCCTTACCATAACGCATGCACAATTGGGGGAACGCGCTGTAGGGACTGCCCCTGGCCGCGCTGTGATATGGGCTACGCTCCGCAGCTATCAGGATGGTTTGCTCGCAAATTTGCAGGAAAAATGTGTCAATATTGCGCATGACTGTGCCCGAAAAAACAAATTGAAAATTGCGATTGATTGGCAGGAACCATTTGCAGCCACTGTGAATACTGAAGATTTGAACACGCACTTACTAAAGGCCGCGCGCAAATTGAATTATTCACTTGAAGAAAAACAAAATCCCTTTCGCTGGTCCGAAGACTTCGGGCATTTCGGTAGCGAAACAAAAACATGTCTTTTTGGCTTGGGTGCCGGAAAGGACCAACCGGCCCTGCACAACCCTGATTATGATTTTCCCGACGAATTGGTGATGCTTGGCGCTCAGCTCTTTAATGCCATCAGGAAGCAGATTACAGGTTGATGGCCCAATCGAAAGCAGGAAAGCCTTAAATTTGCCCACTAAATTTTATCGAATGAAACGTATTTGTGTGTTTTGTGGCAGCAGTATGGGCTATCAGCGGGTTTATAAGCAGGCTGCTGAAAATCTGGGCGAGTTGTTGGCAAAAAATGATATTGGGCTTGTTTACGGAGGTGCGAATGTAGGCTTGATGAAAGTACTGGCCAATGCAACCATGCAAAATGGTGGGGAAGCCATTGGTGTGATGCCCCAGCTTTTGATTGATAAGGAGGTGGCCCACAACGGCCTGAAACAAATGCATGTGGTGCAATCGATGGCCGAGCGCAAGGCCATGATGGTGGAACTTTCGGATGCATTCATCGCCCTGCCTGGAGGTTTCGGAACCCTTGACGAGCTTTCAGAAATATTGACCTTTAATCAGTTGCGTATTTCCGACAAACCGTTGGGCTTGCTAAATGTGGCCGGCTATTTTGATTCATTGCTTCGATTTCTGGATCATGGGGTTTCAGAGGGCTTTGTAAGGGAAGAACACCGCAGCAATATTATTGTCTCATTCGATTGTAAATCACTCCTGCAAAAATTAAAACGCTACGAACCTGTTGGCATGGGCAAGTGGATTGAAGAAATCAAGAGCGAAGGGTGAGAAAGATCTTTAGTGGCTTAGTGGGATAATTTTATTGCCCACAAAGCCACAAAGGTGCA
>JAGYLH010000003.1 GCA_018400955.1 Bacteroidales bacterium
CCGTTTACTTCCAGCAATTCTTTGTTGTTGAGAGGCAATATATCAGCTATTTCATTTATGGCTTTGCGCGGTAATATCATATGGTAGGGCACATCCATCTCGTTGGCCAGATTGTCGCGCCAACTGCGGATTCGTTTTAACAATTCTGGATATTTTACCTTGCTGTCAGCAGGATAACTGCTGGTTGATTTGGGGACTGGTCTGGGCTTTTCGATGGCCGCTGTGGCACGGGTTTCGAGGTATGTCAACACGGTGAAACCCTTGCTGCATTTTTCGAGGCATTGCTGTTTTACCTGCGCATCGGACATCAAGCGTTCATAGGCATCCCTCACGCTTTTTTGAACGGCCTTGTTATCACTTTCCAAAACAGCCTCGTTTTCAAATAGCAGGGCTTTGAATTTTGGGGCAAAGTAGCTACAGGCTTTTACGATTCTTTCCTGCAATTGTTGATTTTCTTCAACCTCGGGCTGTTCGGCCAACAACGAATTTACCTGAGTCATAAATTTTTCAGCCACGACAATAAAACCATTTTTCAGGCCCGCCTCCAGTTGGTTGAATTTTTCTGAAAGCCCGGCATCAAGCGATTTGATATTTTCAGTGATTATTTTCTGCAAAGTATGAATCCGCCATAGCAAGGGTTTAAAGTCAAATAGTTCGGCAACGAGCGTTTGCTGATAGCCTGCTTTAGCCGCTTGGAGTTTATGTTCGTCAGGCTGGTTGGCCGAAACCTGTTCAACAAACTGGCCCACAGTAAAATCTGTTTTTACTGAGCTGGGCGTAATGGCCGAACTGAGCACCATGCCTTCATAGCTTTTGCAGCGGCTCAGGGCCACATACACCTGCCCGTGGGCAAAGGCAGCATTTGCATCAATAATGGCCTTTTCAAAAGTAAGGCCTTGGCTTTTGTGAATGGTCACAGCCCAGGCCAGCTTGAGGGGGTATTGGGTAAACGAACCTATAATACTTTCAGTTATTTCGTTGGTTTTTTCATCAATGCTGTAGCGGCAATTTTGCCATTCGAGTGGTTTCACGGTGATAGAATCCTCATCGCCCGGACATTTCACAAAAAGTGTATCCTCTTCAATACGCATAAGTTTTCCAATTTTGCCATTGTAAAACTCCTTCAAGGGCGATGGGTCATTTTTGATAAACATCACCTGGGCACCTTTTTTCAATTCAAGTGATTCGTTGGTAGGGTAGGCATGCTCCGGAAAATCGCCTTTCACCTCTGCCTTGAATTTACGGGCTTTTGTCTTGATGGCCTCAAGTTTCTTGTTGTTGATGTTTTGTGCCTGGTAGTTATGGGTTGTGAGGGTAATATAGCCATCGCTTTCATCAGGCGAAAAATCAGGGATGTGTCTTTGGTTAAGCAAGTTGATGGTGTCTGTATCCATCTTGTTATCGCGTACCTTATTGAGCAAGCGGATAAATGTTTCATCGGTTTGCCTGAAAATAAACTGCAGTTCAATGCTGATGTAATCGGTTTTTTGCAAGGCTTTGCTGCTGAAAAAATACACGGTATTATAGTGTTTTTTCAGCAAGGCCCATTCTTCATCCTTTGCGATGGGAGCCAATTGTTGCAGGTCGCCAATCATGAGCAATTGCACACCACCAAAGGGTGTGTTTCGGTTTCGATAGCGACGCAAAACGGCATCAATGGCATCAAGCAGGTCGGCACGCACCATGCTGATTTCATCAATCACAAGCAGATCAAGGCTTTTAATAATATTGATTTTTTCCCTTGTAAAACGCTGATAGCGCGACGCTGAAGCTTTGGCTTGATCTTGCTCAATGGGCAGTTTGCCAGTCATTCCCTCTGGAATTTGCGGACCAAAAGGAAGTTGGAAAAAGGAGTGGATGGTCACGCCTCCGGCATTGATGGCTGCTACGCCCGTTGGGGCCACCACCACCATGCGTTTATAGGTTTGGCTTTTCAGGTTGTGCAAAAAAGTGGTTTTACCTGTTCCGGCTTTTCCTGTCAAAAACAGGTGTTTATCGGTGTAGCGGATAAAATCACTGGCAAGTTGTAATTGCGGGTTGTTTTGCAATTTCATGCTATCATTGTTTTCTTCGACTGCTTTTTATTGGCTAGCATGCAAATATACGAATGTATGGCTGGCAATACGGTAATAAAACGACTAAATTATTATTTGATATACCTTATACCTCTGCGCTATTTCATGCCTTCAACTGATTTTGTTTCCTCTTAGTGGCACTTAGTGACCTCCCAAAAGCCGGGACAGTTTTGAGGTTATATTTATTTTTCCCACAAAGAGCACTAAGAGCCACAAAGTAGTCTTCATTTTCGCCTTATAATCCTGCTTTTTCTGCGATTGTCTCTCCCTTTGTGCGGCTTAGTGGCCTTCCGAAGGACTGGACAGTTTTGAGGTTATATTTATTTTTTCCCACAAAGAGCACTAAGAGCCACAAAGTAGTCTTCATTTTCGCTGTATCATCCTGCTTTTTCTGCGATTGTCTCTCCCTTTGTGCGGCTTAGTGGCCTTCCGAGAAGGACTGACAGTTTTGAGGTTATATTTATTTTTCCCACAAAGAGCACTAAGAGCCACAAAGTAGTCTTCATTTTCGCTGTATCATCCTGCTTTTTCTGCGATTGTCTCTCCCTTTGTGCGGCTTAGTGGCCTTCCGAAGGACTGGACAGTTTTGAGGTTATATTTATTTTTCCCACAAAGAGCACTAAGAGCCACAAAGTAGTCTTCATTTTCGCCTTATAATTCTGCTATTTCTGCGATTGTCTCTCCCTTTGTGCGGCTTAGTGGCCTTCCGAAGGACTGGACAGTTTTGAGGTTATATTTATTTTTCCCACAAAGAGCACTAAGAGCCACAAAGTAGTCTTCATTTTCGCCTTATAATCCTGCTTTTTCTGCGATTGTCTCTCCCTTTGTGCGGCTTAGTGGCCTTCCCAAACAAATCAATCCTGTTTGCAAACCAGTTGTGTCATGCAGTTTAATCCAGCTGTATTTTTATACTTTTGCTGTTGAAACCGTCCCTGAATGGGCCTGCCCGCAAGGACAGGGTGAAGTTGTAGGTGCCTGCCTGCAAATCTTTGGGCACAACAAATGAAATGACAGTTTCAATACTTTCATTTGGGGGAATGCTTTCCACAGGTTGGGCCATTTTGCATTTTACTGAAGTTTTTCTTCCTTTTCCGCTTAAAAATGCATGCACACTGATTGGAAATTCAGAATTTGTAAAATGGAGATTATCGGGATAAGGGTTGGTTATCGTTATGGGCAACTCAACAACGCTTCCCATCTTAAACTGGCTGTTTTTTTCTAAGGGATATTGAATGTCCACGCTTGATGTCAATACAAGTTTATCTGTAAGACGCACATACAGGCTGTCATTTTTCAGCAAAGCATATGCTGTAGCGTTTGGATCGAAACGATCAGTGATGATGGCAGCAGCTTTGCCATAAAATTTCATCTCATGATTATGCAAATCATATTGGTTTTGCCTGTAATAGCGGGAGTTAACTGTATGTGCTTCTATACCTGAGTAAAAGGTGTAAACCGATGGGCGTTGGTAGCCATCCCTGAATACTACAGGCCTGTTTTGGGTGAGTTCCTGCACTTTGGCGGCCCATTTCTTTTGGTTGTGAAATTCCAGTTCGATTGGCAAAAAGTCCGCAATAAGTGCAACGCGCAGGAAAAAAAGTATCAATATGCTTGGATAAACAATGCGGCGAAGGTAGCGGTCAACAGATACACTTATTTTTCTTTTCTCCATCAAAATTAGAATAATCGGAATGGCTGCTGCTATGGTCCATTGGGGTTCGGCATGCCCCCTGAAGGTTGTTCCCCAAAAGAATAAAATCATGCCCAAAATGATGAAATACAAAGTGCGTTCAAAGGCTTCTTTGGCCTTAAACTTAAAGAGCACATAAAATGCCAGGGGTAAAACAAAGGGGTTGAAACTTGCCATTTGATTGGGTAAATACACCAGCACATCCTGCAGACTGAATGGCTTGGCCCTGCCGGTGGTGTGGTATTTGAACGATGGGAAATCATTCTGCAATTGCCATGCTATATGTGGGCTGAGCAGTAATAAAGCAAACAATCCGGCCAGCCAAAAGCGGTAGTTGAGCAGCAGCCTTGGATTGGATAATACAACCAAGACAATCAATATGCCACCCTGGTATTTGGAAAAAACGAGCCCGGCCATTGCAACAGACAGCATTGCCCAATACCAAAATGCTTCTTTTAGAAGCAAGCGTTTGTAGGCATATAGGAAAAGTGCCGTAAAAAAAAGCAAACCCGGATCGGGGGTGGTGATAAAGCCATATACAACAAACATAACAATGGCTGCTGAAATACCAAAAAAGGCCCACACATCCTGTTTACTTGGTTTTGGTTGTGCCAGCGTTTTCCAGATGAACAACAAGGTAAAAACCTGAAGCAAAACCGTCATAAACCTTATGCTAAGCGAACCATTAAAAAACTGTGAACTGATTTTTATCAGCAAGGCCACCAAGGGAGGGTGGTCGAAATAGCCCCAGGCCATGTTTACACTATAAAAATAGTAATAAGCTTCGTCGGCAATCACTTCCGTAAAAGCAGCCTGAATCAGGTTGATTATAAACCAAAACAGGAGCAGCAGAGCAAATAGCAATTGGGCACCGGATTGAAATACTTTCGGATAAATCCTCATTTACGCGGTGTTTGATGCTTTAATTTGCCTGTTATTTATCTGCTTCAAAATTGGAATTCAGCTTATTTGTCAATAGTTTTTATTTACCAGTTGAATAAGTGAATCTGGAAACCATTGGCACCATATGAATCAATAATTTGTTGCCTGGAAACTTCAGCGTCGGGTATGCTCAGGAAAGCATTGGAAGTGCGGTGCCCTCTGTCAGCAAAGCTCCAATTGGGAAATCGGTTGATCAACAATTCGTTAAACTTATAATTCAGGTTGAAATCCTGCCTTTCCATGTGGATATTGCTGATGAACATATTATAGCTTTTGTTGTCGCCGCCTTGTAAATCGCAAAAGCACGACGACCAAACAAAATAGTAATACGGCCCTTTGGAATAATCAACTATAGGCGAGTCAATAAATATATCCATCGTTTCTTCCCTTTCGATTTTTGGGTCGATGGTGTTTCTGAATATCATCCCAACAAACTCAAAACAAACATCCAAACCGGAAACAAACAGGTCGAGGTCGCCATCGCCATCATAATCGCCAAAAGTAGCAATGCCGGCACTCACTCCGGGCAAACCGGCAATGATGTCAACAAAATTGAAGTTTCCTTTGTTCTCATACACAATAGTGTAAGGTCTTTCGAGGCTTTCGCCTGTCATAACGATGTCGAGGTCGCCATCGGCATCAAAATCGCCCATATCGATGCTGCAATTTTTGAGGGGCCTGATGCCCGGAGTTGAAACTTCAGCATAATTAAGGTCGCCCATATTGCGGTATATACGGGTGAGTGGCATACCTGAGGCTGTTTCGCCACTGATAATAAAATCTTTTTTGCCATCATTGTCAAAATCAGCCCAGGCGGCATCGCTGTTCTTCAAACCCGGAAAACGCTGGGTAAGCATACGAAAATGTCCGTTGGTATTGATATACACTTGTGTAAGCGGGCCACTATTGGAATTTCCGCATAGCAATACATCCAGCCGGCCATTGCTGTTGGCATCGCCCCAGCTGGCTTTGCCACGGCTGATGCCAGGCAAACGTGCATTGATATCAGCGAGTTGCCCTTGCTCATTCCGGTATATGATGGTCAAGGGCCTGCCATTTTGGTCCTTGCCCGAAACCAGCAGGTCGAGGAAGCCATCCTTATCAAAGTCACCAAATTCCACTGAACCTTCGGTTAAAGCAGCAAAATTGGCATCTGATTTTTTAAAGCTGCCATCTTTTTGCCCCAGAAAAATACCTGAAACAGGCCTGTTTCCTGCGCCCATCCCGCTCAGCACCACATCCTGCAATCCATCCCGGTTGAAATCGCCCACATCCATGGAGCCATTATATATATCAGGCAAGCCCTTGTTGGTGGCTGTGAATCGGTTGGTGCCTGTTTGCTGGTAATAGGTTGTGCGGATATTCGTTGTGTTGCCGCTAACATAATCCCCGCTTAAGATTAAATCTGCTTTGCCATTGGCCTGTAGGTCAATCCAAGTGGCAGCAGCATGCATGCGCCCTTGTGGTTGGTTGCTTATCGGCACATAAACCTGTGCGGCAGCACTTGCTATAGATAGTATGAAAACAATGAAGCGTGAAAGTTTATGCATGGTTGTTGATCTTTTGGGCTGTAAATCTATTAATTTCTTTTAAAACTAATTATCGTAAAAAAGCTTCAAGTGTTTCAAAGAGTTTTTCCGCTCCCAGTGGTTTTTGCAGGTAAGCATCAAAACCTCTCTGCACATAATCCTTTTCCTCTTCCATCATGGTAAATGCCGTAACCGCTATGGCTGGCATTCTAAAACCATGCTGCCTTATTTTTTTCATGGCTTCAATGCCGTTCATTTCAGGCATTTGAATGTCCATAAGGATAATGTCGGGCGAAGGGCTTGATGCAGCCATATCCATGGCAATCAAACCATTGGGGGCATATAAGATGGTTGCTTTGGTTTTTGATAGTATCCTTTTAAGCAACAAATAATTGGCTTCGTTGTCTTCGGCAATTAAAATGGTTTTGTTGCTGAAGTCAGGATAAAGGCTGTTTTCATTTTCAGATATGCTACCTGTTTCGTCTGATGACCGGGAATCTTCATAGGGCAAAGTGAAGTAAAATATAGTTCCCTTGCCATGAATGGATTCAACCCAAACTGAACCGCCAAGCATATCAACCAAGTTTTTTACGATGGCCAATCCCAGGCCAGTACCGCCAAAAAGCCTGCTGTGAGAATCATCAGCCTGCCTGAAACGTTCAAAAATGATTTCCGTTTTTGATTCGGGTATGCCAATTCCGGAGTCTTTCACATAGAATTGTAGATTGCCATTAGCGATAATAAAACCATAGTTGATGTAGCCTTCATCGGTAAACTTAATAGCATTGTTCAACAGGTTTGAGACAATCTGATGTAAACGCATGCGATCAGTAAACAGGAGTATTTCGGAGGCTTCTTTGGGCTGTTCGAGAATCAGTTGAATATTGGCCTTGCCCATATTTTCGAGCTGTTGCTTATAGGCTTGGAACAGCTCTACCATCAGGCTGCCGGGATTGCATTTGCTTTTTTGAATTTTTAGCTCACCTGCTTCAATCTTTGAAATATCGATTATATCATTAATCAGGTTTAGTAAAAGCCGGCCACTTGATTTGATCAGGTTTACGAATTCAATTTTTTCATTATCACCATAATCATCAGAGCTGAGTAAATCAGAAAATCCCAGAATGGCATTCATAGGTGTCCTGATTTCGTGCGACATATTGGCCAAAAAAGCCGATTTAACCCTGTCCGATTCCTCCGCCTTATTTTTGGCTTTGATCAGTTCCTCTTCAAAGTTTTTTTGACGTGTTATATTGTCGAGAAGTGAAACCATCCCTATGAAAGCGCCGTTGAGTAGCATGGATGAAGCCTTCAGGTGTATCCAAATAATTTCGTTGTTTTCGGTCCTGAGCCTGAAAACCGACTCAAAGCTGTCCGTTTGTTGTTTATGGGCGTTTTCCCAAAGCGTTTCAACTTTTTGGCGGTCTTCGATGAGGACTTTGCGCAGCCAGGTCCGGTCAAGGAAGAAGTCTTTTGGAATACCGGTTTGATGCATCAGACTTGGGTTAACAAAAATCAATTGACCGTGGTGGTCGCTGACTGCTATGCCCAGAGGCGATGCTTCGCTGATGGCCCTGAATTTTTCCTCGCTCTTGCGCAGCGAATTCATGGCTTGTTGTTTTTTGTTAATTTCCTCCTCAATTTTTTTAGTGCGCTCAACAACACGCTGTTCAAGTGAAGCGTTCAGTTTTTGCAGCTGCTTTTTTACCTTGTTGTTTTTGTGTTGGCGCCAGATGAAAAAGAAAATAAAAAAGAGCAGTATAGCACTGGCAATGATAGCCACCAAAAACCGAATACGCAATTGTTGTTCGGCAAGGCTCAGAAGGAGGATTTTGTTTTCGCTATCAACACGTTCGGTTTCGTAACGTATTTGTGTTTCAGTGATTTCGCGGCTGCGCTGTTCCGAAAAGAGGGAATCCTTTATGTTGGCCGACCTTAGCAGGTAGGTGTAGGCCTGTTTATGGTCGCCAATTTGGTCGTAAATTTTTGCCTGCAATCTGTAATTGTAGTGCAAAACACCCAAATTATTGAGCTTGAGACCTATTGTTTCGGCATCTTTGACTTTGCTGATTGCATTATCGGTATCGTTGAGCAAAAGGTGAATATTTGCAATTTCGTTAAGTGTAAGCGCATACCCATATTCTGAGCCTACATCCAGTAAAACCACCTCAGCTTTTTTAAAATATTCCAGGGCCTCGTTTAAGCGGCCCAATTTGGAGAACACCTTACTCAGGTTGCCATAAATATTGACAATTTCATTGCGCTTACCAAGTTTCTTTTGAATAGCCAGGGCACTAATATAATAATCCAATGCACGGGCATAGTCGCCCATTTCGGCCAAAACCATGCCTATGGCATTTTGCGAATAGGCAATTTGCCCCTGATCGCCTAAATATTCTTTTATTAAGAGCGATCGAAAATGATACTCCAGAGCATTTTCATAGTCCTGATAAAAAAAATAAGCCATGCCAATATTGGCATAAGAAAATGCTACTCCCATGCTGTCATTTTCGCGCTCATAAATGGCAAGTGCCTCAAAATGCATTTCCAGTGACTTTTCAATAATACTCAATTTGCGGTAACAAACCCCCATTTCGTTAATGATAGCTGCCTTGAGTAAGATGTTGTTTAGCGAATCAGCCAATTGAATTGCCGGCCGTGAATGGGCTACTCCCCGCGCAGGATTTATATTGCGGTAATTTTTTATAAGGTCTCTGTAAATTAATAGCTTTTTTTCGCCAGAGGTTTTGGGCAGTAATAGCTCAAGGCTATCTGTGAGTTTATAGCTTGACGCAACTGAACCAAAGGGATTCAGCACTATTAGTATCAAAAACAGAAATAACAGCCACAGTTTTTGTCGCATGTATATAAGCAGTTAGTTTACACCACCGGCCATTGACCAGCCAATGCAAAAGTATCAAAAAGACATGATATATCACAGATGTGTGATTAACCGGCAATAAATAATTCAATGGTACTCAACAACTCTTTTGAATTGATGGGTTTTGAGAGGTAGGCATCGTAGGGGGCCGTGCTGCGGTCGAACAGATTGCTGTCAGTAAAGGTGCTTTGTGAAATAACCGGCATGGCTGGCTTTATTTGCTTTATACGATAAGTGGTTTCCAAACCATTGATTCCGGGCATATTATAGTCCATTAATACCACATTGATATCGGGTCTGTTTTCGATAATTTCCAAGGCTGCATACCCATTATCCGCCCAGATAGTGTTTGCGCCCGTGCGTGTAATCATGGCTTTCAGGAGTAAGAAATTCACCTTCAGGTCATCAACAATCAGGATTGATTTGTTTGTCCATAAATTAGTGCTAGCTGGTTGCAGCACCTGAGCTGGCATATTTTGAGTTAAGTTTTTCATTTTGTATCAGCTTAAGTTTTTCACTTTATGTATCTCCAAAAGCTTGCCAAACTCATAATTAACATGTTATCAGACGCATAAATTTTTATGCAAACACAGAATTATCCCATAATTATACCTAATTCCATAATTAGGAATTATTCTCAATAGGTTTTTTGGTTTAGAAGGAGCGTTTTTTTATATACTTATAACTTAAGGAGTGGTATTTAGCCTATTTTTGCGACATGATTCAACAAGAAAAAAAAATTGATATGCCAGCAGTAAATTGGCTGGAAATCATATCCAAATATAATTTTCCCGACCCTGGCAAAAGCTGGTGGCAAGTGATTAACTCCTTAATTCCCTACTTGGGCTTGTGGGTGTTGATGTATTACAGCCTTGGTGTTTCCTATTGGTTAACGTTGCTGCTTTCCGTTTTCGCTGTTGGTTTTCTGGTCCGTATATTTATTATTTTTCATGATTGCGGCCACCAATCTTTCTTTAAATCGCCTTGGCTCAACAGCTTGGTGGGCATCCCGCTCGGTTTGCTGGTTTTTACCCCTTACCACCGTTGGCACCGCGATCACAAGAAGCACCACGATACAGTAGGCAACCTTGATAAAAGGGGTATTGGCGATGTGAAAACACTTACGGTTGAAGAATATAATCAAAAATCAAAGTGGGGCCGTTTTGCTTATCGCTTCTACCGCAATCCCCTCTTTTTGATTGCAATTGCGCCGTTGCTGCTTTTCCTGATACAACACAGGCTCCCTAAAACATATATGAACCCCAGTCAGCATATTTATCTGCAATTGTCGAACCTTGCAATAGTTGGTGCAATCCTTTTGCTGGGTTTTACAATAGGGTTCAAGGCCTTTATAATGATTCAGCTTCCAATTATCTATCTGGCTTCTGTAATAGGGGTAT
Organism: Bacteroidales bacterium; assembly: GCA_018400955.1. Taxonomy (GTDB): domain Bacteria; phylum Bacteroidota; class Bacteroidia; order Bacteroidales; family F082; genus CALAZZ01. The sequence continues at coordinate 10,518 of JAGYLH010000003.1, forward strand.
GGCTGTTTTATGTGCAACACCAGTTTGAAGATGTAGTTTGGGAAAGGGGCAAAGATTGGGACCACAACAGGCTCTCCGTTGAAGGTAGTTCATTTTTTAAGCTGCCCAAAGTGATGCAGTGGTTTACCGGGAATATTGGATTTCATCATATCCACCACCTTAGCCCACGCATACCAAATTACAAATTACCCATTTGCCATTATGAGAATCCTGTTTTCAGTCAACTAAAACCGATTACTCTGCGCTCAAGTATTCGCTCGGCGACACTTAGGTTGTGGGATGAACAAAACCGAAGACTGATCAGTTTCAGTCAATGGAAACAGTTGGGCAACTTATAATTGGCAAGCCTTTTACCAGGATTCCTAAATTAACCTTAACGAATAAATTAATCAGGTTAAAGGCTTCCTATAAATCTATTTGAGGTTTCGTGCCTTGAAGCCTTCATACAATTGCACTGTCATCAACAGCATCATCAGATTGTAAATGCTATCCTCTATAGGAATTGTAAACACACGGAGGTTGAGGATTTGGGCCGGATTGTACCATACCACCTGCCCCTCAATGTACGAACCTGTCAGGATTCCATTTACAATCAGAAATGGAATGAGCGTTATAAAATAGGAAAGCAGGAATATGCTCAGCCAGGGCCTGCGCTGACGCAGGTTGTATAAAACGAGTATGGCTGTAGCAAAGAAAGTAATGGATGTGTATATGCGATCATAATTCCAGGCTGCTACAACAAGCAAAACAAAGCTCAAAGCCAGCAAAAATGGCCTGTGTATCTTTTGCAGGGGGTCGATCTTTAAATATGCTTGAAGGCAAGCATAGATAAATACACAGGCATAGGGAACTACAATAAAAAACATCCATTCTTCAATGGGCAATCCCAACACCCTGAAACCAATAAGGTATTCATCGTTAAAAGACCATACATTGTAATGATTAAAAAGGGCATCCCACCCAATAAAAACTACAGCCATAAGGCCTATAGCGGGAAATAGGTGTTTCCAGCTTTTAAAGAATGCCACTTTTTTATCAAAACTCAGCACAAATGGCAGCGAAAAAGTGAAGAGGTTGAGGTAAAGATACAATTTGTCCATGGTGTTAACTTGTGAAATAGTTTAGTGGAGCGGGAGCCCCTTTTTCAAAATAATGATGATAAAAAACAAAGTTTGAATGCCTAGTATATATAGGGCTGTGCGGTTGCGCATGTTTTTTACATACCTGAAAACCCCCAACAGCATCAAAAAGGCGATGACCCACCAGGCGATGTAGTTTTGCATGGGTACGGGGCCGCCAGCCCAATCCCAAAAAGCAAAACGGATGGCTACAGGCTCCAGAAACACATCATAGGCGACCATAATTGTTGCAGCCACAGCTGCTTTTGTTACAAGGGATATATTCAAATGACTTACCAAAGCTGCTGAGGCAAACACCAGTAGCGACCAGTTGAGGCCAATTATCAATGGAACTCCCCCAAGGCTGATACCCAATATGCGACCATAGGTATATTCGCCAAAAACAACGCCGGTTTGCACCCCAACCACTTCAATGCCAAAGCCGGCCAAAGCGCAAATGCCAAACCAAAGCCAATAGGCCTTGTCAGGCTTTTTGGCGTTGTAAAGCAACAATGCTGTCGCAAAAAGCAGGTTATAAACAGTGAGCTGCATCAAGGGTTCCGCCTTTCCGAAAAGCACAGTCATTATGCCTACCAGGTAAATTACAAACAGCAGAAACAGGCTTAAATAGAAACGGTTTTGAAGAAAATTTTTCATGGCTTGGGACAAATTTCTGAGACAATTTTTGCTGACAACAGGCACAAAGGAATACCACCCCCGGGATGTACGCTTCCACCACAAAAGTATAAGTCTTTGATTTTGCTGCTGTTGTTGGCATGTCGCAAGAATGCAGCAAAACGGCTGTTTGAGCTGGTGCCGTAAAGTGACCCGCCCAGTGAGCTGGTTTTTATTTGGATGTCTTGAGGTGTGAGGGTTCCCTCATTTTCAATCAGTACTTCAAGATTTGTATTTAATATCCGGTTAATTTTTTCAAAAATTTTCTTCCTGTAAAGAGGAATAAGTTCTTCCCAGTTGTGATCTTTGTGGGCCGGCGCATTGATCATGACAAACCAGTTTTCGCAACCTTGTGGCGCGTCCCCGGGAATGTCCCTGGAGGTGATGTGCACATATATGGTAGGGTCGGTGGGAGGAGTAAGGCCGCTAAACAGTTCCTCAAACTCTTTTTTGTAATCTTCGCTGAAAAATATATTGTGGGGTCCCAATTCGGAAAAAGTACTCTTAACGCCCCAATAAAATATCAGGGCCGAGCTCGATCGTTCCTGGCTGAGTGTGCGCTCAGGGGGCTTTTCGTTGGGCAGCAGTTTGCGGTAGGTAGGTGTGACGTCCATATTGGATACCACCAAGTCAGCTTCTATGATGCCCTTATGGGTGACAACACCATATGCTTTTTTATTACGGACCAAAATTTCTTCCACCTGTTGGTTGAAATTAAATTCAACCCCCAACTCGCGGGCCAGGGCCACCAGGCTTAGGGTTATCTGGTGCATGCCTTTCTCCGGAAGAAAGGTGCCAATATTATGTTCAAGATGGGGAATTATATTCAAAATACCGGGTGCCCGATATGGATCTGAGCCATTGTAAGTAGCATATCTATCGAACAACTGAACCAATTTGGAATGTTGTAAAATGCGGCTGTTGTCTTCGTGCATGCTCGAAAACAGGCTAAGCTTGTGCAGCCTGAGAATAGCGCGGACAACATCTTTCGTAAGCCATGTTTTCAGGCGGTTTAAAGGTTTCTCTAAAAATGTGCGACCAGCAGTTTCATACATAAAGGCACTGGATTGAAGTCTTTTAACGACCACATTTTTATCCACGCCAATTTTATATTCTACCTCCTGCCCAAATTTTTCAATATCGTCCCAGGCGATAATTCTTGTTTTGTCATCCCAGAAGTAGCGGCAACTTTCGTCTGTTCGTTTATAGTTGAAGTACGATCTGGGATTTTTACCTGCCAGCTCAAAAAGCTCATCCACATATTGTGGCATGGTAAACAAGGAAGGACCGGCATCAAATCGGTAAGCCCCTTGACGGACTTCGGTAAGTTTTCCTCCCGGGTAGCTGTTTGCTTCCAACACACTAACCTGATAGCCTTTAAGTTGCAACCGTATAGCCGAAGCAATACCGGCTACTCCCGAACCGATGATAAGGGCTTTTTTTTGTGGCATATTCTCAGGTGTCAGGATTTAATGGTGGCTTTGTAAGCATATTTTACCAATGTATCAAGGGGCACAAAATCGAGGGTTTTTTCATTGGTGGCTTCAAGCACAACCATTGGCGCCATACCTGCCTGCATGGCTTCCACCCAACGCGCAGCACACAGGCACCAATGATCGCCTGGTTTGAGGCCTGCAAACATAAACTCAGGACGTGGTGTGCTGAGGTCGTTGCCGGCACTTTTCGAAAAATGGAGAAATTCATCTGTAACAACAGCACATACAGTGTGTACGCCCCTGTCGTCGTCACCGCTTTCGCAACAGCCATTGCGGTAAAAACCCGTCATGGGAGAGGTGCCACATGTAATTAGCTTTTCCCCGAAAACATTTTTATCCATATTCTTTTATGATTCGTATAAACCTAACAAAGATAAGGGATGATAGTTTTAAAAACAGAAAAATAATCACCAATAACAATATAAATTGAACAAAGAGGACTGAACCCGCGACTTCCGGCAACTCCAAAAGCTATTTTCTTACATTTGCGGCAGCAAATTTTAGCCATGATTTCTCCTAAAAGTCGCGAACAAAAAATTATAAAGGCCTCCTGGTTAAGCATCATTGTGAATGCAACCCTTTCGGTACTCAAGATTGTGGTGGGATTGTTGGCCGGGAGTATGGCCGTTGTAGCTGATGGTATTGATTCGGCAGGTGATATTCTTACCTCTTTAATAACCCTTATTACAGCTAAAATTATTTCGCGGCCTCCCAATATAAGGCATCCTTATGGCTACGACAAGGCCGACACGGTAGCTTCCAAACTACTGGCTTTTATCATCTTTTTTGCCGGATCGCAACTGGCCATTTCCACCTTCAACAGGCTTATAAGTGGCGAAGCCAATGCCGTGCCCTCATTTATTGCTGCCATTGTTGTGGTCATTTCTGTTGTTGGTAAGATTATGCTGGCCCGTTATCTCAACAGTGTTGGGAAGAAAATTGATAGTGCCATGTTGCGTGCAAATGGCCGCAATATGCAAAATGATGTGGTTATTTCCATCTCCGTGCTGCTGGGACTTGTTTTCACTTATGTGTTTGAGATGCCTATACTCGACACCTTAACGGCATTTCTGGTGAGTATCTGGATTATGTTTGTTGCAGTGAAAATCATCATCACTTCCAGCCGTGAACTTTTGGATGGTGTGGACAATCCTGAAATATACAAAACGGTAACTGATGCTGTATCCCTTGTTCCAGAGGCACTTAATCCGCATCGTATCCGCATAAGAAAAATGGCCCAGTATTACGTCATAGCACTTGATATTGAGATTGATGGCAGCAAAAGGCTTGATGAAGCCCATCGTATTGGCCATTTGGTAGAGGACAATATTAAAAAGAGCATCCCCAATGTTTACGACATACTGGTCCACCTGGAGCCCGTTGGGGTGGACAATACAGATGAAGTATTTGGTGTTTCGGGCAAAGACCTTGATGCAAACAAATAGCTGAAAAAAACCGGGTTGCAACAGCAGTTATTTTTTGGAAAGCAATGACAAATAGTTGCAGTTTTTTAGGTAAGAAAGTGATTCTTGGAAATTTTATTTGGCTTTGCATACAGTCTCTTACCTGCTTAATTCACAAAATCTCTCGCCAAGCCGCTAAGTCGCAAAGAATAAGCATTTTCACCTGAAAATCATGGAATATTTTTTTTTGGTTTTAAGCTTGTTTAATATCTATTTTATTTCTGTTCAACGCTTTGCGTCTTTGCGTCTTCGCGAGATGAATTTTTCAGGCTTAATTGCTTGGCGGCTTTTAAGCATAGGCTTTTCAAAATTTCCAATCCCATAATCTCATAATTTGTCCTTTCCGAGTCGCAAAACCCGCTATATTTGCAGCGGTTTTCATTGCTTAATTGATTCTTTGCAAACAGGCTTTCTTGTGGTGATATTGAGGTGCTTTTCGGGCTAAAAGCAAGATGGTTTTTACAGCGTTTCAGGTTTGTTTATTTTCTGTTTTACAGGCCATTGTTTGCAAAAAGTTTAGTGATTAACTGCAAACTAAATAAAACACCGCAAACATGATACTATTTTTTCAGCCCAGCCCAAAACGACTGATTGCCCTCGAAAGCAAGACCCCCCTGAGCCCTTCTGACCTTGAAAAATTAAGCTGGCTCTTCGAAGGGGCAATTCCCAGCCGTGAGAAAAGCATCGACGGTTATTTTATCGGTCCCAGGCGCGAAATGATATCCCCCTGGAGCACCAATGCTGTCGAAATCACGCGAAATATGGGCATAGCGAGTATAGAGCGGATTGAAGAGTTCTTTAAAGCTGAAAAAAACAGCACGAATTACGACCCCATGTTGCAGGCTTTGTACCATAAGCCTGGCCAAAACCTTTTTCAGCTTGACCGCTTGCCTGCCGAAATGCAGTATGTTGATGATATTGAGGCTTATAACAATACCCACGGATTGGCCCTCAGTCCGGATGAAGTAAGCTACCTTACAGAAATCAGTCAAAGAATTGGACGACAACTTACCGATAGCGAGGTGTATGGGTTTGCACAGGTAAACTCAGAACATTGCCGGCACAAAATTTTTAATGGCACTTTTATTATCGATGGCAAAACAATGCCAGACACCTTGTTTGCGTTGATTAAAAAAACGGCAAAGGTAAATCCTAACCGGTTGGTATCAGCTTATAAAGACAATGTAGCCTTTGTTTTAGGCCCCCGTGTTGAACAGTTTGCCCCGGCTACTTCCCATCATGCCGATTATTTTTCAATAAAGGATATTGATACGGTGATTGCTATAAAAGCCGAAACACATAATTTTCCGACCACAGTGGAGCCTTTCAATGGTGCTTCTACAGGCAGCGGGGGCGAAATCCGCGACAGGCTGGCAGGTGGCAAAGGCAGTGTGCCATTGGCCGGAACAGCTGTTTATATGACAGCCTACGCACGCACCGAAGAGAACCGCAGCTGGGAACAAAATTGCCCTGCTCGCCCCTGGCTCTATCAAAAACCGGACGACATACTAATTAAGGCCTCGAATGGCGCCTCTGATTTTGGCAATAAGTTTGGCCAGCCTTTGATTAATGGAAGCCTTCTCACCTTCGAACATGAAGAAAATCAATCCTTTGGTTATGACAAAGTAATCATGATGGCCGGGGGTGTTGGCTATGCCCGCAAAGAAGACAGCCTGAAGGAAACCCCTGATCCGGGTGACCTGGTGATAGTTTTGGGCGGCGACAACTACCGCATCGGAATGGGCGGTGGTGCCGTGTCGAGTGTTGATACCGGCCAGTTTAGCAATGCAATCGAATTGAATGCCGTGCAGCGTGCCAATCCCGAAATGCAAAAAAGGGTGGCCAATGTGATACGTGCCATGACCGAAGCTGATAACAATCCCGTTCGCTCCATCCACGACCATGGAGCCGGGGGCCACCTCAACAGCCTGTCCGAATTGGTCGAAAAATCTGGTGGGATTATTCATATTGATAAGCTCCCCGTTGGCGATCCTACCCTATCGGATATGGAAATTATTGGCAACGAATCGCAGGAACGCATGGGTTTGATAATCCGCGAGAAGGACTTACCCCTGCTAAAGCAAATGGCAGAACGGGAGCGGGCACCCTTATACGAAGCCGGCAATACGACGGATGATGATAAGCTTGTTTTTAAGCGCAGCGAATCCGTTTGCCCTATCAACCTGAAACTGGACGACCTTTTCGGGAAGCCACCAAAAACGGTACTGGAAGATCAATACAAGCCTTATCGCTTTGAAGCCATCAGGTACAGTGCGGAAAATATTTATTATTACCTCAACCAGCTGTTGCAGCTCGAAGCTGTGGCCTGCAAAGATTGGCTCACCAACAAGGTTGACCGCTCGGTATCAGGCCGTGTGGCCCTGCAACAATGTGCTGGTCCAATTCAGTTGCCATTGAACAATCTGGGTGTTGTAGCTCTTGACTACCAAGGCATCAAAGGTATTGCTACAGCTATTGGTCATGCACCAGTGCCATCATTGATTGATTCAAGGATAGGATCGCGCCTTGCCGTGGCCGAGGCATTAACCAATATCGTGTGGGCACCCATTCAAAATGGTTTAAGCGGCATATCGCTCAGTGCCAACTGGATGTGGCCGGCCAAGAACGAAGGAGAAAACAGCAGGTTGTTTATGGCCGTGAAAGCTCTGAGCGATTTTTGCGTTGAGCTGGGCATCAATGTCCCTACCGGAAAAGACAGCCTTTCGATGACCCAAAAATACCCTGAAGGCAAAAAAGTACTGTCCCCTGGCACCGTGATTGTTTCTGCAGTAGGCGAAGTAAGCAATGTGCGCAAGGTGGTGCAACCGGTCTTGAAGAATGACCCTCATACCAGTCTTATTTATATCGATTTTTCAGGGGGCCAGTTTCATCTGGGCGGCAGCTCACTGGGACAGGCACTAAATGCCATCGGCAACGAGGCACCTGATGTTATAGACCCGGGTTATTTCGTAAAAACATTTAATGCTGTGCAGCAGTTGATTGAATCGGATTTGCTACTTGCCGGCCATGATGTTTCGGCAGGCGGATTAATCACCTGTTTGTTGGAGATGACCTTTGCCAATCCCGAAGTTGGTTTGCAAATAGAACTTGACGAATTAAAAAACCAGGATACAGTTAGCTTGCTTTTTAGTGAAAAACCTGCTGTTGTTGTTCAGGTGTCAAACAATCAAGAAGCCCTCAAAGTGCTGGATGAAGCAGGCATTCAATATACCAATATTGGCCGAGTTTCGCCAAAAAGATTGCTTTTGGTAAACCACTTGCAGGAGCATTACACCTTTGATATCGATACCATGCGTGATGTGTGGTACCGCTCGTCCTACTTGCTCGACCGCCAGCAAAGTGGTGAAAAGCTTGCATTAGAACGTTTCAGGAATTATCGGAAACACGACCTCGAATTCAGTTTTGGCAAGCAGTTTACAGGAAAGTTTGAGCAATACGGGATTGATCGCTTCCGGCGCAAGCCCACCGGCACAAAGGCCGCCATCATCCGCGAGAAAGGTGTGAACGGCGACCGCGAAATGGCCTATGCCCTCTACCTGGCAGGTTTTGATGTAAAGGATATTCATATGACGGACCTCATCAGCGGGCGCGAAGACCTGAGCGATATACAAATGATTGCTTTTGTGGGTGGTTTTTCCAATTCCGACGTGCTGGGTTCGGCCAAGGGCTGGGCAGGTGCTTTTTTGTATAACGAAAAGGCAAAAAAAGCGCTTGACGGTTTTTATGCACGCGAAGATACCCTAAGTCTGGGTGTGTGCAATGGCTGCCAGCTGATGATAGAGCTCAATTTGGTGTATCCCCATCATGAGGAGCGGCCACGCATGTTGCATAATGATTCAGGTAAGTTTGAGTCGGCTTTCCTTACTGTGGATATCCCCTCGAACAACAGCATTATGCTCGAAAGTTTGGGCGGTAAGCGGCTTGGTGTATGGGTTGCCCATGGCGAGGGCAAGTTCAGCTTTCCATGCTTCCGCGACAATTACCATATTGTGATGACCTACGGACACGAAACCTACCCGGCCAATCCCAATGGCAGCGATTGGGACACTGCAGCTGTTTGCTCCAATGATGGCAGGCATTTAGCTATGATGCCACATTTGGAAAGGTCCTTCGTTCCCTGGCAATGGGCTTATTATCCCGAAACGCATCAGGATGATGAAGTGTCGCCCTGGATTGAAGCCTTTGTGAATGCACGGATTTGGATAGAAAACAAAAACAAAAGCAGCCAATAACGGAATCCTTTTCTTGCGTATATTTGTAGTGTAAAAATAAACTACAATGAAACCCATCCCAACTGCCTTTATCACCGGGGCAAGCAGTGGATTTGGTTTGGCCTGTGCAGAACGCTTCGCTGCAGGTGGCTGGAACCTGATTTTGCTGGCCCGCCGCACTGAAAAGCTCAAGTCAATAAAGGCTGAGCTCGAAAAGAACTTCAAAATTCAAGTGTCCTTTTTGACTGTTGATGTCCGCCAGCAGACTTGTATTGATGCAATCAGTAAATTTTTGAAAGCGTGCAAATGCACCCCCGACTTGCTGGTGAACAATGCCGGATTGGCTGTTGGCATGGAGCTGATTCAGCATGGCGTGCTCGATGATTGGGAAAGAATGATCGACACCAATATCAAAGGGGTTTTATATGTTTCAAAAGCTGTAATGCCCTTTATGGTAGCAGCCGGGAAAGGCCATATTGTCAATATTGGTTCAATCGCCGGCAAGGAAGCTTATCCAGGTGGCAATGTTTATTCAGCCACCAAATTTGCTGTGGATGGGCTTACAAAAAGCATGCGCATCGACCTTTTGCCTCATGGCATACGGGTAACCCAAATTGCCCCCGGGGCAGCTGATACGGAGTTTTCTATGGTGCGTTTCAAAGGTGATTTTGAGAAGGCAAGAAGTGTTTACAAAGGTTTTAAACCCCTGAGTGGTGCAGATGTGGCCGAGGCCATTTGGTTCGCTGCCAACCTGCCGGCCCATGTTAATGTTAACGATATGCTGCTGATGCCCACCGCACAGGCCGGCGCTGTTCATTTTCAGCGCGATTAAGGATTGGTAGCAACAGGCCATTTCTATAAGTAAGTTGTGCTTTAGTGAGAAAAATAGAATGAAAGTAATAGGAATTGAAATTGATAAAAAAAGAGCTGTCTGTTTTGCTTTGGAACAAGACAGCCAAGGTACTTATATCAATTTAACAGGAGAGTTCAAGTATCTTGATATCAAAGAAGACCAGGACAACAAGGAAATCAAGAATTTTCAATCAACTATACACGCTTTTTTCAACACAATAAACCCTGATGCAATTGCTATTATCTCACGACAAACAAAAGGAAGATTCTCTTCATCTACATTTTCGTTTAAGCTTGAAGGATTAATTCAATGCTATGAAAAGACAGATGTTGAATTTGTTTCTCCGAGAACTCTTTCAGCTTACTATAAAAAGAATGCTTTAACGGTGCCATTCGACCATGGTTATCAAGAGAATGCTGTTAAGCTCGCAAACTATTTATTGGATAGATAATGAACGAATCAGCAGTAAATCCAACAGATGAGGCAAAAGAAATACAACCTAATTTGGGATTGGCAATAACAAGGACATGTAACTACTCAAAAAGCCCAAGTTTTATAGCTGTATATCGTTAGAGCATAACTCAATGCATTATTTTATAAAGCATCTCCTTATAAAGTTCACTATCGTCAGTTGATTGGTTGTCAACCCCCTTGGCCTTAAGATCATACTCACGTAGAATGCTGATGATATCGAGTACTTTGCCTGGTGGATAATTCTTTCCTGCTACCTGGTAGTCGTTTACGAAAAATGGATTTACACCCAAAACAATGGCCAGATTATTCCTTGATTTATCATGGGCAGCATGGTATTTCAACACTTTCGAAAAATAGCCGAACAGTAATATCACAACCATGAGCAGCGGGTTGTCTTTGCTGTTGTCGCCAAAATAATTGATGATACGGTTGGCTTTCACCACATCGCGCTGGGCGATGGCTTTTTGCAACTCAAACACATTAAAATCTTTGGAAATGCCAATGTTGCGCTCCACCAGCTCATCATTGACGGTGGCTTGTGGTGGCAGGCCGATGATCAGTTTTTCAAGTTCATTCCTGACCTTGTGCAGGTCGTTGCCCAAATAATCGGCAAGCATCTGGCAGGCCTTGGGCGTTATTGCAAATTGTTTTTGCTTCAGGTATTTGGTAATCCAGTCGGGGATGTTGTTTTCGTAAAGTTTTTTTGATTCAAAAAGCACGCCTTTGGCCTTGATCAGCTTGGGCAGCGATTTACGGTTATCAAGTTTTTTGTACTTGTAATTAATAACCAAAATGGTGCTTTTAAGCGGATTGTTCAGGTAAAGCTCCAGCCTTTCAATGTCTTTTACATCCTGCGCTTCCTTAACGATAAGCAATTGGTAATTGCCCGACATAGGATAGCTTTTGGCCTGGTTGATAATTGCCGCAGCATCCACATCGCGTCCGTAAACTACGGTGCTATTGAATGCCTTATAATCTTCTTCAAGCACTGTATCATCAAGTAAATCAGTGATTACATCAATGAAATAAGGTTCCTCGCCCATCAGGAAGTAGATGGGATAGTAAACCTTGTTACGGATGTCGGTTAAAATTTGCTCAAAAGTCACTTGGTCAGTTTGGGGATGTTGTTACAGTTCAAAAAAATCTTTAATACATTGCCTCCATTGGCCTTTTTCATCGAATGGTTAATTTAAAAACGAAGGTGTTTAACTGTCAGTCCCTGGTTAATGAGCTGTTGCAACGAGTCAATACCAATTTTCAGGTGGTCGGCCACAAAACGTTCATTCACACTTTTGTCACTTTCGGATGTTTTAATTCCTTCGGGCAACATGGGCTGGTCCGATACTAACAGCAAGGCACCCGTTGGGATTTCGTTGGCAAAACCAACCACAAAAATCGTTGCAGTTTCCATATCTACAGCCATGCTATGTGTTGCGATCAGGTAATCCTTAAAATCATCATCGTGTTCCCAAACACGTCTGTTGGTTGTGTAAACTGTGCCTGTCCAATAGTCGCGGCCATGATCGCGGATACTGGTGCTAATGGCTTTTTGCAGGCTAAAAGCAGGCAGTGCCGGGACCTCTTCGGGCAGGTAATCGTTTGATGTTCCTTCGCCCCGTATGGCAGCTATAGGCAGAATAAAGTCACCTACACTGTTTTTGGATTTCAACCCGCCACATTTTCCAAGAAAAAGCACGGCTTTTGGCTTCACGGCGCCCAGTAAGTCCATGATGGTGGCAGCATTGGCACTGCCCATACTGAAATTGATAATGGTAATGTCACCCGATGTAGCACACGGCATTGGGTTGTCTTGCCCTATAACAGGCACATTGTTCCATTTGGCAAAAAGCTCGAGATATTGGTTAAAATTAGTCAACAGTATGTATTGTCCGAAGTCTTCGAGGGCTTGCCCTGTATAGCGCGGAAGCCAGTTGGCTACAATAGCGTCTTTATCTTTCATGCATGAATATTTTGTGTCACAAATGTACAGATTTTAGCCATTCTGATTACCTTTACATGCTGTTAAACTACAAAATGATGCCCGAGTCGCCTTCTTCAACCAAATGGTTTATTACCCGTCAACACAAGGGGAGGGATGAAGTGTTTGATCCGGTTCGCAAAAAATATGTTGCGCTAAGTCCGGAGGAAGATGTGAGGCAGCAAATGATGCATTTTCTTGTGCAGAAAAAGGGAACCCCTCTGGGCCTTATGGCTGTGGAATATGCCATCACAGTGAATCAGCTTAGCAAAAGATGCGATATCGTAGTTTTTTCCCGACTTGGCAAACCTTTGCTGATTGTTGAATGCAAGGCAGCCCACATTCAGCTTAATCCACAAACCCTGGAGCAAGTGGTTAATTACAACCTGGATTTGCGTGTTGATTTTTTGATCATCACCAATGGGAAAAAGCTGTATTGTTTTCAGCGGGATAAAGCACTTTCTTCCTACAGTATTCTGAGCCAGGTTCCTGATTACGAATTTATGTGTAATATAGCCGATGAAAATCAATCTGTTAAAAACCGGTAATTGTATTTGATATGAAGATTATAATTGTGACAATTTTGCTTTTGTTATGGTTATTGTTTGGATCATCTTTTTTGTTGCTGGCCAACGAGCCGGATAGTCTTACTGTGGTGAAGGAATCGGCCGAAACAGCAACCGACTATCTGGTTTTATCGAAGATTTATATCAATAAATCGGTTCAAAAGGCTGAGGAATTGGGGCGGATTGCACTTGAGAAAGCAAAAAAAAGTGAGGATCAAAAGCTGTTGGCAGATACTTATAAACAGTATGGTATTGTCAATTATTATAACGACAGTTTTGAGAAGGCATTCCTCTACTTCGACACGGCACTGGTGCATTATCAGCAAATTCCTGATTCCATTGAAATGGCCAATGTTTACAACAATTTGGGTGTGCTCAACAGTGATGTGGGCCGGCAAATTGAAGCCGTGCAGCTCTACCTGAAATCGCTCGAAATAAAGCGCCTAATCAACGACAGTGTTGGAATTGGTAATACCCTCAATAATATCGGGGCTTTATATTACGATTTGAAAGCGTTTACCCAAGCCCTTCAGTATTTCAATGAGGCCTACATCATTGCTGTTAAGCAAGACGACAAGTCGGGGACGTTGACCACGCTGAACAATATTGGGTTGATATATATGGAAACGGATGAAAACGCACAGGCCCTGGCTGTGTTTAATGATTGTGTTGCCATTGGAAAAACACTCAATAGTCCGATTGGGATTGCCAATTCGCTGCACAATATTGGAAATATTTACCTACAGCAAAACAAACCTGATAGTGCCATGGTTTTTTTCGAAAGGGCCCTGACTTATTATAGTGAGATAGGAATAAGCAGTGGCGAAACCTACAATGGTATAGGAAGGGTTCATTTTCAAAACGGGAGCATGAGAAAAGCCATTGATTCTTTCAATAAAGCCATTGACATAAGCGAAGCAACGAGCAATAGCAGCCTGAAATTACAGGCTACCCATAATATTTTCGAATCATATTATGCCTTGGACGATTATAAGAAAGCTGTTGAATTTTTGATGGATTACAACAATTTGTACAATTCAGTTAGAAGCTTGGACGACTCAGCAGCAACTAAGAACCTGCAAGCGAGGTTTGATTTGGAAAACAAGTTGCAAGAAATAGAAAAATTGCAATTTGAGAATAAATTACAGGAGAAGATACTGGAAGAGCAACACCAGAAGAACAAATTGCAAAAGTTTGCACTTCACCTAAGTCTTTCGGTTGCAATTGTCTTTTTGATTATGATTGTTTTGTTTTACAGGATTAACCGCAAATTGCGAAAAACACAGCAAGTGCTTGTTGAACAGAATGAAACCATAAGGGAGTCGCGCCAAAATTTGAATCTTACAAACAAGGCATTGGCAGAAAAGGAAGAAACCCTCAGGACGCTAATCAATGCCACACCAGATATTATTTGCCTGAAAGATGGCTCCGGAAGATGGATTGAAGCCAACGAAACCATATTGCAGGTTTTTGAAATGAGCCGGGACGATTGTTTTATGCAAACCGATTTGGAAATTTCTGTCAGAAAGCCATTTTTTCAAAATGTTTTTGTCAACTACCACAAATCAGCTGCCCTCACCTGGCAAAAAGGCTGCATCACCAGGCAGGATGACCATATAGCCGTATCCGATGGAGAAACCAAAACCTATGATGTAATAAACGTGCCGCTTTTCAACGAGGATAGCAGCCGTAAAGGCCTGATTATGCTTGGCAGGGATATTACCGACCGCAAAATTGCAGAGGAAAACCTGGGCAAGGCACTGCACAAGGCAGAAGAATCGGACCGCCTTAAAACAGCTTTCCTTTCGAATATGTCGCACGAAATCAGAACACCATTGAATGCCATTATTGGTTTCAGCGATTTGCTTGACGACGAAGAGTTAACTCGAGAAGAAAAACAAACATACATCCGACTGGTTTACGACAATGGAAACGCCTTGCTGGCGCTTATTGACGACATTATCGACCTGGCGCGCGTTGAGTCAGGCGAAATGAAACTTAACCAACAGCCAACAAATGTTTCTGAGCTGTTTGTTGATGTGTATCAAACATATAAAGGGTTAAAAAACAGACGTAATAAGGCGCATCTCGACTTGCTTTTCGATATACCCGAAAAAGATGTAGTGTGTACCACTGATGCTCGAAAACTACGTCAAATCCTGATAAACCTGGTAGATAACGCATTGAAATTTACCGAAGAAGGAAGCATAACCATGGGCTTTTCAATTGATGAGGAAGAGGAAGGACAGGCTAATTTACAGCTTTTTGTCAGCGACACAGGTATTGGAATCCCTGAAGAAAGCAAATCACAGATATTTAAACGCTTTATAAAGTTGAATGAAGGCTCGAAAAAACTCTATCCCGGAACAGGATTGGGGTTAAGTATTGTGCAACAGTTTACACAATTATTGGGAGGCTCTGTGCGCATAGATTCTGAAGAAAACAAAGGCACTGCCTTTATTATCAATCTGCCTGTAAGCGAAACCCTGGCAAAAAGCCCAACCGCTAAGACGCCTAAAAGCAGTAATACTTACCATTTCAGCAATAAGACGATACTTGTTGTTGAAGATATAAGTTCAAACCTTGACCTTTTGCTGGCCATACTTGTACCTACAGGGGCAAAAATACTAACGGCCCGCAACGGTATCAATGCCATAAAGCATTGTAAGATGGATGAAACTATAGATTTGGTTTTGATGGATATTCAACTCCCTGACCTGGACGGTCTGGAAGCAACCAAACAAATAAAAGCAAACAGACCTGAATTGTCCATAATTGCACAAACTGCTTTTGCCCTGGCAGAGGAAAGGCAAGCTTGCCTCGATGCCGGATGTGATGCCTATCTGGCTAAGCCGCTCAGGGCAAGAATGGTGTTGCCTCTGATTGCTGAAATGTTGGGGGTGAAGGGACAATTTAGTTCCTGAGTGTTTGCAATTCAAAAACCGATCGGTTTTTGATAAATCTGAAGTGTTGTCATTTTCGAAAGGCTGGTATTATCTTTCAGCAAGCGAAAAAATATGCTCTATGGCAAGATAATTAATGAAAAATAAATCCAACCACACAAAAAAACTTTACATTTGCATGAGCAAAAAAAATTAAAAGTTATGAAAAGTGTTCTCCTAAAAGTTTTCCTTTTGATTGTGATTATAGTGCTGGGATATTTCGTTTACGACAGCATTATGCAACCCGTTGAATTTAATAAGCAAAAGGCGCAGCGCGAGGCTGCCGTTGTGCAAAACCTGAAGGATATTCGCAATTCACAGGTGCTGTTCAGGCAGGCAAATGGTTCATTTGCCAGTAATTTCGACACCCTAATTTCTTATATCAGAAATGGAGAAATTCCTGTTGTTAAAATTATTCCTGACCCAACAGACACCACCTTTACCAAAACCATCTCCGACACTTTGGGGTATGTTAAGGTAGTGGATTCCTTGTTCAGGGCCAGGAGGAATTTTAAGCTTGACGAATTAAGGTTTATTCCCTTTAGCGAAAATGAATTTTTTGCACTTGATGCAGGAGAAATTGAGCGCGGAGGGGTTAAAGTAAGTGTGTTTGAAGCCAAAGCTGATTACAGAACTTATCTGAAGGGCCTTAATGAGCAGCGGGTTCTCAACCTGATTGCCAGTATGGAACAACTTGAGCGCTATCCCGGTCTGAGGGTTGGCTCAATGACCGAGCCTTCCACGGATGGCAACTGGGAGTAAGTAAACTTTTGAAATGACAGCCCCTGTAAAAGCAAATATAAGTCTGATTGACAAATCTTTCAGGGAAGACTATACGCGTAATTTCCATATGACCATTCAGCTTTCGCTGGATGGTTTTTCTTTTGCCATTTATGCTCCCGATAAGCGTCGATACGTAGGGTTGGAGGTTTACCGATTTCATGATTTTGCCGACGAAATAAGGCTTACAGCTGCCCTTGATGAAATAATTATGTACAGACAATGGATTGCATATCCTTTTCAATCTGTAACTGTAATGGTAGAGCACACAGCCAATACCCTGGTGCCTGCACCGCTTTTCGATGAAAAGGAAAAAGGCAATTACCTGGCCTTTAGTCAGCAATACCATGATAATGCACGGATAGTTACGGATAAACTAAAGCATACAGATGCATTCAATGTGTATTATCTGTCCAATGTGCTGGTTGAAAAAATAAAAGACTTGTGGGCCAATGCAAAAATTGTGCACCTTTCCTCAGTATTGCTAGAGAGTCTTGGTGTTCAACATAAAAATAAGCCAACAGATAATTTGGTTTTTCTGCATGTAAGGCATCGCACTTTTGACCTTGTGGTGTTGAAACAGGAAAAACTGAATTTCTATAATAATTTCAGATTCAACACAAAAGAAGATTTTGCCTATTTCCTGCTATTTTCAATGGAGCAATTGCGCCTTAACCCCGAAACAGTTGATCTGGTGTTGTTTGGCAATATCGAAAACAGCTCAGAAATTTATGATATGTGTTGGCGTTATGTGCGCAACATCCGCTACATCGAGCGCAACAACAATGCCTTTGAGTACAGCTATGTGCTCGAGAGCTTGTTTTCGCATCAGTATTATCTCCTTTTCTATGCTTTGCAATGCGAATTATAAAAGGCCGTTTGCAGCGCAGGCTTATCCATGCACCCAGCAGTTTGCCCGTGAGGCCCACTACTGACCTGGCCAAGGAGAGTTTG
Source organism: Bacteroidales bacterium (assembly GCA_018400955.1). GTDB lineage: Bacteria > Bacteroidota > Bacteroidia > Bacteroidales > F082 > CALAZZ01. Next base: position 28,049 of record JAGYLH010000003.1, read on the forward strand.
TTTAATATTCTTGAGAACCGCATTGATTTTCAGGGTATAAAAGCACTTGACTTATTTGCCGGAACAGGAAATATAAGCTATGAATTGTATTCGCGTGGATGTGCACAGGTTACAGCAATTGACAACAATTACAGGTGTACAAATTTCATTACCGAAATGGCGGCAAAATTTGAAATGGACACCTTGATAGTTGTTAAAGCAGATGTTTTCAGGTTTTTAAAGTCGAACAGGCAGCAGTATGATTTGGTTTTTGCCGACCCGCCTTATGATTCGGATTATTATCAGGACCTGGCACAAGCTATTTGCGAAAAGGATATGCTGTCGGAAGATGGGTGGCTCGTTATTGAACATCCAAAAAATATAGATTACCGGCAACTGCCAGCTTTTGTTGAATTAAGACGCTATGGTAAGGTCCATTTCAGCTTTTTTCAGCCACAAAAAAAACCGGCGCTTTAAGGCTCCGGTCTGTCTAAGAAAGTGAAATTTTAACTGAAATCAGTATTCGTCTTCGTGAAAAAAGAAATCCTCTTTTGTAGGATAGTCAGGCCAGATGTCTTCAATGCGTTCGTAAACCTCGCCCTCGTCTTCCATTTCCTGAAAGTTTTCGATAACTTCTTGTGGTGCTCCCGACCGGATGGCCCACTCGAGCAATTCATCACGGGTGGCTGGCCAAGGTGCATCTTCCAGTTTTGACGCAAGTTCTAATGTCCAATACATGGCTAAAAGTTTAGGTTATAATTTTTTGCAAAAGTAATTTTTTTTCGATTCAAGTCAAGTAAAATTTTCTAAACTTGGTTTGCTTTAAAATCGGGGCTTCCAGGGTGTTTCAATACTGGAAGTTAATTTTGTGAAATAGCGGGCCAACACAAAAAAGTAATCCGAGAGCCGGTTGAGGTATTGCAAGTCAATGGCTGGCACCGGATGAGTTTCGGTCAGTTGTATGCTGATGCGCTCGGCGCGCCTGCATACAGTGCGGGCAATATGGCTGTAACTAACCAAAGGATGGCCACCCGGTAAAATAAAACTCGATAAGGGGGATAATTCCTCGTTCATGCGGTCAATTTCATTTTCAAGGAGCTTCACATCCTCTTCAACCAAGGCAGGCAGTTTTCTCAAAACAGCTCCTTGCGGGTCTTCCGCCAGATGTGACTCCAGGGTAAACAATCGGTCTTGAATCTCTATAAGGATGTCGTTAAGTTGCCCGTCAATTGTGTTGTGGTCGCGTATAAGGCCAACAAAGGCATTCAGTTCATCCACAGTACCGTAAGCCTCAATCCGGCTGTGATATTTGGGCACACGTGTGCCACCAATTAGTGAGGTCTGTCCTTTATCGCCTGTTCGCGTATAAATCTTCATTTCGTCGCTCATGTCAAGTCTTTCTGTTGTTTGTAATAGTAATGAATTAACACCAAAGCTTTAAAAAAATTGTGTCAGCTGGATGTAACAAAAAATTCAGACAGATTGTTTGATCGAAAAAGTAATTTACTTCATTTTGGATTTTAAAGAGATGGTCGCAATTTCAGTATTTACCTCGTCCGACTCAATCAGACCATCCCTTAGGCGTATGATACGGTGGGCGTGTTTGGCTATTTCTTCCTCGTGCGTAACGACAATGATGGTGTTGCCTTTGTGGTGAATTTCTTCGAGCAAGCCCATAATTTCAACAGAAGTTTTGGAGTCGAGGTTTCCGGTAGGCTCATCAGCAAGCAAAATTGAAGGCTGATTAACCAAGGCACGGGCAATGGCTACACGTTGCCGTTGCCCTCCCGAAAGCTCATTGGGCTTGTGTTTCATGCGGTCGGTCAGTTGCACATCTGCCAGCACTTTTTCGGCCACTTCAATGCGCTTGGCTTTTCCCACACCGGCATAAACCAGTGGCAACATTACATTTTCAAGTGCTGTTGACCGGGGTAAAAGGTTAAAAGTTTGAAAAATAAAACCAATCTCTTTATTTCGGATTTCGGCCAGCTCGTTATCGCCCAATATACTTACGTCCTGTCCGTTCAGCTCGTAGCGGCCCGAAGTGGGGGTGTCCAGGCATCCGAGAAGGTTCATCAGGGTAGATTTGCCCGATCCGGAGGGACCCATTAAGGCTACGTACTCATTCCTGTTGATTTCCAGATCGATCGTGCGTAATGCGCGTACGGTTTCTGAGCCTACACGAAAATGACGTGATATTTTTTCGAGTTTGATAACTTGATTTTCCATGAAATGTCTGTTTTGAGCCACACAAAAGTAACAAACAATCCTTACATGCGTAAGGCAAATTCTTGTTTGCTCACACCATTTAGGAAGAAAACCATTCCCAGATGGAAAAAATCGAGGCTAATGCTCACTTTGGGGTGCTTTTTGATTTCATTCCATGCCGAAACCATCTCCTCTGATGCATAAATATCATCAAAAATGAAAATACTTTTTTCGTGTGCTTTTTCCAGACACTGCTTGAAATACCTGATGGTAGGGTTTTTCCGGTGGTTTCCATCAAAATAAACCAGGTCAACTTTACCCATCTGGTTCAAAACGGGCTGCAATTCAACATCGAAATTACCAATAACCTGATCAATATTAGTAAGGTCAAATTTAATAAAATTACTTTGAGCTACAGAAGCCACCGAAGCACAACCTTCAATTGTTATCAGCTTGCCGTTGGGATTGCCCATTGCCAAAGGAATACTCCCCAAGCCGACCGAAGTGCCTAATTCCAACATTTGGGAAGGGCTAAAAAATTTAACTACTTTGTAAAGCAAAGCCGCTTCCCGCAGGCCTGAGCTCCGCTTTTTTGCCAATTTATTGACTGCTATACGATAAGTAATGAATTTCTTTTTGCCCGAAGCAGCCCCAAAATCTACTGTTTCTATTACGTTTTTATTGGTAAAGTTGCGCTTGCGGGCTTGCTTAAAAACCTTACAAGCTTCATGAGGCTTCTTATCATGAATGATGTTTGTAATAAAGTCATACACAAATGGTGAGTGTATGCTGTGTTTGCCTTTGCGGCGCATTAAAAAAGATAAATAGCTATTTACCTTTATGAGGTAATTATTCATAAACAACTATACTTGGTGATAAACGCAGCTGAGAATGAAATTTGGTTGAGTTGATATTCATTTGCAAAGATATACAAAAACAGTTTGGAAAGCAATTAACAAGAGTATTAATAGAAATGCAGGTTTCATTCAAAAGCCAGCTTATTGATGTAAAAAACAGTTCGCAGATTATTATTGGTAAGCCTGTTATTTGCAATCTGCTGATAACCGAATGCCAGGTAATACTGCTCGTACCAATGGACGATCCGGCTGAAAGTTTCCTGCTGAATACGGTCGGTTGGGTAGAAAGTTTCGTTACGAATCTGTTCAACTTTTCCAATTACTTCTCCTTCATCAATAAGTTTGGATGTGATACGGCCATTGGTGTTATAAACCATTATGATCCCTGTGGAATCAGTTTGGGCCCATACATGTTGGTCCAATTGTGGGCTGAGCAATTCACGCAATTCAAAATCATTGTTCCACAAGAGGTTGCCCTCGGTATTGAAGCCTGCAAGTAAATAATTGAAGAAGTTGTAGCCTTCAAAAATGGTATAAGTATAGGGGATAGGCCTGCCGTAAAAATCGTAATCCATGCGTGTTTCGGTGCGGTACTGTGGCCTGTAGGCTTCAGCACTGTATATTAATTGTCCGTTGTGTTGGGTAAGTTGAGGGTTGTAAAACTGAAAGGCCACATTGATTGGAACTTCATCCGACTTGCGCCTGCTGCGCGATTGACGCTGCCTGGCACGCATCAAATCATATACCGATAAGGAGGAGTATATATTATCGAAACTACTGAAATCAAAATGGGCAATTTCAACCTCTTTGTCTTGTGCCAATTTCATAAAGAAAAACCCTGAAGCCTCATTTTGCGCATCGGCCTGACCTTCGCGGATACGTCTGTCTCGCCTGTCAGGATCGTTATAACTCCCTATTGCAATCAGCTGATTCTCTTGGTGTAAGTGGAGTACATAGGAGTGCAAAAACCGCTGCTGTTCATCAGCATATTGCTTGCGGAAGTTTTCATTGCCATTGGAGTCGAGTACAATAAATAAATCTGAATCAAACGAATTGCCCTGATAAAGTTTGGCTGCAACCAGAAACATTCCTGTGTGCCGGTCAAGGGCAGCTTGTTGTAAAATCACTTGATTTTCAACTTGCAGGGACACAGATTTAATGGTGCCATCCCCAAGATTCAGCATCAATATGTCTGCCTGATAGCGAGGTAAGTTAATGGCAATCAAAGCATAATGACTTCCTGTTTCAAAGCCTGCAATTTCAGCCTTTTCGGGCAGGCTGCCACTCATAAGGTTAAATGATTCTTTTTCGATATCGTAAATAAGCAACTGAAATCCTGACTGTCCTGCTGATTTGCTGTTGCGTATCGAAAAAAGGAAATACACCTTGTTTTGCACCTTTCTCTTTTGCTCGAAAACCATCCCATCAGCTAAGGCAACAAACTGCAGCCAGCTTTCCTCCATTTGTGTATCATATAGATTGAAATACCATTTTCTGTGGCCATTTTCATTGAGTTCATTGCTTTCGTAGAACAACAAAAAGCCATGGCTGTGCAAAGGTTCAAGATGGTAAACGCGTGTATCAATGCGTGCAGGCAGCTCAATACGCAGTGGTCTTTGGGCGGTCAATACGGGCAAATGCATAACCAGCATCAATATGAATACTGTCAAATTGCGCATTGGTTTATGCATTGATTTGCTTATTGTGTATTTCACCATGGTAAACCATTGTATATTGCTTGCAAAAATAATAGCTTTACCAACACCCGGAGTTCCTTTGGCTGGTAAAGCTATCTAAACAAAATTTATTTCAGCTCAGATCAGCTTACTTTATTTGAACCCTGGAATATTGGATTTCACCAGACTGAAGTTCCAAGCGTAAAATATACGTTCCTGCCTGAACATGCGAAACACCAATCCGGGTACTACCAGAACCTATTTTTTCATGATGTACAATTCTGCCGGCCATGTCAAGTACTGACAATTCTGCACTTACTTTTGTTTCAACATATACAACATCCTTTGCGGGGTTTGGATATACGTTAAAGGAAGTTGCATCAAGCTGGTTCAAGCCAACAGGTTCACCATTTACGAAGAGTTCATCGATTTGCCACCATCGGTAAGTGCCTGGATTATATTGGTACTTGAAACCAATAAAAACTTGTTCTCTGCTAACATTCGACAGGTCGATTGTGCCTGAAGATGCCCAAGTTTCTTCAGCTGTTGGCTGCGTAAAGGGCAACTCAGTCCAATCATAATCAGCAGGATTTCCTACTCCGGGATAGTTTAAAGAATAATACAGCTTCAGGTAGTTTTCGTCATCATCTTCACCAAAGCGATACCATGATTCAAAAATCATGGTCCCAAAAAGGTAATTACCAAAATCGATTCCCGGTAAAATCAGCCAGTCAATTTCCACATCACCTGAATTGTGACCATTCATCTGGGCCCATTCATTGTTATTCCATAACCATGTTTTGGTATCGCCCGAAACGCTGTGCACATAGCATTTGCCTAAACCATCATCAAACGATTCGCTATAAGGCAGATCAGTGAATGAAGGTTCTACAAAAGTGTAAACGGCAGTGGCTATAATGCTTGGATTGTGATCAGGAGCGTAGGCTTTGGCTTTTAAGGTGGTGTTTGAAGAAATTGCAATTGCACCGGCATATACTGTGCTGCTTTGATCGGGGTCGTCGCCGTCGGTGGTGTAATAGATGGTTGCGTCTTCGGTAGTTGTTGTTATTTCAACAGTTATCGGATTAAAATAAGTACCTGTTCCAGGCATTATAACAGGTATGGCAACAGTTGGTGTGTCACCGAAATCGGTCAACAAAATATCATCGATATTGAGCCTGCGGTTTGCGGTTCCATCTTCTATAGCTCTTTTAATACGGATGCTAACATTGCCGTCAACATTAACAGCAGCAACAAACTGTTGTACTTCGTCGGAAGCAGGTGCAGTAAAATCATCGCCAACTTGCACCCAACTGGTACCTTGGTTAATACTGTACTCAACTTTCCAGTCAACCTGGGCATCTGTTCCGTAACGACGATAGTAAAAACTAATTTCGCCAAGGCCATTGGGTTTGCTTTGCAACATGGTCATCGATGAGGTGGCATATCCACGCAGGCGTGCCGAACGTTCACCAAATTTGAAATCGGCTTCCAGATTGCCAATTAATGCTTCGGTCATGTCCCAGTCTAAACCGCTCAGGTTTACGGTGCCTGATGCGTAGGCAGGTTTAATTTCGTCTTCACCTTCAAAATTAACAAGGTATTGCCCCTGCAAGCTAAAAGCAAAAGTGAGTGCAAGCAGCAGCAAAATTTTCTTTAAATGAGTAAAATTTTTCATAGTTTAAATGTTTGTTGAATTAAATGCTTTGTTTCCGTTGGTAAAATTAAGGTTTTATTTTTGGGTGACTCTTTGACTCCCTCAAAATTAACAAAAAATAAAACCGGCTGCACGAGACAGCCGGTTTTGTGTATATAATGAGTTGTGAAAACACAACCTATTTTTTGTCGTCAACTTCTTCAAAATCAACGTCGGTAACTTCATCGTCACCTCCGCCCTTTTGATCAGCAGGGCCATCCTGGGCCTGACCGGCAGGATCTTGTGCCCCACCTTCGGCTTGGGTGTTTTTGTACATTTCCTCACTGGCTGATTGCCATATTCCATTCAACTTGGTCATGGCAGCATCAACTGCAGTCAGGTCCTGGGCTTTGTGGGCATTTCGCAGTTCTTCCAAAGCCGATTCAATTTCGGTTTTCTTTTCAGCAGGAAGCTTGTCGCCATAATCCTTCAATTGTTTCTCTGTTTGGAAGATGAGGCCATCAGCGGCATTGAGCTTATCCACTTTTTCGCGTTCACGCTTATCTGTTTCAGCATTGGAAGTGGCTTCGTCTTTCATGCGTTGTATTTCTGCATCAGACAAACCTGAAGAGGCTTCGATTCGGATACTTTGTGTTTTTCCGGTAGCTTTGTCCTTGGCTGAAACGTTGAGGATACCGTTCGAGTCGATGTCGAAAGTAACTTCGACTTGCGGAACACCACGTGGTGATGGCGGAATGCCGTCGAGGTGAAAGCGTCCGATGCTTTTGTTTTGATTAGCCATTGGCCGCTCACCTTGCAGTACGTGAATTTCAACAGAAGGCTGATTGTCAGAAGCAGTTGAAAAAGTTTCTGATTTCTTGGTCGGGATTGTTGTGTTGGATTCAATCAGACGTGTCATTACGCCTCCAAGTGTTTCAATACCAAGTGATAATGGTGTAACGTCGAGCAAGAGTACATCTTTTACTTCACCTGTTAATACACCACCCTGAATAGCTGCACCAATGGCAACTACCTCATCAGGATTTACTCCTTTTGAAGGTTCTTTACCAAAGAATTCCTTAACTATTTTTTGAATTGCTGGAATACGGGTTGAGCCACCAACCAGGATTACTTCGTCCACGTCTGCGGCTTTCATACCGGCATCTGACAAGGCTTTACGGCAAGGTTCAATTGTTGCACGGATCAGGCTGTCAGTTAGTTGCTCAAACTTTGAACGACTTAATTTACGCACCAAGTGTTTTGGCACACCGTCAACAGGCATAATATAGGGCAGGTTGATCTCAGTTTCATTTGAGCTTGACAATTCGATTTTGGCTTTTTCAGAGGCTTCTTTGAGTCTTTGAAGTGCCATGGGGTCTTTGCGCAAGTCGGGGCCTTCGTCTTTTTTGAATTCCTCGGCCAGCCAATTGATAATTTTTTCATCAAAGTCATCGCCACCAAGGTGTGTATCCCCGTTGGTTGATTTTACTTCGAACACGCCATCGCCCATTTCAAGGATGGATATGTCAAAAGTGCCGCCACCAAGGTCAAAAACTGCAACCTTCACATCGTTTGATTTCCGGTCGAGGCCATAGGCCAATGCAGCAGCTGTTGGCTCATTGATAATACGTTTAACGGTAAGGCCGGCAATTTCGCCCGCTTCTTTTGTGGCCTGACGCTGCGAGTCGCTAAAATAAGCCGGTACGGTAATAACGGCTTCCGTAACGGTTTGGCCTAAATAATCTTCAGCAGTTTTTTTCATTTTCTGCAACACCATGGCCGAAATTTCCTGAGGTGTATATTTTCGGTCATCAATCTGAACGCGAGGAGTGTTGTTTTCGCCTTTTACCACAACATAAGGAACTCGGTCCTTTTCTTTGGTAACCCGGTCGAATGTTTCGCCCATAAAACGCTTGATTGAATACACTGTTTTGGTAGGATTTGTAATTGCCTGGCGCTTGGCCGGGTCGCCTACCTTGCGCTCACCGTTTTCAGTGAATGCAACTATGGAAGGGGTCGTACGTCTTCCTTCGCTATTAGGAATAACAACTGGCTCGTTGCCTTCCATTACTGCAACGCAAGAGTTGGTCGTTCCCAAGTCAATTCCTATGATTTTTCCCATTGTTTATCCTCCTTATTAAAAATGATATTAAAGTTTAAATTCTTTTTTAGTTTGTACTTCAGCAGGAAATTGGCAATCATTATGCCAAAGGCTGATAGGCAAGTTGTATCAGAGAAAGCTGCCAATTAATAAGTAATTGTATTTCGAATAAAATACTATATATCAAAAATATAGGGTGTTTTTATTGAAGCTGAAACAGACTTCTGTTTACTGACACATTTCAGGTGACAAAAAGGCAGGAATGGAAATTTTGGTATTTAAGGCGATTTAAAGACTGTTAATTTTCAACTTCCGGATTTATTATTGCGTCATTTTAACGGTTAACAATGAAACCCCAGTCATAGTCTTCAACAAGTTTAATTTCGCTGCCAACTGCCAGTTGATAGGGTTGAACTTTGGTAAAACGTGATGAAAAAATCCCGACACCATTTTCTATGTTTGTATATTCAGGCACTTCCTGCACAATGCTGTTGCTTGGTGCATTTACTTCGAGGTAGGTATTTAAATCATCAGCTGCTGTGGCAATAACAACATCTACCGGGCCTGCCCAACGTTTTACATTGAGCACATCATCAAGCTGCTGGCCCAGACGTTTATAAAAATCTTCACCTATATATTGAATGTCCATGGCCTCTCCACCTTCGAGCAGCATCGATTTGCGGGTGCCCAGGCGCCAGTTCATGGTTTTATCCAAAGTGTCAGGATTGCCCGGGTGCAATTCTCTATAATGAAAAACAATACTCACCTCATATCTTTTTCCATTTTTCCCTGAATTCCAGCGGATTTGACCTCCGGCTGTCAGGTGAAAGTTAATTCTACTGGAAGGGAAAATAACAGGATATGATTGAATAATGGGGGTCGTAGCCGTAATCAGGTCGTTGCCCCTGAATATTTCAAGTGTATAGGTTGCTGCAGGGTCGATGGGTGTAGCCGTATAATACATTAGCTGGTTGGGGAAGTAAAAAATGGAATCGCCCGGTCGTTTATGGCTTATGGTGATGGTATCAAGTTGGATTATATCCTCATTGGTCCCCTTTTTTTTGATCAGCCGGGCATCAAGCTTATTGGCATAATTACTCGAATCGGGGTTTTGGGCAATCACTAAGGCATTGCCAGGTCCCAGAAATGCTTTGGTGATTTTTACCCATGTGGTATCAGTGCCTGGCTCGAGCAAACCATAAATTATAGTAATATCTTCGTAATCAGCAAAGTTATCAACATCAGTAGAGCATGAAACAAGAGAAAGGCTTATGATGGCTATGAATGAAAGAAAAATAGATTTCATACTTGGGGATGCATTTGTGTTATAAATCTAAATATGTCCTACAAAAAATAAGGAGAACAAAACAACGCACAAAATTACAACATAATTGCGAAATCTTGGGTTTGGATAAGTTAACGGTTATTTGGTCAGTTTTTTTGATAACTCCTTGACTCATGACTCACACAACCACGAACTAGATTGATTTAAGACTTAAGATTGACTCAAGACTCACAAATCAAGACTCCCGTCCCAAGACTCCCGAATAAATAGGCAATCCCTTTGTTTTTCAACATCTGTATAAATCGCCTAACTTTGCCTGTGTAAATTTCAGTTTTTAACTATATTTAAATTATCATGCACGCGTCGAAAAATATTCCAAAGATTACCACCCATGTGCTTCAGGAAATGAAGTTGAAAGGGGAGAAAATAGCCATGCTTACCGCCTATGATTATTCCATGGCAAAAATAATTGACGAGTCAGGTATTGACGTAATACTTGTGGGCGATAGTGCCTCCAATGTGATGGCGGGCCACAAAACCACCTTACCCATTACCCTGAACGAGATGATTTATCATGCTTCTTCGGTAATGCGCGCTGTAACAAGGGCATTGGTGGTTGTTGATATGCCGTTTGGCACCTATCAGGGAAACAGCAAGGAAGCCTTATTATCGGCCATACGCATTATGAAAGAGTCGGGGGCCAATGCCATTAAAATGGAAGGTGGCGAAGAAATTGTTGAATCCATTGACCGCATACTCAGTGCAGGAATACCCATTATCGGGCATTTAGGCCTTACGCCTCAGAGCATTAATAAATTTGGTACTTATGGTGTGCGTGCAACGGAGGAAAAAGAAGCAGAAAAGCTGCGTCGCGATGCCAAAATACTTGAAGAAGCCGGCTGTTTTGGTCTGGTGTTGGAAAAAATACCTGCTACATTGGCCGCAGAAGTTACGCAATCAATCAGCATTCCGACCATTGGCATTGGTGCAGGTCCTTCTGTTGACGGACAGGTTTTGGTATTGCACGATATGCTGGGTATCAATCAGTCGTTTTCACCACGTTTTTTAAGACGTTACCACAATTTGTATGACGAAATACGGGGTTCGGTTTTTTCCTATATAAACGATGTAAAAACAGCCAGTTTCCCCAATGATAAGGAAAAGTATTAATTTTTTAAAAACCTAACAGGTTTTTCGACCAAAACCTAACAGGTTTCCAAAAACTGTTAGGTTTTTAAAAACCTGTTGGTTTAATAAAAAATCCACCAGTGAACCCCATAGCCCCACGTATATTATTTGAGGACAACCATTTGATCATCCTGAACAAATTGCCTTCGGAATTGGTTCAGGGTGATAAAACCGGGGACGAAAGCCTGCTCGAATTGGTAAGGGAATATATACGTAGCACTTACAATAAACCCGGAAATGTATTTACTGGATTGGTGCACCGCATCGACAGGCCGGTGAGCGGGGCAGTAGTTTTTGCCAAAACAGGAAAAGCACTGGCACGCATGAACGAATTGGTGAAAGTGCGTGATTTTGACAAAACATACCTCGCCATTGTCAGGCAAAAGCCACCAAAAACGTCAGAGGAGCTGACCCATTACCTTGTAAAGAACGAAAAACAGAATAAATCCTATGTCAGTCTGCCAACTGTAAATGCTGCCAAAGAGGCTCGGCTGGCTTATAAGCTGATCGGTCAGTCAGATCGGTTTCTTTTGTTGGAAATTGCTTTGTTCACTGGCCGTCACCATCAGATCAGGGCCCAGTTATCGGCTATAGGGTGCCCGATCAGAGGCGACCTGAAATATGGCTATGATCGTCCCAACCCGGATGGTTCTATCAGCCTTCATGCCCGCAGGCTGGTATTTATCCATCCGGTAAAAAAAACATTGATAGATATTTTGGCACCCCTTCCAGCCGAAATGCCCTGGAATTTGTTTAGTGGTAACCTCAAATAGAACCAAATTCAATCGTAAAATGAAAAAACATTTTCTGTTGCTGCAATTACTGTTTTTACTGCTAAGTGCACAAGCCCAATATTTCCTCACCGGACAGGACCCGGCCTCCGTTAAATGGAAGCAGATACGAACAGAGAATTTCCGATTTATCTTTCCAGACAATTATGCACAACAGGCACGCTATCTGGCCAACCTTTTCGAACACAGCTATCCGGCAGTAAGGTTCGATTTGAGCGCTCCCCCTCTGCATACCAGTGTGATTTTGCACAACCAAAGTGTTATTTCTAATGCAATGGTAGCCTTTGCCCCCCGACGTGTTGAAATGTACAACACACCACCTCAAGATGGTTATGCACAACCCTGGTATAAGCAGCTGGCAATTCATGAGTTGCGGCATGTGGCACAACTAAGCAAAATCAATACAGGCCTTACAAATGAAATTGGTTACTTATTTGGGGAACAAGCTGTTGCCGGTATTTTTGGGCTCTTTTTGCCTTTTTATTTTGTTGAAGGAGATGCCGTTGCAACTGAAACAGCTTTGGGAAACAGTGGGAGGGGGCGGCAACCCCTTTTTGAAGCCGGGTTGCGGGCACAACTGCTCGAAATTGGTTACTATCAGCACGATAAAGCCTATTTCGGGTCCTACCGCGATTACACACCTAATGTATATGAACTGGGTTATTTTGTAGTGGGGCACAACAAGGTGAAATACGGCCCGATACTTTGGGACCATACAACACGCAATGTAGCCCGCAGGTTTTGGACACTCAAACCTTATTCATCCGGTCTGAAGAAATATAGCGGATTTCGTAAAAATGCCCTGTACAAGGAAACCATGTACGACCTCTATGAAATTTGGAAAGCACAATACGATTCGTTGCAATACACACCCTATGAGCAATATAGCTCAGATAATAAACTTTACACCAATTACCGCTTTCCGCAGCCACTTTCGGATGGCAGTGTTATCGCCACAAAAAATGCCATGGATGATGTGTTGCGTATTGTCAAGGTTATTAAAGGTCGCGAAAGTGTATTTTTTACCCCGGGTCCTACTTTCAGGGAAACCTTGTCGGCTACAGATAGCCTTGTGGTTTGGAGCGAATACCAGGCTGATATCCGTTGGTCGAACAGGGATTATGCGATCATCAAAACAGGAAACCTCAAAACCGGGGCTATCAAACAGCTGACCCACAAAAGCCGCTTTTTCGCACCTTCCATCAGTGCTGATAACAAGAAAATTGTGGTATCAGAAACAGATGCAGATAGCAGGTACTATATAGTGGTGCTTGATGCTGCCCATGGCGATGAACTGTTCAGGCTTGGATCGGATACGCTCTTTTTTCAAACACCTGTCTGGATGCCTGATCATTTGCATATTGTAGCAGTTGTGGTTGGTGATAATGGCAAATCATTTGTAAAAATAAATACAATAACAGGTCAGGTAGAAATGCTTATGCCTTTCACTTTTGAGGATTTGGCTTTGTCATCTGCTACAGATGAATTTATTTTATTTTCAGGCGTATGGTCGGGGATCAGCAACATTTATGCCTTTAGGTTTGACGATCAAAATATTTACCAACTAACTTCCTCGGCTTATGGGGCTTCTGATGCCAGTTTAAGTGCAGATGGTTCAAAAATTTATTATGCCGATTACAATTCGAATGGTTTTCGCCTGGTAGAGGCCAAATTTAATGAATTGCTTTGGAGACCATTAAATAAGGTTGAAAACAACGCCTATCAATTAGCTGATGCGTTGAGCCTGATGAGCTTATACAATGTGGATGAAATTACCGTTCCAGATAGTGCCTATCGATCAAGCCTTACAGCAAATGGCGCAATTTATTTAATATCCACAGTTGGACCTTGTTCCACATTGATGCCGAAAGCCCTGAAGTTGGTCCCGGCATCAGGCTGTTTTCACAAAATGAGCTTAGTACAGCAGTTACAGAAGTAGGATTTCATTACAACCTAAATGAACAAACGTATAAGCAAAGCCTTAGTTTCGACTATCTGGGCTGGTTTCAGTTGTCAATTTTAAAACTGAACACAGGCACAAGGCGAGGTGTAACCGAATTGGACGGCGAAACCTACAATTTGGCCTGGTGGCAGGCCGACTGGAGTAGTGGGTTGCGTGTTCCGCTTAACCTAAACCGCAACAGGTGGGTTGGCGGCATACAACCTGGTTTCAGATATAATCAGGTATATCGGAAAATGGATGAAGACGTGGGCTTGAATTTCAAACAGGGTTTGATTCATGCCTTTGAATATGATTTGTTTGTTTACACCCAAATGCGCAGTTCAAAGCGTGATTTGTATCCACGTTTTGGGACAATACGGTCGATTTCTTTACAGGCATTCGGCCTTTGACGACAACCCGGCAGGACAATTTTTCATTAGCTCCACCACCTTTTTGCCGGATTGTTCCGCATCATGGCATCAGGCTTTATGCCGCCCCACCAATGGCAGCAAACAGGGCTTTGGGCTTTTGGCAATGCCATTGCCTTGCCCGCGGATACAACGGGCTTTTTTAGTGAAAATACATCATTGAAAGCCGGATTATGTGTTCCCCGGCCTATCGACCTGAACCTGCCCACGGTTTTTGCTGCAACTTGAGGGTGGGTTTTTGGCGATTATTTTATGGGCAGGGGCAACCAGCCCAGATGCTGAGCTTTATTCAATTGGTTTTGGAATTGTTTAGCGATTGGCATTTCCTGAACATACCCTTTCCGGTAAGCCTTGGTGCAAGGGCAAATTATCTGCCTATGGGGGGCAATTTTGGATTTGAGTTTTATTTGATATAAACCTTACCACCTTGTATTAGCCGGATAATGGATTGTTTTTGTATCTTTCGCCGATATATAAAAACAACAACCCATGGAATTAATTATTCATTTACTGATAATGGCTGTAGTAGTGATGGTTACAGCGGCCATTTTACCGGGAACCACAGTAAAAAATTTCTGGAGTTCTCTGGTAGTGGCCATAGTGATTGCACCTTGCTCAACAGTTTTTTGTTACCCGTGATGGTATTTATTACCATCCCTATTACCATAATCACTTTTGGATTGTTTCTGTTTGTCCTGAATGCTTTCATTATATGGTTGGCTTCAGCCATTGTGAAAAGGTTTTTATGTTCAGAAACTTCTGGTGGGCATTGGCTTTTGCCATTATCCTGTCATTAATTTCATTCGTTGTTTGGAATCAGCGGATCGCAGTTCAAATTGATGTAAGCAAAACATTAAATAAATTTACCATGAAAAGCCACCATGCTTGATTTTGGCTGATATTGAAAAATAATAGGCCCAAATGTCGTTTTTGCAGCCTTGCCATGATTGATTTGGAAGGTAGAAGCCTTATGTGCTTCCACATGAATTTTGGATTCAAGGACAAGGTGCTTTATCTGCATGCTGCCCTGAAGGAAAAAAATTGACATCCTGAAGAAAAACCGGGAGGTATGTGTTGCTTTCAGCACCGATCATATGCTGCGATGGCAGAATATTGATGTGGCTTGCAGCTATACCATAAAATACCGTTCGGTTTTAATGTATGGCCGTGTTGAATTTATTGAGGACATAGCCGAAAAGGAAAATGCCTGAACATCATCATGAGTCAATATACCGACGAAGATGCCCGCTATGAGCCTGCCCTGCGCAATGTTTGTGTGTTTAAAGTGAAAGCTGAAAAAGTAGAAGGCCGAGCATTCGGGTATTAGTGCATTTTTATTATGATTAAAAAGCAAAACGGGCTGCCAGCGATGAAAAAGGCAACCCGTTTTTGGCACCAATGTGCCTGCTCATAGGTGTAGTTGGCAGTTGGCAGTTGGCAACTGAAGCTGCTGTTTACTGTTTATACTAAGCCTTGGGCCAGCATGGCATCGGCCACTTTAACAAAGCCGCCAATATTGGCACCATTCACATAGTTGATAAATCCATCTTCCTGTGCCATATTTCCCGCAAGTTTCATGAATATCCTTCATAATGGTATGCAAGCGGGCGTCAACCTCTTCACGGGTCCATGACAGACGGAGTGAGTTCTGGCTCATTTCAATCCCGAAGTGGCTACACCGCCGGCATTGGCAGCTTTGCCGGGGCCATACAAAATCTTGTTCTGCAATAAGCTTCAACAGCCTCTGGGGTTGAAGGCATATTGGCACCTTCTGAAATCACAAAGCAGCCATTCTTCATCAATACCTTGGCTTCCTCTTCGTTAACTTCATTTTGTGTGGCAGGCAGGGCCACATCACACTTGATTGACCAAGGCCTTTCGCCGTCATAATATTTGGCATTCGGGTATTTTCCACATACTCCGACATACGGCCACGTTTTACGTTTTGAGTGCATCACAAACTGAAGCTTGCCTTCATCAATGCCATCCGGGTCGTGAATGAATCCGCTTGAATCGCTGGGTGTAACCACTTTGCCACCAAATTCATTGGCTTTTCAGTAGCAAATTGTGCCACGTTGCCCGAGCCCGGAAATGGTAATAACTTTGCCTTTCAGGCTGTCGCCACGTGTTTAAGCATTTCTTCGGCGAAGTAAACAGTGCCATAACCGGTAGCTTCGGGACGAATCAATGAGCCACCCCATTCGATGCCTTTTCGGTGAGAACACCCGTAAATTCGTTGCGCAGGCGCTTGTATTAAGCCAAACATATAACCAATTTCGCGGCTACCAACGCCAATGTCGCCAGCCGGAACGTCGGTATTGGGCCCAATAAGCCTGAACAATTCTGTCATGAAACTTTGGCAGAAACGCATCACCTCGAAATCAGATTTTCCTTTGGGATCGAAGTGGAGCCGCCTTTTCCACCACCCATTGGCAGTGTTGTCAGGGAGTTTTATACACTTGCTCAAAGGCCAAAAACTTCAGGATGCCGAGGTTAACGGTAGGGTGGAAACGCAAGCCGCCTTTGTAGAGCCGATGGCGCTGTTCATCTCAATGCGATAACCTTTGTTGATTTGCACTTCGCCTTTGTCGTCGGCCCAGGAACACGGAAAAGGATTACGCGCTCAGGCTCAACCATGCGTTCCAGGATTTTGGCCTCGCTGTAATGCGGGTGCTCCTCAATAAAGGGGATCAACGACTCAACCACCTCGTGCACTGCTTGGTGGAATTCAACTTCGCTTGGATTTTGGCGTAACCTTTGCCATGAAATCGTTTAATTTTTCAAAAATATTAGCCATAATGTTTATTTGATTAGGGTTTAACGTTTGGTTTGATACCTTCCTAAATTCCTGTCAAACTTAGAAATAGACGGACGAAGAAAGCCACTGCGTTTGGTGGTATTGCGGATGGATTTCAGTAATACGCACTTAGAAAGTAGGCACCCTGTTCAATAAGCTGGGCGGATTAACAAACAAAGCCAAATTCCAACAATTTTATTATTAGTACAATACCTTGCATGGGTTTTCGTTGGTAGTATAACAAACCAATATTCTTTAGCCACAGCATCTATACTCCACCTTTTATTAACCAAAATCACACAAAATGGGAAATCATTATTGAGTTTGTTAGCCATTGTTGTATTGCTGTCGTACCAAAGGAAAGATGCAGAAGAAGATTCCATCATTCCCGATCCGGAGTTGGAAATCCTGCCAGTTTATATGCCCCTCAACCATGGGAGCTACTGGGTGTATGATCATTACCGGATCGATACACCGGAGAGAGAGCATTTCAAAACAAAGCGACAGCCTTGTTATTCAACGCGATTCCATTGTAAACGGCGTAAACTATGCTGTTTTAGAAGGGAAAACTGTTGCTCCAGGGTCTGAATGGCGGGTTATAGATTTGCTTAGGGATTCAGCTGATTGTGTAGTAAACTTAAGTGGCATACCACTTCGCATCAGAAAATTATGTTGATACACTATTTTCACATATTTATCTGAATCCACAAACTTCCGATACCATGTACACAATTCATGTTAGAATGAAGCCTACACCACAGCAAATAATTGTGCCAGCCCGGAAATTTTGATGTAATCAATGCGAATAGGGTGTTTACCGCCTTCCAAATAACGCATCCTGAAGGTTATAATCCGCGTAACATGCCCGTCTTATTTGCAAAAGATGTGGGTAGGTTCTTGATAATTACTTTTGTTAGCTCACACCTTTTAATTATGAAGGCGCCTTGTAAGGTATCATATTGGTAAGAAAAGAATAGGGCGAATTTCTTTAGTAGTCTTGAGAATTTGAAGAGGATTGCCTTAAAATAACTGTTTTGGCTCATGGGATTGTTCAAACAGAACAAACGATTTTGTACAAACCGCAAAAGATTAAAACATGAAAATCAAATCATTATTCGCGGGTTTAGCTGTATTTGTGTTTTTTGGATGCAATACCATACAAGAAAAACCGGACCCTTTGTTTTTTAAATACTTCAGAACTTAGCTTACTTGGTATCAATGTGACAGACCAAGGCGTGTTTTATAAAAATTCGAATCCAAACTGAAACAAGACAATGAAAAGTACGCCACATTGGCATTTGCAGCGGTGATGACAATTACCTTTCTACCTTCCATTTGAAAGAAACGGACAGTCTGTTTGTCAAATCAATGAGCGATAGTTTGTTGAAAATGCAAAACGCTGCTACAATGACTTTTACCCCTTGCTGATTGGTAATATCGATGGACATCAGAGCTTAAACAGCGACTTGCCCTTGACATGAAACTTTTTGCCTGTTGCCATTGCATGACAGATACCAGGTTGCCAAATCGTAATGATACGGTTTGTTGTTTGGTTCAAACCTACTGAAACATTGAACAAAATATTGAATCCTGATTTCAAAATGGAAGATTATCTGCAGACCAGGCCGATAGCTGCCAAATAACCAATTTATTGTTTTTTCAATACCCACTTCAACTTGGCTTGTCAAGGAGCATTTTGGAATAACGGATTTCGAATATTAGTGAACCAAAAACCTTACCCTAACGAGCCACTTTTCGCCATCCCACAACCGCAACAGGTATAAGCCATCAGGTAAATGACTGGTGGCAGCTTTAAAATCCTTTCCTCGGGTTTATCCTGATCAATAAGTTGCCTGTTGGGCTGAACAGCTCAATTTGGGCCGTTGCCATGGAGTGTTTCAGGCAATTGAATCCATAATTCATCCCTGGCAGGATTGGGATAGATGGATAGTCAGGCGGAACCGACCTGTTTGAGGCTTTGATAATATAACCACAGGGTGTTTCGCGGCAATGATACTCAGAAAAGTTGAAACCACATAGCGGTCATTTTGTGATTTTAACGGGGCAAACATTTCTTCGAACAAGCCATAGGCCGAACCGATTCCTTCGAAATACTCTGAAACTGTAGTCTGAAAAATCCTTGTATCCATACCATAATAGTTTGTTTCGGTGATGTGGGTAATCTCAACAGGCCAGCCAAAATCGGGCAAAACACAAAACGCAACCGTATCACCCACCTCCCCTGAGAAATCATAAAGCAGGCTTTCTTCACCAAAACTACAGGCGTTGTAAGTATATGGCATGTCTTCCGAAAGCATGATGGCATATACCTTTCTGGCTTCTATATCTTCGCGCAGCAAACCAACCAACTCATAAGCTGTGGCCGGGGTATAAGGAGGCATAAAATCATCATTTATCTCCAATTCGCGCCGGTAAACCTTCAGGTAGGTTTGATCTTCCACGATTGTGTCGCCCTGGGCATGGTATTCCCACAAGGCATCATAGTGCCAGGGGGTTTCCATTACATCGAACCGAATAATCCAATGTGCCCCATCAACAGCAAGCGGGGCGTAGTTTTGGGCATTGATTGGTACCTGAAGTGATAGTAAAATCAATAGGTTCAGTGATGCAAAAATGGTTTTCATAACAGCTTTATTTACTTTGTGGTATAAAAGTAGAATAAAATGCAGTTGCATCGGCAGTTTTTTTTTGAGGGATTTTAACTGTAAAATGCACACAAGCAGCTTATGAAAAGCAGTTTGTGTGGACAATGTTGGTGCTGATTTAAACAGAGAGATTGGACCTAATTCTAAATGTCCAGCGAGAATCGGATGGGCAAATTAAAGCTGACCCTAACCGGCTTGTCACGCTGAATGCCGGGTTTCCACCTGGGCATTGACTCAACAACCCGTATGGCCTCCTCATCGCAGCCGTGGCCTATTCCTTTCAGGACAGTAATATTTGAAATGCTGCCATCAGTTTCGATAACAAAATGGACGAAAACCCTGCCTTGAATACGATTATCCCTTGCTTTCTGCGGGTATTTGATCTGACTTGCAATATGCTCAAACATGGCATTGGGTCCCCCGGGAAATTCAGGCATCTGTTCAACGATTGTATAGACCTCATCATTAGAGTTTTCTGACGCCTCTATTTCAATGAAAAGTGGCATTTTGTAGGCAACACGTACCACTTGACCCTCATGCATACCAGGAGTCCACGCCGGCATGGTTTCCAGCACTCTGACGGCTTCCTCATCACAGCCTTGCCCGATTCCGCGAAGCACCTTAATATCAGACAAAGACCCGTCTTTTTCAACGATGAAGTCAAGGTGAATGGTGCCTTTAACACCATTTGAAATAGCATCGTCGGGAAATACAAACAATTCAATCATATAGTCGTACATCTGCTGAACACCTCCGGGAAATTCAGGCATTTGATCTACAATGACATAAACCTGATCTTCCAAATTGTCTGATTGCTCAGTTTGGGCTTGTGTGTTCAAAATGTTCGTTGAAAACAAAACGATAGCCAGTATGGGTAATACCAAGCTCTTAAAGGGCGGCCGGGCATTTTTAAGGATTTGGTTATGAAGCATTTTTGTTCAAATTGGTTTTGCTATGCTAGAATAGGCTTGCAAAGATAAATAGTTTTTCTTGGAAAAACAATCTGATTTGAGAAGGTCGAATATGATTTCGAACATGCCATAAACAGAACCGATACTTTCGAAATATTCAGCGATTGTCTTTGAACAAGCCTGTTTTGGCATTCACTTATACTACATTTTTTTTCGGAGAAATGATTGAGCACCAAACCATCCAAACAGCTTTCGAAAAGCTGTTTGGATGGATAATGATTTTGCTGATTAGACCTGAGGTTGAAACTATTTCTTGCCGCTCAGCGAGAATCGGATGGGTATATTGAAGCTGACCCGTACGGGCTCACCTTCTTCATAACCGGGGGTCCAGGCCGGCATCATTTCCACAACGCGGACTGCCTCTTCATCGCAGCCACTTCCTATGCCGCGCAAAACATTCACATTTGTTACTTGTCCGTCAGGTTCAACAATGAAATTAACGAAAACCCTTCCTTCAACCGTATCTTTCTTGGCTTGCTCCGGGTAGTTGATGTTGGCAATCAAAAACTTAAACATGGCCTCAGTACCACCCGGGTACTTTGGCAACTCTTGCACTACTGTCCAAACACTATCCTCACGTTGTTGCCCCTTTTCAACAGCATAATCCTCTGCTGGTTTAAATTTAGCGCCGGCTTCAAGGGCTTTTTCTTTAATCTCGTCCATTAAAGTCCTTTCTTCTTGTTTTTGAACATCTTCTGATTCATTGTAACACGATTGTAACAAAAGAGCAGCTGCTATAAAAGGAGTGATTACAGCCAACTTTATCCAGTTGCCAAATCGGCTTGTTTGGGTTTTTTGATTCATTTTCATAATACGTTTTTTTAGGGGTGAAACATTAAAAGGGTTTGCCAGGGCAATGGCTTTGCCGGCCAGCGCACAGGCTAATAAAGTTTGCTGGTAATCAGCTTTGTCGAATTGGCGCATGGCCAGGTGGTCAGCTTCATATTCGTGTAATGTTTTGGCCTCGTGCCGCAGAAAGTAAACCGCCGGGTGAAACCAGAAAAACACAAACAGCAGTTCGTAAAACAACACATCCCAGGAATGTCTTTTCAGACAATGAGCCCGCTCGTGGGCCATCACCCTGGCAAAGTGTTGTTCAGAAATGTTTTCGGGTATGAATACATGGTTGAAAAATGAAAAGGGAATATAGCCATCAGGCAACAGCACAACCTTTATCCCATCCCGGCTGACAGACTTATATTTACGAACCATCAACGCGAGCTGAAGGATGCGCCAAATCAGCATAAACAACATCAGGCTGCTCATAATGAAATAGCCTATCAGGAAGTATTCGGTGCGGCTAAGCGAGGCCCCGATTTTTCCGCTTGTTTCGGAAATGGTATTGGGGGCATTCAGCACCACTTCGGGCAATTGAATAACCCATATACCTGCGGTTTCAATGCCACTTCCAATCGAAAAGTAATTGTAAGGCAGCAGGGCAAGTACCAGGGCCATCATGCTGGAGCCCAGTAAATAAATGCGGTTGAAGCCCGGGCTTTCCTGCTTGCGGAACAGCAGCTGGTAGGCAACAGCGAAAAGCAGCAGATAAACTGATGCCCGCAATAAAAAATGGATGAACTGTTCCATAGTTACTGGTCCTCCTTTTGATTGATTTCTGAATCGATGATTTGTTTGATCTCTTCCAGCTCCTGAATACTCAGATTTTTCTCCCTGGCAAAAAATGAAACCATCTGCCGCATGGAGTTGCCAAAATAGCCGCTCAACATGCCTTTGAAAACATGTCGGGTATAATCCTTTTTCTTGATAAGCGGATGGTATTGGTGCGACTTGCCAAAGGCCTTATGCCCCACAAACCCTTTCTTTTCCAGGATGCGTACGATGGTCGAAACGGTGTTGTAAGCCGGCCTGGGCTCTGGCAATTGCTCCAGGATATCGTTTACAAATGCCGTATTCAGCTCCCAAAGCACCTGCATGATCTGCTCCTCTGCACGGGTGAGTTCTTTCATAGTTAAACTAATTTGATAGTTCTATAACTAAAAACATAGTTAATTATTGTGCAATGCTAATACATTTTGGGTGGTTTGTCAAGAGGAAAATTAAAATAATTCGTAATGAATACAATATGTGACATTTACAATTGCTATTTTGTTGATGGTTATCGAAACGCGAATTCAGGTTGTCATTTGATAATGTGCAGAAACTTCATGATTTGGGTCTTATCCAAAAAAGAAGAATGCCTAACTTTGTAAAAAAATTGACTCCATGCCAAGAATCTATGAGTATTTGGGAATATTGATCTTTTTTTACTCGAATGAGCATGAGCCCATTCATGTACATGGAAATTATAACGGACTGGAAAGTAAAGCAGAATTTTTCATTGTGGATGGTATAATTGTTGAAATCAGAATCAAGCCAGCATTAGGGAAACAGCCGTTACAAGGCAAGAAACTTGATGATTTTAAAGTGTTCTTAGAAGCCTTTGCTGATCATATTGTACAAAAGTGGATTGATTATTTTGTGTTGCACAAAAAAGTAGAATTTGAAAAAATAAACACGCGTCTCAAATGAAGATTGTAGCAGAATATGAAAGCACTTACCAGACCAAGGTGATAGCTGTAGAGTCGGCAGAATACCTTGGCGATTTTACCATTCGCATTACTTTTAGTGACAGCATTACTCACTCCGTTGATTTTAAAATATTTTTAGAATCTTCATCACACCCTGCCATAAGGAAATACCTTAACGAAGACCAGTTTAAGCAATACGAAATCAAGGACGGCAACCTAAACTGGAATAATTACGAATTGATCTTTCCTTTAGCAGACCTTTATAGTGGTAAACTTTAAACCATCTTTATATGAACCAATGGTACACCCAACTTTTCGAGAATTTCGCCAACAGTTACGAGCGGGAAGATTTTACGCAGGGAACACTTGGCGAAGTTGATTTTATTGAGCAGGAGATCAGGCACAACAAAACGGTGCGCATACTGGATGTGGGTTGCGGGACGGGCCGACATAGTATTGAATTGGCCAAACGAGGCTACCTGGTAACCGGCATCGACCTGTCGGCAAATATGCTGGCCAAAGCCCGCAAAAATGCCAAAGCAGCCGGAGTAAGCCCGATTTTTAAAAGGAGGGATGCACGTACCTTTCGTTTTCGAGAGAAATTCGGGCTTTGTGTGATGCTTTGCGAGGGTTCATTCCCCTTGATGGAAACGGATGAGATGAATTTTCAAATCCTGAAAAATATCCGCAAAAGCATGCTGCCGGGCGGGAAATTGATTTTTACCACACTGAACGGCCTTTTTCCACTGTTCCATTCGGTAAAGGACTTTATCAATGAGCATGGGTCGCCAAGCCAGAGCCTCGTCAATAATTTTGATTTAATGACTTTTCGCGATCATTCGGTTTATGAAGTTATTGATGATGATGGCAATCCGCTTAAGCTTAATTGCAACGAACGCTATTATGTGCCTTCCGAAATCCGCTGGATGCTGCAATCGTTGGGTTTCAGCAAGATTGACATTTTTGGATGCAAACTGGGAGCCTACAGCCGCAACGATGTGCTGCGTACCGATGATTATGAGATGTTGGTAATCGCTGAATAAACAGTGGTTTATACAACAGCAAATCCTGCACTTTGAACTTTATGGTATTTCACCAATGAAATAACTAATTTTGCACCCATGGAAACAAAACGTCAACAACGCATCGCCAAACTGCTGCAAAAGGACATGGGCGAAATTTTTCAACTCGAAATGCGCTCATTGGTAGCTAAAGTATTGGTAACAGTTACCAAGGTGAGTGTTACACCTGATTTGGGCTTGGCCCGGTTTTACATCAGTATTTTTGGCACCAACGACAAAAACACCGTGTTGGATCGCATTAACCAACATACCGGTGAAATCCGAGGGCATTTAGGCAAGAGGGTACGCCACCAGCTGCGGCATATTCCTGAAGTGCAATTTTTTGAGGACGACTCCCTGGACTATATCGAAAATATTGATAACCTGCTGAAAGACGAATAATTCTTTAGGAGGATAACGAATGTTTTTTCATTGAACCCCAAATTCATAGATGCAATACGATCCCATCAAACGCAGCCTGGGCAAGGTTTTTAACCAATCGCCGGTTTTACGCAAACTTTTTTACCGACTGCTCGATTTGTTGCTCCTGCGCAGCTGGCATATCAGCAAAGAGTTAAATAAATGGGCTAAGCAAAACAGAGAATCACGCCAAATTCTGGATGCCGGTTCGGGATTTGGGCAGTACGTTTACCGCATGGCACGTAAAAATCCGATGTGGAACATTAAAGGACTGGATGTTAAGGAAGAACAAATTGCCGATTGCAATCAGTTTTTCAACAGGATTGGCTATAAGCATGTTCACTTTGAGGTGGCCGACCTCACCAAGTTGAGCTTTTCGAACACATTTGACCTGGTGCTTTGTGTGGACGTTATGGAGCATATTGAGGAAGATGTGTTGGTGCTGACCAATTACAACAAAGCCCTGAAGCCCGGCGGCATGTTGCTAATCTCCACGCCTTCGGATCAAGGAGGTTCAGATGTGCACCACCACGATGAAAAACCGGATGGTGCTGTCGGATTTATTGACGAACATGTGCGCGATGGTTATGGCATCAACGAACTGGATAAAAAACTACGAAAAGCCGGATTCAGCAAAACGGAAATCCGCTATCAGTATGGCAAGCCGGGCAAGCTTTCGTGGAAGCTTTCGATGAAATACCCCATCCTGATGCTCAATACATCAAAATTACTGTTCCTTTTGTTACCCTTTTATTATTTACTTGTCTTTCCGCTGTGCCTGATTTTGAATTTTATTGACGTCAGGACAACACATGCTTCCGGCACGGGGCTGGTGGCAAAAGCCTGGAAGGCATAATTATAAAACAACTGATGATGAAAAATAATGAATTGCAAACCATAATCGGCTCAGGGGGCGTAATCGGAAACGGCCTGGCAACAGCCTTGAGGGCATATACATCAAAAGTGCGCCTGGTTGGACGCAATCCATCCAAGGTGAACAACAATGATGAATTATTCTCGGCCGATGCATTGAATTTCAAATCCATTTCAGATGCCGTAAAAGGTTCAAAAGTGGTGTATCTTACCATAGGGCTGCCATACAGTGTTAAAGTCTGGCAGCGCGACTGGCCTGTAGTTATGGACAATGTGATAAAAGCCTGTCAGGAACATGGTGCCAGATTGGTGTTTTTCGACAATGTGTATATGTATGGACTGGTAAAAGGCGTGATGACCGAGGAAACGCCCATTAACCCATGTAGCCTTAAAGGCGAAGTAAGGGCGCAAATTGCTGACAAGCTTTTGCATGAAATTAAGCACAATAAGTTTGAGGCCCTGATTGCACGTTCGGCCGATTTTTATGGGCCGGGAGCTGTGAACACTTTTGTGCATCCCATGGTTTTCGAAAAACTAAAAGCAGATAAAAAGGCCAGTTGGCTCGCCAATGATCATGTGAAGCACGCTTTTACCTTCACCGCTGATGCCATCAAAGGGACGGCCCTGTTGGGAAATACGGATAAGGCTTTTGGCCAGGTGTGGCATTTGCCCACACATGCCGCTGCATTGACGGGTAAGGAATTTATTGAAGAAGTAGCTGCTGAATTTTCTATGAGGCCTAAGCATGCAGTGCTTGCGAACTGGATGATGAAAATGGCAGGCTTGTTTAACCCCATGGCACGTGAATCGGCTGAAATGATGTACCAATACAGCCATGAATATTTGGTGGGCAGTGAAAAATTTGAAAAATCATTTTTTGCGCCAACCAGCTACAGGGAGGGCATCAGCATCAGCGCAAAATGCATTTCTTAACATTTATTCCATTGTCAGTTTTTAAATTTACTAAATAGATGCCAGGCGGCAATTTTCTTCCGTTTTGGTCAGTTCCATTCCAGGTAACTGATTCATTGCCAATGGATAGGTTGTTCCATTCACGAACCTTAACACCTGTAAGGGAATATACAACCAGTTGCTGCGGTGCCAGAGCAGCTTGGTAGCTGATTCGGGTTGAATGGCTGAAAACAGAAGGCTCAACCGACAATTGCACAGGCTCCGGTTTTTGATTGATGTCGGTGTAGGTGCCGGCATATGTAAAGGTGTAAAAGGAGGCAGGGGCAGTTGGCGGCTTGGTTTCATTCCTGCCCGAAAGGTCGGCTGCTGACAAAAAGTAATCATAGGTCTTATCAAGCTCAGCACCAGGTATAATCGCATAAAGGGAGTCGGTGTTTTCTTCCTGCAAAAGCATTTCGGTATTCCACCCCAGGTTGCCCTGTTCGCGCCAGTACAACTTAAGTTCATCTTCATTGAGGCCCGCATTGGAGCGGTCGTCAATCAAAGCTTTGATCAGCGGCAAGTCATGAAAAAACTGTTCACCGCGGAGTGGCTTGTGTTCAATGCGCAACATATAGCGGTCGAAAATGCCCATGGTACGGCAGTGCAGCGCATCATAATGATACCAGGCTCCCCATTCAAAACCAATTACTTCATAACCTGGCATGGCTTCCTCATAAACCTCGAGTGCCTGCTGGTCTTCGATTAGTCCAAAAAGTGGTACAAGTACCTTATTATTTAGTATGAGTGAATTGGTGTAAGCCGCTACATTGCTGCCGCTGTAATTGCCACAGTAAATTCTTACAATGCGATAAGGTTCGCCATACGCATTGTTTTCGCTGCCTAAGTGGGTTGCAAGGACTTCGCAGCAATTGTATTCAGCATGCCAGGGATCTACCTGCTTTACTAAAATAGTTTCTTCGTCCAGGAATTTGGCATAGCAATCAATATGTTGAATGCCATGAACTTCTGGATTGTCAACGATAATGAAATTGGTTATCCCCAGGCTGTCGGCAGCAATTTGCCTGAAAGTGGCTTCATCAATACCCGGGAAATTTTCATCCAGCATTTGTTGGGTGGCAATGGCCGTGCGATGCCCATCCACCATTACATTGCCGCCGGTGAGATAAATGGGCAGGGAAATCAGGGGCATATCAAAATTTTCGGCCAGTATGCCGTTTACAAGGTTATCGCTTTCGTAGCGATCACCACGGCGTTCTGATGTTTCAGGAGTTGATTTGCTGCTCACAAAGCATCCCGGCACCCAGGGATAACCGTCGAATACCGGATCGGCAATGCCGCCTGTGCCGTCTTCATTAAATACATAATGCGGCCCCCAGTCGCGGGTCCAATGCGAGTTGGTGGGTGCCACAATGAATTGACAGTGATTTAGGTTTACATTCCAGGATGAAAAGGTGTAGGTAGCTTGTTCCAGTTGGCTTTGGTTGGCAACGAGTATATAAAGGCTGTCATCTTTGGCCAGTTCCACCACCAAATCACTTGGAATTCCAAGAGGCCAGCGGATTAGTGTGCCAAAAGCAGGTTCCCATTCGGCTACAAAGCGGCGGTTGTGCTGGGCTTGGGCAGCAAAGACAGTGAGCAGGAAAATGAGCAGCAAAGTAAGGTGTGGTGGCCGGATTTTTGTCATGGTGCAATTTTTTTACAAATTAACAAAATTTCAGCTGATGAAATTACTTGTTTGCCTGTGAAAATGATGCGCTTTATCTGTAAAGTGATTAACTTACCGAAACTGTGTTTGGATTTGCATTGATTAAGTTTGTTTACCAGCTTTTTATTTTATTGGTCAATCGGTTAAGGAATTTGAAGGCGCTTGGTTCGTCCTGTTGATTTTGTTCGCCAATAAGTAAAGCAATTGGTTTAAGCTCTTCATACTCTTCACAAATTACTTTCAACATGGCAGCAAAAGGCAAAAACAAAATCATGCCGGCAATTCCCCACACAGCTGCACCAATGATAATACTTAAAATGGCTGTTAGTGCATTTACCTTCAAGCTGCCACCTACAATCCTTGGGCTCAAAAAATTACTCTCAACAACTTGAACAGCCCAAAACATTATAAACACCGCTATTGCCACCCACATTGAATCGTATGTCATAAAAGCATAAAGAATAGGTATTGCTGCGCCAACTGTGGTACCCACATAAGGAATAATGGCCAATATGGCGGCCATGAATCCGAAAAGGAATGGATTATCGAGTCCAATTATCAAAAGGCCAATACTGTTTATAAAACCTAAAATAATCATAATGAGTATCATACCCACTAGGTATCTCTTGCCTACCTGTTGCACAGATTTTATCATTTTGAAAGCACGCTCCCTTTTTTCTTTGGGATAAAAATGCATAAATGCATTAAGCAAGCCGTCCCTGTAGATCAGAATTAGAAAGGTAAATATTGCAGTAGCAAGCAATCCTGTTACAACAGAAGCCGTGCTGCTAAAGGTTTGCTGAACCAACGAACCTGCAGATTGGTTAAACCAGGTCTTGATCTGATTTAACAGCTCATCTTTTTCAAGGTCGGCAAAAAAGTTGAAGTTTTTATTGATGTACAATGTTACCTCAGCCAAAATATGGAGCACCTTATCCTTGATATCAGAAATGTCTTTTGAGAGTTCAATAAGTTGGGTTGAAAAAAGGAATATACCCCCTGCGAGTACAATAATTACAGCAAGAATAGTCAGTAGTGCTGCAAAAATTCTGTTTGTGCCCCATCCTTCAATCTTTTTTGCCATGGGTAAAAGGATAAAGGATATGAGCAGTGCAAATCCGATTGGAATGAATATGGGCTTGGCCAAAATCATGATGGCAAAAAGCGAGATAACTGTCGCTATGGCGAAGAACATCTTCTGAAATGATAGATTCATGGTGCCGTTATTTTGATGATGATAATACGAAGGTACACTTAATTGACACCACTTATCATTTAGGAAATGAAATTGTTACAGTCCTAACATTTATTAACATTTGAGTTGTTTATGGCTTTGAATCTGAAATGGCTGATGTGTGAAAGTCTGTTCTTGTTTATCGTTACGTGTATGAAACTATACTTGTTGATTAAGATTTTCAAACTCGTTTCCTCCCAACCCATACAACCCAAAAAAGATCATTCAAGTAGAACTAACTGCCTGACTCATGGATTACAGGTTGAAACAACTGAATGCTAGAGAATGTCTGAAAGTCCATTTAACCAGCTTCCAGGTTTCCACAATATGTTTTTCTGGTTGCTCATTTTGTGATACAACCCACTCATGGCTTTGGCTATTAAATGAGGCGTTGTGCTGTGTTCTTTCCATACTTCTTTTATAATGATGCCATAATCTCAGGTTTGTTCAGGGCTTGTGAATCTCCTTATATTGGCCGCCGCAGTGATGCTGATACCATTTCGATGCAAAACGGCATTATCGATTTTTTTCCGAAGACGGTATTGGAGGCGCTGTTTCGGGTGAACAGATTATATTCCAGCTGATTGGTAATAATGGGTGGGGCGTTAGCTGCATAACTTCAGCATCAGGTTTACTGAAAATTGTCTTTAGCCGAAAAACTATGGATAATACCCTGATCCAGCAGCCTGTTGATTGCTTTCATGGTTTCGTAGCGGTAATTACGCGATTCGCAACATAGTGCGTTGATATGGTATTTACAAAATCCATTTGGAGGCGTCAAGCCGTTTTCGGCTGAGCTTTCAAAACAGCATCAAACTGCAAGTTTTCGCCAGAAACCTGAGGTGATAAAAACAGCTCCTTTCGCACGACACTGCGGTGGCGTGCTTCCGTCCCATCAGCTTCATATGGCCATTGCCATACATTTCCCGGCGGTGTCGATATGCCTGATGCCATAGCGTACGTTATGTTTTTAGCAGTAGAGCTTATCCATTTTTTATGTCTTCTGAGTAGTCAGCCTGCATACGTCCGTCATTTCCGTACCGAGGCTAAATTTTGGAATTGAAATGGCGTCCTTTATATTATTTATTGAATTTTAATCATATTTTCTTTTGCATTAAATCTTCGATTGCTGCTAAATTCGACTTTTTCAAGGATATTGCCCCCACCAACAGCTTCGGCGGCCAATCTGATACGGGCAATAATGATCAAGCGGCCTCCTTCAGCCTGCTCAAAGCTTCGAGCAAAGTTTTGCCAAGGCCATTACGCCATGATTGGCCATCAGGATTGCGTTTTACTGACGCCGCCCCGGCCATAGTATCGGCAAGCGTTTAACACTTCCCATCAGCGCATAATCAGCTACAACCGGCTTACCTATAATGGCATATGCCTCGTCGACACCGATATTAATGTTCTGACATTGGCGCAAAAGCCGCCGGTGGCGGATGGTATAATGATGCAATGGAGATAGACTGGCAGCCGTTGTTTATTGGTCGTTTGGCGTAAAGGCTGTTTCCATGCTTGATTTCACCGGTTAAGTTTACGGCCTTGCTCATTAATCCCGGCCACCTTCTTCGGCTTTCATGGCCTTTGTTTGTCGCGACATGGTGTAACCAATATTACGTTTTCAGACAAGCGCATGCTGATATTTCCCGAAAGAAGTTGTCAACCACGCTTATAAAGCCGCCTCATAAAGTAGGCCACTTTTTCCAGGGTTTTGTGCTATCCATTGTTTACATGTTTTAGCAGGGCGATAATGGAATTGGTTCTTGGTGCCACCATGCCCTTTTCAGTTATAAACCATAAGATCGCGGTAGGAGTGATGTCAAATGCCGGATTGTAAGCTGTTGCTCCCGGGGCGCATATCAGCAGCCTCAGTTTATTGCCATTGGCATCTACACCGTCCTGGTAGCAATTGTCGGGTGAACGTTCTTCGATTACACTTTACCGCTGCGGCACTCGCCATCGAAAGCGGTAAGCTGCAGGCGCGGGCTGCCATTAAAATGGGATATCAAACTGTAGGCGAGAATGGCACGCCCAGGGTGCCACTTATTACTGTTACATCGCCATTGCGTGCAATACGATCACCTCAACGATCACCATATCAATTTTTCCCTGCATCATCAGTGAGGCGGCAGCATTATCGATTATAACATGAGCACACTCACAATTCCCATGCTGTAAGCCTTGCCCCTGTTTTCGGGACGCGTTTGTCCATATAAACGTTATCTTTACCTTCTTTTATGAGCTGTATAAACAGCCAAAGCTTGTCTCGGGTCAATTAAATGCCAACCAGCCTGTACTGCAGTGCGTATGATGTATTGTCTTTTTATTTAATTGATTTATATTGGCTTATCGCGTAGTGGTCGCCGTATCTCCGGAAGTAAACCTTCTGGGCTTCAATTTTTGCATTTTCAGTGATAATTTTACTGCTTAATCACTTTTCTACGGCGTAAAAGAGGTTGCGCGCGGTTGGCCTTGTGCCTTCGATATCGCTGCGGGCTTCTCTGCAAATGCTTTCCGTCGTCGCCGGGGTTTCCAGATAGGCCTGTTACGCAGAGCGATGGCGGTTGCGCCGACGGCGAAGCCGGCACCTGAATGGTCATATCGGCATGGGCCGCCGTGGTATCCCGGTTAGTTGCATTCCATGCACATAAATTGAAAGGTAATATGCTGCTGATCACTTCTTCGAATTTCTCCATCCAGACAGTTTGATATGATTTTTCGTTTACGATCATGATTTATCGAAAAAGATAAAGCGAATAACAGAACAAGCAGAGAATTATTGCAGTTGTCATTGAGTTGCTCCAATGCAATCCATGCCATCAGTCCTGATCCGAGTTCAAGGCCGTTTTCATCAATATCGAAACCGGGTTGTGTAAGCCGGTTAGGTGCCCTTGCCTTCATTTCCGTACCGGCGCTCGCTAACGAAGCATCACAGCACAGGCGCAAAATCTTCGGTGGTCATACGTTGCTCAGTTCAACTACATTTTCAGCGCCGGCGTAAGCCCCGCAGCATCGGTAGCAATTTGTGTGAGCGCAGCATGACTGATCAGAAAGATAGCCCGATCAATTCAACATTTGAGCGATAATCGCTTGCCGTTAGCAGCGGTAATGCGGATGATATGTTTTGGCTTCTTACTGCGCCACTTTAACATAAATCAAGGCGCCCTGAATACACCTCATCAGGAATGATATTGTGCAGTCCGTTGGCCTGAACACGACCAAACGAAAGCACTGTTGATGGAAGGTGGTGCCAAACGGTCACGGCGATCATTGCGGTTTACAATTATTTGCGCAGCCACCGCAACCACATCATGGATTTGAATTAGGTATGGCAGCATGCCCGCCTTTACCTTTTACCTCCGAATATTGATTTCATCGCCAGTTGATAAATGCCCCCGATCTGAAACTCATTTTTCCACTTTCGAGTGTGGCACATGCTGCAAATAGCTCGTATCGGATCGAGAAGAAAACGATTCAATTATGCCCAGTGCCCGCCGCCACAGCTTGAACTTCTTCAGCAGGTTGAAAACAAGTTTATCAAACTCGAAAATGTTGTCAAACCGACTCGAATTTCTGCTTCGCAACACAGGAGACGGCTCATGGGCATCGTGACCACAGGCATGCATTACACCCGGTTTTTATGAACAATATTCATTTGAGGTTGATTCCCTGAATGGGTAAGGCGCCGAAGTTCAGCGTAAAGCCAGCAGACTGCCTCAGCAAGTGACCGGGCCAAGATAGTGCGCTACAATGCCATTGTCCGGAATATTTGGTGGTATGTTCACTGCTGCTTTTGAGCTTAGCTGATACCGGCATCGGCTGTTGCCTTTTCCTGAAAGCTGGTTCTCAGGATTAGATGCAAATGCTGCCTGATGCTTACTGCTCGGTAATATGGTAAATGTTCTTTTGAACTGATTATTATGATGTGTTTTTGGTTTGTTTTTCACAAAATATAAATGAAAACAGTATAATACCCGTAATGTAGCCTTTCTTTTAATGATTCCCCAAAAACACTGTTCTATTAACGCCCTCCTGTTGATTTAGAACTTTGCCCGATTCTATTTCCCATACTTTTTACATTACTTTTGCCGTTGATTAATTTTACCAAATATTTTGCTGCAGATTTGTAACCAGCTGACATATAGTTATCATATTACATTATTTTTAAGCATTGGGCCAGTTTCAGTCATGTCTACATCGACGAAATTCTGCGGGTGATAGTTTGTATATGAAACTTAAAGTAGAAGCGGATTCACTTCTTTCAACTAGGAGAAGTGCTAGCTTGATATGATCAGCACTGGCTTTATCGATGATTCACTCAGGTGCGCATGCTTGAGAGTTCGACCTCGCATTCATTATTTTGATCAGAAGGTACTTATTGTTGATTCACTTTTAAAGCAAAGAATGCCCTGAACTGAACCTTGACTACGTCTGATTTATAATGAACAGTTTGAGAACACCGATTGCTCGTCTGTTGCGGGAAACGCCCATTGAATTGGTTTTATAACAGCCAAAGAAGTTTATTGTTGAGCTTACATGTGCAGAGCGCGGACCTACACAATTAATAGTCTTATGCACGATAGATATTTTCCCCAGGTTGAGGAAGTGTCGAATGTTACGATATCTTCTTCTGGGAAATGAAAGATCTATTGTAATTGAATCAGCCTTAACCCAAACAGCGGTTCAAAGATAGCGCTCGTGATCGGTGGCAGTTTATGTATGACCAAGGCAATTTGCGTGTGACTCTGCTGGTTGACGACAGGCACGACCTCATAAAGCTACTAGGCAGCCGCAGAGATATGCGCGATCTGTACAATATTTATGAAGACTGGTTTCGTGTTGGCTGCCTACAATGCCGGGGCAGGCAACGTAAACCGCGCCATCAGGCGTGGTAGTAAATTTAGACTGCTGTGGTGCCGTGTGGCCTTTTCTGCTGGTGCGCGAAACATTGTTACGTACCAGCCTTTACTAGCTGCTGCAACTGGCGCAGATGAGCCATGCCGCTGCCGAGTACAATATTTACCCACCTGCACTCAGCGAAGGTGATGATGCATGGCACCGGATACGAGTGTACGCGAAGTGCTTTCACTTGATCAATTGTACAGAAATGCCAACCTTCATGGCCGACCTGAAGTTTTTAATCCACAATATAAAACGAAATTATCCCGCTTCATAGTCCTCATATTCATTTATAGAATCCGTAGCGCCGATTTTAATCTTTTCTGAATAATGAACAAGAACTATATGCCTATAAAACGAAAAAGGGTATCGAAAAAGAAAAGCTCCTGTCGCAAATAAAAGATGTAAGCGATCAGAGTGTGCAGACAGGTGCGCAGTGGTTAAAACCCGCATTGATTGCTAAAAGATACAGGTGAGCGCAAGTTAGCTTAAAGAGGAATATCCTGGTGGCTCAATACAATATACCAGGCAAAGATTAATGGTTTAAGAAGCCTGGGAACACTGTCACCCAAATATATTTCACTCTAATTTAGTGTCATCAATAGCTTTATCAATTTACCACACAGTTAAAATGATATGAAATGATTAAAGCAAATTGCCCA
Organism: Bacteroidales bacterium; assembly: GCA_018400955.1. GTDB lineage: Bacteria > Bacteroidota > Bacteroidia > Bacteroidales > F082 > CALAZZ01. Next base: position 62,874 of record JAGYLH010000003.1, read on the forward strand.
ACGTTACAAATCTCGGTAACTGACTTTAAAAATGAATGGAAATAACATTGGCACTTAATAATTCAAATAGGGCCAGAAGCGAGGGTTTATCCTCCTGAAGAGGCTTCTGCCCAAAAGCCAAAGTCGATGGTCAATTTATGATCCATACTGTTAAATCGGGCGACACACTTTGGGATATTGCCCGCGCCTATGATGGTGTAACTGTGGAGCAAATCAAAAAGCTCAATAGTTTGGGTAATACTTCTCGCATAAAGCCCGGGCAAAAATTGCGTATAGCCCGCGTTGGTTGATGGTGCCTTCTGTTTAAGCAAGGGCCTGTAATAGATTTTTTACACAGAAAAAGTTGTTTAGACGGAATTTTTGCAAGGCAATATCTTAATTTATAGTGCCGGGCTATTACTCTTTCTGTGTCAGCCCAAGCAATAATCATTTTTGATAATTCATGATCAGAAAGAACACCTGTTTTTCTTTATGCTATGCAGATATGGAATTGATTTTCTTCGCAACTCTTTTTGTTTTAGCTATGTAGTCGATCCTTAATAAGGTTTTAGATTGTTGATAATCAACATAATAATGTTAATAACTGATGTTTTTTGATGTTAAGAACTGCAAGAAAAAGCGTAATTTTATATCAAAAGCTTGCAGAAAATGATCGGAAAAACACCTAATCAAAATCAAAGAGAATTGTTCAGGCCATTATTATCAGATTTCATAGATATGCGCCACGAGTTAGTTTTGTTGAGCCAGAAGATTGACTGGAAACAATTAGAGGATGAGTTTGCTGACTTGTATTCGCATACCGGTCAGCCAGCAATGCCCATTAGACTAATGGTAGGATGTCTGATACTCAAACGGATTTATAATCTGGGAGATGAAACCCTGGCTACTACCTGGATTATGAATCCTTACATGCAGTATTTTAGCGGCCAAGCCTATTTTCAGCACCAGTTCCCATTCGATCCAAGTGACTTTGTGCATTTTCGCAAGCGAATTGGAGAAGAAGGTTTTGAAAAGATCTTCAAGCACTCGGTTGATATTCATGGCAAGCAGGCTAAATGCAAAATGTTGCTTTCAGATACCACCGTTCAGGAAAACAACACCACTTTTCCAACCGATGCGAAGTTGGCCAAAAAAGTGATAGACCTGTGTAATTCCATTGCAGGAAAAGAAAACCTAAAGCAACGACAAACCTACAAGCGCACCAGCAAACAACTCCTTCGTGACACACACAACTCCACTCATCCCAAACGCCGCAAAAAGGCAATTAAAGCACAGCAGAAACTCAAGACACTAGCCGGGCGCCAGTTACGAGAGCTGGAACGAATGCTTGACAGAGAAACCATTGAAAAGTATGCCAATCAATTAGAGTTGTTTTGGAAAGCTCTTCAGCAAGGCAAACACGATAAGGACAAGATTTACAGTTTTCACAAACCATTTACCAGCTGTATTGCCAAAGGAAAAGCACACAAGCAGTATGAGTTTGGTAACAAGATTGGGCTAATGGTAAATCCCAATAATCTGGTGGTGATAGGCATAGAGTCGTTTAAAGGCAATCCGCATGACAGTCAGACAATTGAGCCTTTGATAAATCAAATAGAAACCAACTTTCAATACAAGCCACAAGAAGTAATTTACGACCGTGGAGGAAGAGGCAAGAAAAGCATCAAAGGAGTTTTGATCAGTACACCGGGCAAACCTTTAAAACGCGATAGTGCATACGCGAAAAGGGTCAAAAGGAAAAAGTTCAGACGCAGAGCTGCCATTGAACCTGTTATCGGGCACTTGAAGAAATACTTTAGGATGGAACAGAATTACCTACATGGAGATAAATCACCGAAAATCAATGCCTTGCTGGCTGCTACTGGTTGGAATTTCAAGAAAATGATGGAAAAACTGAAGGCAGAACTAAAAAACCTCATTTTTTACATTTTCGGAAATTTCCAAATTTCATTTAATCTTAACTTGAAACTTACTTAATAAGGATCGACTATGTAATAGAGCTGCATAATTTCATATGTGCAGACCACGAAGTAACGTCAAGCAATATTTAAGCTATCGTAAATCAAAATCAACTTTATACAAAAAAATAATTTGATCCATTTCATTAAGGAAAAGTTTTTATTTAACTTTGATTCTTGAAAATTGAAAGAATAGGATAGAGATGAGATGCCTGAATAATTAAAAAATACAAAATATGGCATATATTCACTTTTTAGGAAACAAAATAAGATAAACGCTTTGGGCAAGGCTTGCAACCTTACATGAAAAAATGTGAAACAAATAAAAATGTAGAATCATGAAAAAATCAATTTTATTAATTCCTCTGTTCCTTTGTTTTTGGACATTTGGACAGATACCTCCCATCGACCCGCACTGGGAACTTGTTTGGGAAGATAACTTTAATTCATTTGATGCAAATAGATGGCTGAAAGTTGATTGGGCGAAACATGGAGATGATGAACCCCAATTATATTTGGATGATAACATTACGGTTTTAAATGGTAACTTGGTAATAGAAGTGAGAAATAATCCTACCTATTGCCCTCCAAATCCTGACTTTATAGGAGGAGCTTGCTCGCCATGTGATAACCAGTGGTACTATTACACTTCAGGTTGGGTAGAAACTAAAGAGGCATACAATACACAATACGGGTATATCGAATCTCGGGTAAAAATACCTCATGGCCATGGTTTTTGGCCGGCATTCTGGACATTTGTAGGCTCAGGGGTACCTAATAGTTCAAATGCAGCGGAAATTGATATTTTTGAAATGTTGGGAAGTGATGCAAAGGCTCCTTATTATGCTGGCACAAATATACACTTGGATTACTGTGATTTTTGTCCCCCAGAACATTGTAAATGTGAACAACTATACTCACAATGGTGTCCGTGGGAAGATCCCAATATACTTTGCTATGGACAGGATGTAATTCCATATAATTTTAATTATACATCTTGGCATACTTATGCAATTGAATGGTCACCTAGTAAAATAATATGGTATATTGATGGTTTTCCTGTGCGAATTTTTCCTAATCCAGGAGTTGTTGACCCTGTTAGGATTATTCTGAATCTTGCTATTGGGGCTCCGCCTGATCAAACAACACCTTTTCCCTCTGAAATGTTGGTAAATTACGTTCGTGTTTATGAATTGGCTAATGATTGTAATACTAATATGAACGTATGTAATTACAATTTTTCAACACATGACAATAGGGTTAAGAAAAACATCACTATCGGTAACGGAACCTGTACAAATACTATCGGTTCGGGGCAAAACATCTATCTTAGGGCATCGGAAGGAGTTTTGATTAATGGAGATTTTACGATGTCTTTAGGTTCAGAACTTTATATTGATGTAAACACTTGTTACTAATAAAATCTATTGCATATGAAAAATATGGTAATTTGTATCGTTTGCATTTGTGTCTTTTTTGGATGCAAGAAAGAAGAAAGAATATGTGAAAATCCGCCGGAAGGAATCTATGAAGGATGGTTTACTAACACCCTATCTGATTATACTCACCGCAACTTATTTCTCTACTTAAGTATTATAGATGATAAAGCATTTAAAATTAGCCCTATACCAAACTCTACTTCAAATTATACTTTAATTAGGGAAAATTGTAAACTAAAAGGAAAAATGGGTGCAAGGATAGGTGCCCAAGGAGAAGTGTTAGATATAGATGGGGAAATAATGCGTGAAGATAGAGTTTACATAATTGAAGGGAATTACACCTATCAATCATATATTGGAGGTCTCGGAAATCCTAATGGTCATTGGGTAGAAGTCTCCGGCTCATTTATAATCGAACAAAAAAACTAAAAAATCATGAAAACTAGATTAATTTTAATTTCTGCCTTTATTGCAGTTTTTACAGTATCATCTTTTGCACAATTAAAAGTTGATCCGTATGGAAGGATCGGCATAGGTACAAACTGGCCAAACCCTGGATACAAGTGTCATATTAAGGGAGATTTGTTATTAACTACACATCCTGATTATCCTTTTATTGAATTGCAATTTAAAGTTGGGCCATTACTTAACGCTCAGATCGGGACAAATACTGACGAAGTGACATTTTATAGTAATTGGGTTAATTATCATAAACTATTTGCTGAAGAGTATTATCGGCTATCAGATGAGAAATATAAATTAAACAGAACTTTAATATCGAATCCAGTTGAACGACTACAAGCTTTAAAAGCCTATAAATATGATATGATTGACACATATTTTGATAATGAAACAGGCGACTCACTGAGTAAATTAATCCCAAAATTTGGCTTTATTGCACAAGAAATTGAGGAGGTTCTTCCAGATATAAAAATTACTAAGGATATAGGGAATAACAAATTAATGGATTATGATCAAATTATTCCACTTTTAGTAGCTGGTATGCAAGAACAACAGAGACAAATAGGAGCTTTAGAAGTGATAATTTCTGAGCTGACAATTAAGGAGAAATCTTTGTGGAATAAAGAAATAATCAAGGATTCAATAAGTTCATCAAAAATTGTTTAATAGTATCCCAAATCCCTTTTAACAATTCGACAACAATTAACTATTATTTATCTGAAGAAAATTATAAGTGCTAAGATTCTGGTTTGGAATATCTCAGGCATTGTACAAAAAAAGTATTGATTTAACCCCCAAATGTTGAAATGTATTCGTTGTTTTGTATTCTTTTCAGATCTACTACAAAAAGGTAGTTATATTTACATGTATTAATTACTAATAATCAAGTTGTGGATTCAAAAACTTTAATATGTTAAACTAAGAAATTAGCCTTTGCAAGTGTTTGTGCTGGCCAAAAGCGGTATGCAAAGTATGTCCCACCCTAATGGGAAACGCGTGATACTCCCTGCTTAAGCAATAGTGAGATTAAACACATTTCGCTCAATGTATTGAATTCCTAAAAGAGTAAGAAGGGCAATGGTATTAATTGAAGATTTGAAGAAGCAGCTGGGCAAAGCAGGTAGCTATGTGGACTACTCTTTGGCGAGGGCGACTTTTTATCTTTCGAAGCTATACGATTTTTCTTTTGTAATCTGTTTCTCTATTGAAAACCAACCAGCACACACAATGAAATCGATAATCTCTTTATTTATCCTGTTTCTTTCGCTTTGTGGATTGTTTGCATGCGAAAGCCCTGAACGCCGAACCCCGCTCGGTAGGGGCAACCTCTGAAATTCTCGTGGTAACGCAGAATCAGTGCCAATGGGACGGTCCTCAAGGGAGGCCGTCAGGGACTATTTCGGGCAGTTTGCATGGCCCGCAAGATGAACCATTGTATAAGTCGTGCATATCACTGTTGACAAGCTTTCGGATATGTTTAAAAACACCGTGGAACATCATCATCGTTGAGAATGACAGCAAGCTTAAAGAGGCAGCTAGGAAAACCCGTAATAATTCGTGGTCGTGAAACCGCAACGGTGATTAAAATAAATGCCCCCGAAACAGTTTCCTTACACAGGTAGCTTTTAATGATAATAAAGAAGGCTTCCGATATTGTTCGATCGCGCTGAAAGGAGCGTTTGATGAATATTTTCAGGCCAACGGCCAAAGCCAGCATAACGGAAGCATTTTACGCCCATATGGAATAAAATGTTGATTCCGGAGGGCTTTTTATTGCCAAAAGCAGATGGTTTTATATGGATACGAAAGGAAATATTGATCAAAGCCAGGCCATTATGGCATGGCACATACACCTTATCGCGACACTGCTGACTTAAGCAATTCACGATTGGTATTCGTCCGCGATTCCATTGTGGCAGCGCATATACCCGGACCATCGCCGGGCACCTTTATAAAATGACCGATAAACAATTTATTCCACCTTTTAACGTGGCGTGACAGATCAATATGTTACTGATTTCGCAGTTGAAATGCGTGGTATGTGGCTTGCAATCGGGGATTTTGCGGGGAGGGTCATTCCTGTCCTATACTCATTGTAAACCTGAAAACAGGAACCTGCTGACGGCTGAGGGGTGGCGGGAGTGCGCCCAACAAGGACAAGCGCGCCGACGAGCCAGCCAGACGGAAGCGCTGCCTATAGTTTAGATGTTGGTGTGGAAGCGGATACCTCAACACCCTAAAAACCTGCTCAGACAGTTATTCTTTCTGGTAAGTGATGGTCAGTTTTCCCAAGGCTGTTTGAGATTCAGCGGTGATTGTGCCATCTTTGTAAACACCCAGTTCGCTGAGTAAAGAGGCTGCTTCTGCAAAGCGGTAATCAATTCTTCCGCTTTCTTCATCAAAAAACCAATAGGCTTTCAGGGTTTGATCCATTGTATGGATATGCATTATGGAATCGTTCAGGAATTTAAAAAACAACTGTTTTTCAACCTGAATAACCTGCTTCAACATTTCGGGTGTGGCCAATTGCTCATCAAAGGCAGCATCTACATCAGCGGCGCGCCAGGTGCCGATGAACTTGTCATATGGATTTGAAGAACAGGCATATATGCCTGAAAACAATGTAAGAACAATAATAAAACGAATGATAAGGCTGTTTTTCATTGGGGTCAAATTTTGCACAAATTTACAAAAAGCGGATTTGCAAAACCGGTATTTGCCAAATTTGCGTTTGTTTACAGTAAATAATTATCTTAGCCCCCTGATAATTAAAAAATGTACTCACTCAAAAAAATCACACAATGAACGTAATCAGAAAATCCATTTTAGTGAGCTTGTTGCTCATTATACCTTTCAGTCTGTTGTTTTCTCAAAACAAAAAAAGCGATATCTTTGGTATATGGCTCAATCAGGATGAAGATGCACAGGTGGAAATGTTTGAACGCAGCGGTAAGATATACGGCAAATTGGTATGGCTTAAAAACCCTACTGACGACGATACCGGTAAAGCCAAGCTTGACAAGAACAATCCGGATGATGAACTGAAAAAGAAACCATTGATGGGCCTTGAGATATTAAAAGGCTTCACTTTCGATGGTGATGACGAATGGGAAGGTGGCGAAATATATGATCCAAAAAATGGAAAAACTTATAGTTGTTATATGACTTTTGATGAAAAAGATAAGTTGAAAATCAGGGGATATATTGGCGTGTCCTTGCTGGGGCGCACCACCTACTGGACCAAGGTGAAATAGTTATCCGAACAGGAATAACCGAATCATAATTCACAACTGAAATAGCCTGCCAACCCATCCCAAATTGCGGAAGGGGTTTGTAGGCTATTCGTTTTTTAAACTGGTGTTTACCAGCCGGGCAATTTTTACTGAACAAAATATAACAACCTATCTGGGGCTCAAGGGTAAGGTGAACATAAACAGCGAACCCTTGCCCTCTTCGCTTTCAACAGAGATGCTGCCATGCTGCATTTCTACGAAATTCTTTACCATCACCAGGCCCAAACCGGTGCCCAACTCACCATCGGTTCCTTTGCGCTTTACTTCAGCACCCAGATTGAAAAGTTCCTGCACATTGGCTTGTTTAATCCCAATGCCATTGTCGCGAATGTAAATTCTTACCTGATCTTTTTCCATTTCTGAATACAACTCAATAAGCCCCTGCTTGGCTGTAAATTTTATAGCATTGTTAATCAGATTGATTAGAATGCTTTTTGTGAGGTCGGGATCGCAATTAATGGAAAGTTCCTCGGGAATATGGTTTACAATGGTATGGTTTTTTGCCTCTATACGCGAGGAAAGCACATGCAGGGCATCTTGCAGCACATAGGCTATTCTTGTCTCAACAGGCTTGCAGCTGAGCATGCCTTGCTGTGCCTGCGACCATTCTAATAAATTCACCAAAAGGTTATAGGTGTTCACGCTACTACGGTGCATTGTTGAGAGCATGGCTTTTTTTTCGTCCCTGCTCATCGTATCAAATTCGTTGATAACCAGATCAAGCAAATTAATCAAACCACTGAATGGGCCTCTTAAATCGTGGGAAATTATCGAGAAGAACTTGTCTTTGGTTTGGTTCAGCGTAATCAGCTGCTCCCTTTGGATTAAAAGGTCCTGGTTGTAACGGTTAATCTCATTTTGTTTTTGCAGAATCTCTTTGTTTTTTTCTTCGAGACGATTATTGTACAACTTGAGCCTTCTTCGGGCCAGCAGCAAGTTGATCAGAAACAATGCAAAAAACATGATTGCAGCAATACCAAAAACTAAAAGGCGTTGCTGGTTGGTAATAACCTTTTCCTTAAGCACATTGCTTTCTTTCAGGGCGATATTTTCGGCAGCCTTTTTGTCTGTCTCATAGATTATTTGCAATTCTGCGATGCGGTTTTTGTTGTCGAGCTCCCAAATGGAATCCCTCAGGGCGATACTTTCCTGATACTTAGCCAATGCCTGTAAGTAGTTGCCCTGCAAACTGTCCAAACTAGATAGCCCACTTAAATTTTGCCATTGGTATCTCTTTGATTTGATGGCTTTTCCAATGGCCAAACTTTTGTTATGGTAAAACCGGGCTGAATCATAATTATGTATATTCTTATGCAGATTACCCATCAAAAAATATAAACCAGCCAAATGACTTGGTTTTGTATTTTTTTGGTTTTCATAAGTTCTTGCCATTCGGTAATAAGCCAATGCCTTATCCGTTTCGCCATGGGTTTCATAAAGCCATCCAAAATTACTTAACACGGCAATAATAAAATCAACATCCTGATTTTCTTCGGTATAGGACATTGCTTTTTCCCCATAAGATAATGCTAAATCAAACGAAGTTTTATCACCTATCAGCAGCGAAAAAATATTATTGATTAAAGTGTTTTCCATGTCTTCTTCACCAATTGCTTTTGCAAGTTGTTCGGCTCGTTTATAGGTTTCCAATGCTTTGGTTGTATCATTGAGGGAGCCATAAATGTTGCCAAGTACGTTCAATGCATGCCCCAGCCTGAAAGAGTCCTGCACCATTTCATGGTATTCAAGTGATTCAAGAAGATACCTTAGTGAAAGCTCAAATTTGTCCTGCCGGTAATAGAATAAACCCAAGTCATAATTTGTCTTGGCAATACCTTCTAAATGATTCATTTTCTTATCTATACGAAGTGCCTCCTGCAGGAGCTTTCCTGCGCTGTCAGTATTGCCCTTTCGGTTGAGCAGGGTTCCCAAATTGTTGGCAGCCTCAGCCAGGTTGGGAAGTAATGCATCCGTCTCAGGCAGTTTAAACACTTTGGCATATTGATCTATGGCGCTGTCAAACTTCCTGCAATACCAATAATAAAGCCCCCAGCTGTTGTAATACCTGGATAAATTCACATCATTTTGGTTATGCAGCATCAGAGATGCGGCTTGTAACAGACTGCGTGCTGAATCCTGATTCTTTGGGCTCATAGTTCTGGAAAGGTCAACAAGGGCCGAAAAGCGCTCAGATTGATCTTTGCTTTTCTCAATTACCTGCAGCAAGCTGTCGGTATAAGTTTGCTGGCTGTTTGCCTGACAGACCCACAAGGATAGAAAAACAAGGAGTGAAAATTTATAACAAAATGGAAGATAGTTTTTTAAAGGCATAAGGTCAGTCTTTATTGCAAACTTGGTTTGGCTAAAGCAGCAGTTTAATAGAACAATATCAAATTGGCAAGCAATATAGTAAAAAAAAGGCTGTCTGGTCAAAGACAGCCTTCAAGATTTTTTTATAAATTAAAAACAGTACTACATATCTCGTCAGGCAGCTCAAAGTCAATCAGCTGATAAGTGTCTTGTGTAACTGTAACGGTGGTTTCAAACCAATCGTTATTGTAATACATTCCTACTACATAGTCCTGTCCCACTTCAACATCGCATACTACGGCATCACCTTGCACCATGGATGCCCAGCGCCAGTCCCATCCATCAGCTTTGCGGAACCAAACGCCAAAGCTGGGCCTGATGACAATATTGGGCGCGCTGGCACAATAGAGCTCCAGCTCAACAGTAAGTACTTCGGCCACGCCGGTTGTGATTAATGGGATGGTGACAGTGGTGTTTTCACAAAGATTTTCGATATAGGTTGTTTCGAATGAAGGGTCAACCTGAACGCCCGCATAAATATTATTGTCCCACTCAATAAATACAGGTATGCCTGATGGGGCATAAATGGTTTGGATGGGGTCGCCATCGCACACCCAGAAGTAAACATTTTGCATAAAGCTGTTGTCAGCCTGCCGGCGCATAGTGCCGGTCATATTAAAGCAGTCGCAAATATCTGTATTGGCTTCAAAAAGAAATGACATGCCTTCATAACAGAATTCGCCCCAGAACCAGTCAAAGTTGTAATACGAAAGGTGTGTCAGCTGGGTGTTGATTTGCAATTGACCATTCACATTTTCGATGGTAGCCATGCTTTCTTCGGTCCACTGGCCGCTGTCTTCATCGTAGCTCCATACAGGAATCTGATCTCCGGCAGCCACCAAACCGCCTGTTTCGGGATTGTATGTTTGCGGTGAAACCACCGAAGTGAGTTCGATTGAGGTGTCATCAAAACTGGCTGCCACGCGCCCGGAAGCATCGGTGATTTCGATTGCCACCAAGCCTGCCGAATAAAACAAGCCGTCCTGGTTTTCCCCGTTTAAAAGCTCAACATTGGTCATTAAACCACCCGGAAAAGCTGCCATGGCCTCTTCCACTGTATTGTCGAAGTGGGCAACCAAGATGTTTAGCGAGCCTGAAAGAGCATTTCCAGCGGCATCGCGCATTATGGTACCTGATGGAATACTCACCCGGGCGATATCGCCTGGTGCGTTCACCCGGATTTCGTCTTGCACCACGCCACCAACCAGGTTGCCTATGCCACTTTCGCGGGCGATGGAAACCCCCTCAGGTGCGTTGTCAATAGCTACCATATTAATCTGCAACAGGTTGCGGCCAGTTGATGTAATTACAACGTTTTGGCTGGTTGAAATATACCCCTCAAGTTGTGCAACAATATTGAATGTTACAGGCCGGAGCACATTGGGTGCATATTGGGAATTAGGCACCAAGGCCAAACCGGCAAAACCACGTTGTGTTGAAAAAGTTAAGTTTTGTGGCTGAATACCCGTAATATCCATCACAGCATCCCTGTCGGCACCAGTAATGGTCAGGTTTACTGATAAATCACCTTCGCGGCCTATTTGATGGCCTGTAGCGGCATCCACCATAATGACATCGATGGTGGTTTCAACAAGGTTAAAATCAATGATTAGCTTGGCGTCTTCTGTGGCATCAATCAGTTTTTTGCACGAAGAAAAAGCTATCAGCGCAAACACCACGATCAGCAGGCTTGCGAACTTAAAATGACTAATTGTTTTTTTCATGTCTTATTGGGTTTTAAAGTTCTAAAATAATCTGAAGGATAGTTGAAAATTGACCATAGGTAAAAACTGGAAACTGTTTAAGGCTTGCTCAATCAAGAGGGTTTGTTCGGGGCTTGCAGTTGGAGCAAGCATGCCGGTAGCCTCAATGCCTATTTCGGGGTTTCCATGATAAACCCCCCCAAGCTCAAGTGCAAATGAAACCACACCATTGCGCGAAATAGTCCGTCCGAGGCCAATGCCTATATAGGGCGATATGGTATTGCCCGGTTTTAAGGAAATGCTTAACTCTCCTACCTGTTCAGGTGAAACTTCCATAATGCCCAGTTGGAATCCGTTTTTAGGTGTACCAACAGCTTTGTTTTCAAACATATTGTACAGTGCGCCACCTGCAAAAAAGAAGCCCTTGGCTACCTGCCAGTTTGCAATAAGGGAGATGGCCCCCGTTTTAAACTCATTTGAACCCATAACCCCTAAAAACTCGCTGTCCACATCCAGGTTGTATGCAAAATAAGAGCCGCCCACTCTTAAGTGAAGTGTGCGGAGGATATTGGTTGTGATCTCAACACCGGGACCGAAAGTGCTTAATTTTAATCCCAGTGCCACACCAATCTTGTGGGAAGGGTCGCTGTCACCGGTGGTTTCTGGCGCAATTTCCTGGGCAGAAAGCCGCATAACAAACAGCAACACAAAAAGACTTAACAAAAGCCGTTTTAAAGTTTTCATATGATCGATTTTTGGTTGGTAAGTTTTTATTCTAATTCAATAGTACAAAGCTAACTGATTATTTAATTGGTGTCAATTATTTTTAGTAAAAAAACTATAAGTATCACTTTTAATAGTTTTTTGAAAATTATAGTGGTCAGATTTGTGTGTTCGATCAAAGAAAGTGCATGCTGTTCAAGCTTAAATCAGGAGGTTCTTCTTATCCTATTCAATGTTTAGGCTTATGGTTAGATAGTTGCGTTTTCTCCTCCATTCAGCAGGTCTAATTTTGGATTAAGCTACAGATATTCAAATTTTTCAGATCCTTCACTCAAAATTTAAAGAATAGGCATTTGAAAGCGAGGGATGGACTATTTTGGAGGTTTTGAAACAAATATGCATGCATCAAAACCTTGCCTGTTTAAAAGTTAATATTGGCTTTTCAAATTATTTATTAATTTTAGACCATAAAAAGAAGCAAATATGAGGAAATTGTATCGCTTGATTATCTTTTGTGGAGCATGGAGCATTCTCTCTTTGGGTTTATCCTGTCAGCAGAAGCAGCCAACGGATGAAGTTGATTCAGGAGATACCACCAACAGCTTGGACAAGGTGCTGCAGCGCAGGCGTTTGATTGCCTTAACAGATTATAATTCTGTAAATTACTACATATATCGTGGGGAACCTATGGGGTATCAATATGAAATGCTAAAACAATTTACAGATTATATTGGTGTAGGACTTGAAATCCGCATCAAAAACAACCTCCCAAAAAGTTTTGCTGCCCTTGAGTCGGGTGAGGCCGACATTTTGGCCTTGGGTTTAACGGTAACACAAGAGCGTCAGCAAAAATTTGACTTTACAGCGCCTACAATTATTACAAGGCAGGTTTTAATTCAGCCAATGCCCGAAAATTGGCGACGTATGTCCACTCGTGACGAGATAGAAAAAAATTTACTTCGCAGCAGTCTCGATTTGGCAGGTAAAACAGTTCATGTTCAAGAAGGTGCGATTTTTAAAAAACGACTTGAGACACTTGCCGATGAAATTGGCGATACCATTTTTATTGTTGAAGACGATCGGGAGGTGGAGGAGCTCATTGGTGCAGTGGCTAGTGGCGAAATTATGTTTACAGTGGCTGATGAGCATATTGCCCTCGTTAATTCGCGCTACCACAACAATATTGATGTTCGGACCCCCATCAGTTTTCCACAGCGCCTTGCCTGGGCATTGCGCAAAGAAAAGGACAATGAACTGCTCAATGAAATAAACAGCTGGCTTGATGAATTCAGCAATTCGCTGCATGCAAGGTTGATACATGATAAGTATTTTAAAGGCCATCGTGTTGCACGCATGGCAAGTAGCGACTACCATTCCCTTACTGGTGGGAGGCTTTCGGTGTATGATGAAACCATCAGGGAGGTGGCACAAATGATTAATTGGGATTGGCGCCTGCTTGCTTCGCTGATTTATCAGGAGTCAGAGTTCAAGCCCGATGCATTAAGTTGGGCAGGTGCTTTTGGGCTGATGCAGCTGATGCCCGTTGTAATGGAACAGTTTGGTATTGATTCTACAGTTAGCCCTGAAGAGCAGATACATATCGGTGGAAGATTTATCAATTACCTTGAAAGGCAAATACCACCTACAGTTACCGATTCAGTTGAAAAAATAAAATTCATCATGGGATCATACAATGCCGGGGTTGGGCATGTGCTGGATGCAAGACGGCTGGCCGAAAAATATGATAGAAACCCGAATATCTGGACCAACCACGTTGATTTTTTTATACTCAACAAATCCAAGCCATCCTTTTACCGCGATCCGGTTGTTTATTATGGCTATGCCCGCGGTGATGAAACCTATAAGTTTGTAAATGAAATATTTGAGCGTTACGAACACTATCGAAACCTGCTCCCGGATTAGATAATTAGCGAACTTTATTTGCCCTATAGGCCAAATTCTTTTTTCACTTGAGCTACCCATTTGGCAATGCGCTTGGGCGTCATATCCGCTTGCTGATCCTCATCAAGTGCCAGGCCGAAAAACTTGCCCTGGGCTGACCCTTCTGATCCAATAAAGGTATAGCCTTCGGCTGGCCATTGTCCGACCAATTTTCCACCTCTTTTTTCAATTTCATTTTTCAGGAGACCCAATGAATCAACAAAATTATCGGGATAAAGCACCTGATCGCCTAACCCAAACATGGCAAATTGCTTACCCGCAAATGAGTCATTTTCTGCGTGGAGAAAAAATTCATTCCACATATTGTTGGCGCGGGCATCTTGCCATACTTCTGCCCCAATGGTGGCGCAACCAAAAATAAACTTATCGAACTCATCAATCATTTGCATGTCGAAACCTGCTAAATGTGCCATAAATACCTGGTCAGATTCAAATTGATCGTAAATTTCGTTGGCTGCTTTTTCAACATTTCCGCCCGGTGCCCAGTACAATAATGCAATCTTGTTCATGATGGTAAAGTTTTTTTGTTTGAATTTGTGTGTAAAATTAGAATTAAATTGCAGAGCGACCACATTTTCATTCGTTTTTAGAATCTGTTTAAATAGCATATACATGCTAAGATGCTATTCAACATGTCAGTAGATGTGTTGAACAATAAACATGTTAATTTTGTTGTTTATGCAACTATAATACTTTTTGACCATGAACCATGATGACCTTTTCGACTCAATCGGCTATGTGTGCACAGCAACAGCGCGCGAACTGAGCAAAGCGGCAACCAAAGCCTTTCACCAGGCCGGATATATGCTCAGTTTTGAGCAGTGGACCCTGTTAGTCAGCCTGTGGAACAAGGACGGGCAGTGTCAACACGAACTCGCAAGTTGCCAGGGCAAGGACAGGCCAACAATCACCCGTTTAGTTGATAAGCTCGAAAGAAACAACCTGGTTTTGCGGGTGCCGTCAAAAAGTGATGGAAGGGTAAAAATGGTTTATTTAACCCATCAGGCCAAAGCAATGCAAGCCGGACTCATGGCCATTTACAACGAAGTGATGAAGCGTGCCTTGTTGCAAACCACCGCCACAGATATCGAAAACTGCAAGGCTAGCCTGTTGCGAATACAGGAAAACCTGAGGCAATAAATGTTTTAAAATAGTTGCATAGATAATTAAATTAATCACCATAAAATGTTTAAAAAATGAAGAAAGTAATCCATACAGCTGACAGCCGGGGCCGTGCCGAACATGGTTGGCTCAGCTCTCGTTTCAGTTTCAGTTTTGCAGAATACTATAATCCTGAACGCATGCATTTTGGCGTGCTGCGTGTGCTGAACGACGACATCATACAGCCCACAATGGGATTTGGCATGCATCCGCACGACAATATGGAAATTGTATCCATCCCTCTGAAGGGTGCAATCGAACATCGTGACAGCATGGGCAATGGCAGCATCATCAAAGCCGGCGAAGTGCAATTGATGAGTGCCGGGACGGGTGTGCGCCATTCTGAATTCAACCCTTCAAAAGAGGAAGCGGGCAGCTTTTTGCAAATCTGGCTTTTTCCCAAAGAGCGCAATATTGAACCACGCTATTTTCAAAAATCATTTGAGGCGCAAGATATGCAGAATAAAATGCACCTTATTGTTTCGCCCACAGGCCAAAACGATAGCCTGACAATAAACCAGGATGCCTGGTTTAGCATGGGAAATATGCAACAGGGACAAAACTTATCGTATGAAATCAAAGGCCAGGGAAACGGATTGTATATCTTTGTGATAGAGGGCAGTCTCGAAATAGCTGGTGATACTTTGAATAAGCGGGATGCTGTCGGAATTTCCGAAGTCCAAAGCATTGACATAGAGGTAAAAGAAGATTCACAACTGCTGTTTATAGATTTGCCCATGCGATAAAACAAACAGCATGCGCGTTACCAATGCCATAAAAGCAAGTTTGCTGCTTGCCAGCACCATGACCATTATGGCCGGAGCTATTGTGGCACCAACGCTGCCACGCATCAGTGATGCCTTTGCGCATATGGCCCATGTTGACTTGCTCAGCAGGCTGATATTAACCTTGCCGGCACTCTTTATAGTACTATTTTCGAGCCTTGCAGGATGGTCCATCGACAAATTTGGCCGCCGGGTTATGCTGCTTGGCTCGCTTTTGCTTTATGCCCTTGCCGGCACAACAGGAGCCTATGTCAACAACCTATACCTCATTTTGATAGGCCGGGCTTTGCTGGGTATAGCCGTTGCCGGGAATATGATTGCCATCAACACCCTGATTGGGGATTTGATGCAGGGAAACGAACGCAGCCGTTTTTTTGGCTTTCAGGGATCGTTTATGGCTTTTGGCGGGGTGTTTTTTATTCTTTTGGCTGGCTGGCTGGCCGATATTAGTTGGGAATTGCCATTCTGGATATACAGCCTTTCGCTTATCGCGCTTGCCTTGTGCTATATTTTTGTGCCCGAATCAGGACAACATAAAGAAAGAAAACCCTCGGCCCTTTTTGCCACAAACAGTTTCAAACCAGCGAAAGCATACTTTATAATGTTTATGGGTTTTACAGGCATGACACTTTTTTATATCATTCCGGTGCAAATTCCCTTTCTGCTGGCCAGTTTCGACGGTGTAAGCAACAGCCAAATCGGCTATGCCATCAGTTTATCCACCTTTATGGGGGCTTTGATTTCCTTTTTTTATGGAAGAATAAAGCAAACACTTAGTTTTCAATGGATTTATGCCTTGACCTATTTATTGTTTGCCTTGGGTTATATCGTAATATCCAATGCCGATAGCTATATGCTGACGCTTTTTGGATTGGGCATTGCCGGATTGGGAGCGGGTTTGCTCTTTCCCAACGCCAACCTCTGGATGGTTCATATTGCACCTGAAAACAGGCGTGGACGGCTTTTAGGGCATATGAATATGGCTGTTTTTATGGGACAGTTTATTTCGCCATTGTTGGTGCACCCTCTCATACAGGACCGGGGCATTCAAGCCGCGTTTTTTTACCCGGGAATACTGATGTTGTTGATAGCCGCCTTTTTTGCGGTACATCAATTTGTGGTTTCGAGGAAATAGGTTTTTCAAATCTTCTGTGAATTGTCGCAGGAAGAAAGGCCGAAAACGTACTTTGAGTTTCGCCCTTATTTTATTTTTTAATCTCAAGTTAACACCTTTGCACTCTTATCCAAATTGATTATCCCTATTTTTGCCATCACAATTAGTTACCAATGAAAAGAATCCACCTACTAGGTTTGTCCATATTATCAGGTTTGCTGCTCAGCGCTGCCTGGCCTGAACGGGGTTTTGTACCCCTCATTTTTATTGCATTGGTGCCCCTGTTCTTTGTGCAGGATTACCTTGGCAATCCCGAACTAAAAGTGAAGAGGGGCAGGATGTTTTTATATAGCTGGCTTGCTTTTATAATTTGGAATAGCCTCACCACCTGGTGGATATGGAACTCGACTGAGATTGGGGGCGTAGCGGCCATCTTCCTCAATTCGTTGTTTATGGCCACTATTTTTTGGTTGTTTCATTTCACCAAAAAAAAGTTGTACAACAACAGCAAGGGCTTTCTGATTCTTATTTTCTATTGGCTCAGCTGGGAACTATTCCATAACAATTGGGACCTTACCTGGACCTGGCTGCACTTTGGCCATGTGTTTGCCACCAAGCCTGTTTGGATACAATGGTACGAATATACCGGTGTGCCGGGAGGTACGGTTTGGGTGTTGCTGATGAACATCCTCATTTTTAATGCAATAAAAGCACTTATGCAATGGAAACTGCAAGCGCGCCGCGCCGGTGTGATGGTTGTGGCAGCTGTATTGACCTGGATGATACCGGTGATTGTTTCCAACACCATTTACAATAATTACGAAGAAACCGGCGAGGCTGTTGAAGTCATTGTTGTGCAGCCCAATTTTGATCCCTATTCCGAGCAATACGAATTGCCTGCTTCAACAATCATAGAACGCAATCTGGCATTGGCTGCCAGTGTGATGAACAGCAAAACGGCCTTTATCGTAAGCCCCGAATCAGCCATTCAGGATGAAATCTGGATGGAGCATACGCAATCCTCAGCAAGCCTGGCTTATGTGCGCGATTTTGTCAGGCAGCATCCTCATGTAGCCGTTGTGATTGGTGCCAGCACCTTTAGTTTGGTCCCCAAAGCCGAAGAAGGCCACTTTGCAGCCCGCAAATTCAGGAATTATGAGGGTCATTATTTTGCACACAATACAGCTTTTTATATCGACTCAACTGATCGGCTGTCGCATTACCACAAATCGAAACTAACGCCAGGTGTTGAAATGATGCCTTCCTGGTCTATTTTGCGGCCTTTGCAAAAATATGCAATCGATTTGGGTGGGACAATTGGCAGCTTGCGCGTGGATGACAAACCGAACTGTTTTTGACATGTTGGTGGCGAATTACGTATTGCGCCAATCATCTGCTACGAATCTGTTTATGGCGATTTTGTAAATGCTTTTGTCCGCAATGGGGCCAACCTTATTTTTGTTATAACCAATGATGGCTGGTGGGGCAATTCGCCGGGTCACCGGCAGCATTTCCTGTTTTCGGTGCTGCGTGCCATCGAAACACGTCGCAGCATTGCACGTTCGGCCAATACGGGCATATCAGCCTTTATTGATCAGCGTGGGGAGGTGTATCAGGCCACACCTTTATTGGGAACAAGCCGTCATCAGGCAACGCTGATATACATTAACAACGAAATAACACTTTTATGTAAAATGGGGCGATTACCTTTCGCGCATTGCTGCATTTGTCAGTGCAATTTTTCTGCTTACCGGACTGGTCAGGGGATTTCTCGTAAAAAAGAAGGCAACTCTTAAAAATACTTAAGCGGCTATGCAGCAAAGTTTTAAGCTGTCATTAGGCCCTTTTCAGGGCATTACGGATGTGTATTACCGCAAACTATTCCAGGCTCATTTTGGGGGCATCGATAAATACTACACCCCATTTTTCACTGGTATTTATAAAGTTTCAGGCCGTAGCATGCGCACCCATGAAATTGATCCTGCATGGAATATTACTTCCAGTCTTAGCCCGCAAATCCTGAGCCGTGATGCCAACGAAATTATCCTTTTTGGTAAAGCCTGCAAAGATTTGGGTTATAACGAACTAAACTGGAATATGGGCTGCCCTTATCCCCGTGTGGCCAAAAAGAAGCGTGGTTCCGGTTTGCTGCCTTATCCTGACCTTGTTGAAGCTTTACTAGATGACATCAAAAAGGAATTGCCGCTGAAATTGAGCATCAAATGCCGACTGGGCTATGAAGACCCGCACGAACTGGATGAACTTATTCCGCATTTCAACGCCTTTGGCCTTTCAGAACTTATTGTTCACGCGCGTATTGGAAAGCAGCTCTATCAGGGTGGGGTGCATAAAGAGCGCTTTGCACAAATCACAGAAGCCATTTCTACCGAATTGGTTTACAATGGAGATGTTTTTAGCAAAGCCAGCTTCGAAAATTTTCAAAACCAATTTCCGGGCATAAAGCATTGGATGTTGGGGCGGGGATTGCTGGCCGACCCTTTTCTGGCCATTGACCTGAAAAATGCCTGCAATGCCGGGTTTGACGAACGCAAGGAAAAAGTGTTGCGTTTTGTAACCGATTTATACCTGCAAAGGCGCAAGGCATCTGGCGAAAGGCTTACTTCCCTTGGCAGGATGAAGGAGTTGTGGTCCTATATGGTTTGGTCCTTTAGTGAACCCCAAACAGCCTGGCGACTTATCCGCAAAAGCAATAGTTTTGAAACTTACGAACAAGCTGTGGCCCATGTTTTCGAAAAACTTGATTGGGTGGGAGCGGGCTACAGCCGTTTTAAAGAGTGCTGAAATGGCTTTTTACTATTGGTTAGTAATAAAGCGCATCATCCGTACTACCTTCTTCAAAATATCGAAGTGGGCGAAGCACCTTATCAAAAACAAAGTACTGAAGCAGAACGAAGTCCCTTTTGTTATTGGTTAATCCATATAATCTGTCCACATCCACTGGTATTTCCATAAAATCATCTACTGCCAGGTGATCAAATTCAAGCCGTTTTTCAAAAGTTGTCAATTGTGTGGTGTCGCTGGAATTATCGATCAGTGTGATGCGGTGCAGAAAAGGGCTGTTCACTATGGAATCAATCCGTTCGGGTTGCAATTGGTTTCTCAACAGGGCTTCAAAGCGTAAATCAGAGAAGGAAGTTAGAAAATTCAAAGCCCTCAGGGTGTCGAAGCCAGGCAAAACACTTCCGTCTTTCAATCTGGTGATTTGGTAATTGAGCCTATCGATTGTTTCTATGGTAAATGACTGTTCAGGCTCCTGGTTGAACTCAACACGAACGGATTTTATGTCGGCAAGGCGTTTCCTGAATACTGTATAATCACGCCAATTATCGAGCAGTGGCGAATAGCGTGAGGCCACAAATCCCCGAAAACCAACAATATACACGATATAGGCATTGGAGGCTCCTTCCATCAGCATAAAGGTTCCCATATTGTCTTTGGTGGCATCGCCAACATAGTAAACCGTGGTCAACTTTTCGCGCGGAAAAAGTTTGATCCTGTTAAAAAGATTAATGCGAGGCACCATCTGGTAAATTTCTACCTTGACGGAAATGCCTGCCATGCGTTTTACTACATTGTCGTGGCTGGCTACCGAAACGGGTGAGCGCACCCGCAACTTCATCATGGTTTCGAGCAGCAGCTCCACCTTGCGGTTATGGGCCTTGTATTCTTTATTGGCAATCCATCCCTGAGGCGTGCGCTCCAGCAATACATCAGCTGTATCGAGGTCGGCAATGAATATTTTGGTGATGCTGGCCGTGTCGCGCACAGCAAATGCCGTTTCCTTGTTGCTGAGGGTTGTTTTGCTGCGGTTTTGCCAAACCAATATGGCAGCAAAGCCAATCATAACAAGGATTAGTATAAAAGCCAAACGGTTTTTCTTCATAGTTCAGATTTGTTTTCTGTCATTTTAAATTTTTCATCAGCTGCCTTATCTGGCATATTTTCGCTTTCGCAGATACGAAAACAACAAGCCAAACAAAAGCACCACCACAACAGGCAAGGCCGTGTTAATCATACCTGCCATTTCAGCCTTGAAGCATTCACTTTGGTCATGTCGAGCAACCTGATTTTAAGCTCGCGATCGGATAGCCACCAAGCCAACATCATCCACCAAATAGCTCACGGCATTCAGTAAAAAATCTTTATTCCCGTAAGTCTGACGCGTATATTGGTCGTAACCAAGGGGCAGGGGATAGCCTTGGGGCACATGGAATTGGTTGCGGATAAGGTCACCATCGGCAACAACAATCATGGCTGTTGGCTGGCTGCTCGCAAGGAAACCGATTTCAATACTTTCTTCAATTTCGGGGGGCATGCGTTGGGCATACAGCGACGAAAAAGTGCCTTCAAGCAAATAAGCCACATGGAGGCCCTTCTTATTGTAAAGCCTTTCGTCAGGTTGTTCGTTTAGCATGGCCAGCGTTACCAGCACCGGCACAGAAGATATGCGCGAATAGTCGGATGTGCGAAGCAAGGGTGTTTTGCGCACTCCATCCACCATCACAGTGTCAATGGAACTCACAAACTGGCCTTTGATGCTATTCAGGTTGCGCACCACCGGATGATTCGAGGCAGGGTTGAGCAAAGGAAAATAATGCCAGCGGAAAAAATCAATCTGGGGCTGGTTCCCGACCTGCCCGGTCCGCAGGGCAATGGCAGCGGAATTGAGGTCGAGGACCAGGTTTTTGTTCAGGCGCACACCGTATTTGAACAACTGATCGTCCAGGCTGAGTTTGTTTTCAATGCCGACTGTAGATTCGCCATTTGAAATACTGTCCATGCTGGTGAGCACGGGATCGACCAGCCAAATCACCTTGCCGCCCCGCATGATGTACTGGTCAATAATAAATTTATCCTCCTCCGAAAAAGCCTGTATAGGGTTGGCGATAATGATGGCTTCAAAATTGCGCAAAATACGCACATTACCCTGGCCATCAGGTTCCGACCTACGCGTAAGGGCACTGATTTGCCCATCAAGGGTGATGCGCTCCACCCGGTAATTCTGGTTCAGGCTTTGGGTGATGTCAAAAACGTTTGAGGCATCCAACTCGCCATGACCTTCAATAAAAGCGATGCTTGGCTTTTGCAGCTGCGATAGTTTGTGGATCACATCAGCCATCTTGAATTCAAGGTTTTGGATGGAGATGTTTAATACCGATTCAGGAGGCATATTCAATTGGGCTTCCAGAAAATCAACAGCCAATTCCCGGTCGCGGTAAAAAGCCATGGCACCCGGAAAAATAATCAGTTGCTGTATGCCGTCTTTTGTACGCACTTGCAAATCGGTGGGTTCCAAACCGCGTTCGGTAAGCAGTTGGTAAGTTTCTTCGCGCTCCTGCCGGTCGTCGCTTAGCGAGGGGTTGATAAACTCGTAAGTTACGTATTTGTTATAGGCCCTGAATTCATCCAACATTTCTTTGGTTTCGCGCTGCAAGCGCTTGAACCCGGCCGGGAAGTCGCCTTCCAAATAAACCCTGAAATGCACATAATCATCTAAGTTGTTGAGCAACTGTTTGGTGGCCTCCGACAGGGTGTAGCGCTTTTCGCTGGTAAGGTCAAATCGTGTAAATGCAAAGCTGCTAATAATATTGATGACAATAATGGCCACCAAAATGAGCAGAAACCCGGTGATATTCGCTTTTTTTATGTCTTTCTTTTTTTCTTTCATGCTTATTTCAATGTTTTTAGGCATTACCACTTGCGGCTGGCAAGGGAAATTTTGGTGAATGAAATAAACAAGGCAATCAGGCTGATGAAATACACCAAATCGCGGGTATCAACCACACCCCTGCTGATGGAGCTGTAATGTGCTTCGATGCCCAACTGTTTGATAAACAAATCAAAACTACCGAACCACGCCATGGAATTGATGAAATCAAAACCAATATAGATAAACCCACCCAGCAAAACCGACAGGATGAACGACAGGATTTGGTTGTCGGTGATGGCACTGCTGAATATGCCAATGGCTACAAAAGAAGCCCCCAGAAAAAACAAACCGATATACGAACCCCAAATGCCGCCGGTGTCAACATTGCCGATGGGCAGGCTTAGTTGAAACACCGAATAAAAATAGATAAGTGTGGGCAGCAAGGAAAACAAAACCAGGGTCAGGCTGGCGAAATACTTGGCCAGGATAATCTGCATATCCGTTAGCGGTTTGGTAAGCAGCATTTCGATGGTGCCTGTTTTGCGTTCATCCGAAAAGGAACGCATGGTAATGGCCGGCACCAGGAATAGAAACACAAAAGGGGCGAGGTAGAACAAGCCGGTGAGGTCGGCATAGCCAAAGTCGAGTATGTTAAAGTCGGTTCGGAATACCCACAAAAACAAACCATTGACAAGCAAAACACAGCTATGACCATATAGCCGATGAGGGAACTCAAAAACTTCGGATTTCCTTAATAAATAATGCAACCATAAGCGAAACGGGAAATAGATGCCCGGATGCAAAAATACATTTTTCTTATGGAAGATAAGGGGAAGTTTATTGGGCGATTTGTTATATGGCCAAATGTGTCAATCGGGAAGACGAATTCCATATATTTGCCTTATCTATAAAATTTTAAAACGCATAACGATATGAATTGTAATTACCATTCCATGATAAGGCATCTAACTGCCTTATTTTTAGTGATTTTGCTGTTCGTGCCACAGCTGCAGGCACAGCGCGGTAAAAAAGTAATGGCTGTTGACACCATCAAATCTGAGGTTTTCAGCGGCTTAAAATGGCGCGGCATTGGCCCTGCCTTCACTTCCGGTCGCATTTCCGACCTGGCCATCAACCCGGATAACCCCAATGAATATTACGTGGGTGTTGCATCAGGGCATATATGGAAAACTGTAAATAATGGCACCACCTTTAGCCCGATTTTCGAGAATTATGGTACGTATGCCATTGGTTCTATAATGATAGACCCTAACAATCCACATGTAGTTTGGGCCGGAACAGGTGAAAACACCCACCAGCGGGCCCTGGGCTATGGCAACGGCGTGTATAAATCGGAAGATGGCGGCAAAAGCTGGAAAAATATGGGCCTGAAAGAATCGCGGCAAATTGGCAAAATCCTTATTGACCCGCGCAATTCTGATGTAGTGTATGTAGCTGCCGAAGGTTCCGTTTGGGGACCGGGTGGCGATCGCGGATTATACAAAACCACCGATGGAGGCCAAAGCTGGGAAAAGGTGCTCGAAATAAGTGAAAACACAGGTATCAACCACATTACCATGGACCCGCGCGATCCGGATGTGATTTACGCCCTTTCAGAACAAAGGCGCAGGCATTTCTTTACAAAGATTGGGGGTGGTCCCGAATCAGGTGTCCATAAAACAACCGATGGCGGCAAAACCTGGAAAAAGCTTACAAGCGGCTTGCCCTCTGGTCATGTGGGAGGTGGATGCATAGAAGTATCCCCTGTAAATCCGGATTATGTTTACCTTATTGTGGAAGCGGCTGATGACAAAGGAGGTTTTTTCCGCTCTACCAACAGGGGCGCCTCGTGGTCAAAAATGAGCGATTATACCAGTAGTGGACAGTATTTCAATATGATAGTATGCGATCCTGTGGACGTAAACAAGGTGTATTCACTGGAAGTGGTATCCAAAGTAACCACCGATGGCGGCAAAAACTGGAGCAATATCGGCCTGAACAAGCGCCATGTGGACGACCACTGCATGTGGATCAATCCCGACAACACCGACCACTGGCTGATTGGTGGCGATGGGGGCCTTTACGAATCCTTTGATGGCGGAAACCATTATATCCACAAAACCAATCTTCCGGTTACCCAATTTTACCGGGTGAATGTTGACGATACCGAGCCTTTTTACTGGGTTTATGGCGGCACACAGGACAACAACAGCCTGGGCGGCCCATCACGTAACATCAACCGCGAAGGCGTGAGCAGTGGCGAATGGATCGTTACCCTTGGCGGGGATGGCTTCTGGCAGGCCATTGAGCCAGGAAATCCCAATATTGTTTATTCGGCCTATCAATATGGCAATATTTTCCGTTATGACAAAGGCTCCGGCGAAAAGATTAAAATTCGCCCCGAGCCCCGTAAAGATGAATTGCTGT
The DNA here is from genome assembly GCA_018400955.1 of Bacteroidales bacterium. Taxonomy (GTDB): domain Bacteria; phylum Bacteroidota; class Bacteroidia; order Bacteroidales; family F082; genus CALAZZ01. The sequence continues at coordinate 87,942 of JAGYLH010000003.1, forward strand.
ACCGCTGGAACTGGGATTCGCCATTTATTTTGAGTCCTCATTCCAAAACACGCCTTTATATGGGTGCCAATAAATTGTTCAGGAGCGACGACCGCGGCGACACCTGGGAGGTAATCAGTGATGACCTCACACGAAACGAAGACCGCAACCAGTTTAAGGTGATGGGAAAATACTGGCCTTCGAATGCCGTGTCGAAAGATGTTTCTACTTCGCAATGGGGCACGATTGTTTCGCTGGCCGAATCAAAAGTAAAAGAAGGACTTATCTATGTTGGAACGGATGATGGATTAATCCAGGTAACTGAAGACAATGGCCAAACATGGTACAAAGCTGACAATTTCCCCGGTGTGCCCAAATATACTTGGGTGCGCGATATTCAGCCTTCCCGTTTTGATGAAAATATTGTTTATGCCACTTTCAATGGCATCAAAAATGACGATTTCAAGCCCTATGTATTGAAAAGCATGGATAAAGGCCGCAGCTGGACTTCTATTGCTGCCAACCTCCCCGACGAAACAGTGCATGCTATTGCCCAGGATTTTGTGAACCCCGACCTGCTTTTTGTGGGCACTGAATTTAGTTTTTATTTTAGCGTGGATGGCGGCAAATATTGGGTGAAATTCCAATCGGGTTTACCGGATATTCAAATTCCGCAAATTGCAATTCAGGAACGCGAAAATGACCTGGTGATTGCCACTTTCGGTCGTGGCTTCTATATTTTGGACGACTACAGCCCCTTGCGCCATGTAAATGCCGAAACATTGAAAAGTGAAGACGCCCTGCTTTTCCCTGTGAAGGATGCCCTGATGTATATTGAAGAAGGCGGACGCTATGGAACTGGTTCCATGTATTATACAGCACCCAACCCACCCTTTGGCGCAACCTTTACTTATTATTTGAAAGAAGTTCCCGAAACACTCAAACAACAGCGTTTGAAAAAGGAAAAGGAATTGTTCAAAAATGGCGAACCCATTCCTCAGCCTTCAAGGGAAGTGCTTGTAAAAGAAGAAAATGAAATAGAGCCTTACCTTGTGTTTACCATACGCGATGAGGCAGGCGAAGTAATTCGCCGGCTTTATGAAAAACCTAAAAAAGGGATCAACAGGTTGCAATGGCGTATGCGCTATGATAACTTTGGGGCACAGGCGAGCACCAGAGCTGAATTTAATCCGTCCAATAACAATTCGGACGGCATGATGGTTTTGCCTGGAAAATATACCGTTAGCATTGATATGGCACACGATGGAAAAACAAGCCCGCTTGCCGGTCCCGAATCATTCACGACCAAGGTGCTCGAAAACAATAGCTTACCCGCTGTTAACCGGGAAGAAATGGTGAACTTCCATCAGCAGCTTGCCGAATTGAGACGCGTTTTGGACGGGGCTCAACGTTTTGCCGGAGAGCTGGGCATAAGAAATGAAAATATGCGCCAGGCCCTGCATTATACACCAGATACACCAGAAGAATTGGCTACTAAACTAAGGGCTATAGCAGAACAACTGCGCGAAATTGATTTCACTTTCAAAGGTACCAGACCACAGGCCAGTTCGGAAGAAGTGCCACCCGAGGCTGTTTCCATCAATCACCGCATGGGGGCTATGCTTGCCGGCACATGGGGCACGACCAGTGCACCCACACAAACCATGCGAACCAATTACAACATTGTAAGGGAATCATTACCGGCCATTTTAGACCAACTCAAACAAATTGATGCAGACCTTCAAGACGCTCAAACACAATTGGAATCGATGAAAGCACCCTGGACACCGGGCAGACTGCCTGAATTGAGGTAGCAGATTGATAAATTGTTATTTTTGGCATCGTGTTATGCAATTTTGGTGAACCATTCAGTTTGCTATAACTTGGCTGACACGATGCCTTTTTGTTTTAAAACCGTTCATTTTGAATAGAAAACCAAACTTTTGTATGATATTGGATACACTATACACTTTCAGCAAGCGAACAGCAATACTTTTATGGTGTTTCTTCTTCATAATACTGTTGGTAGGCAAGAATGCCATCGCTAAAATGCAAACCCCTGATACCCTTAACGCAAGCATAAGGACACAGCTGCTTGATGAGGTAGTGGTTACAGCTTTTAACCGCAACCAAAGCCTATTGGAAACACCAGGATCGTTAACGCATATTGACAGCCGTTTGATTAGCCGGGTGCAGCCTGCTTTTAATTTATTGCCTGTATTGGAGTATGTGCCTGGTGTGTTTGCCCACAACGGGGCTAACAATACCAACCGCATAACCATCAGGGGTATTGGGGCCAGGGTGCCCTATGCTACCGGCAAAATAAGGGCTTACTTCAACAACATCCCCATTACAAATGGTTCGGGAGAAACCTTTTTGCAAGATATTGACCCGGCACTCATTCAAAGCATGGATGTGATCAAGGGGCCGGCAAGCAGCGTGTATGGGGCCGGTTTGGGCGGAACGATTGTGCTTAAGGCCCGGGAGCCGCAAATCCGAAAAAGTGGTTTCAGCAACCACTTCAAAATGGGCTCCTTTGGTTTGTTGAGGAATACAGCCGTCATGAATCTGGCACAGGAAAGTGCAGCCACAAGCATTGTTTACAGTCGCACCCAAAGTGAAGGATACCGCGAAAACAACCAATTGCACCGCAATGCATTCAGCATGGTTTCGCAGTTGGATGCGAACGAAAACACCTCCATAACGAGTTTGCTTTCTTATGTTAGCCTCAAATCCCACATCCCTTCGTCCATTGATAGCCTGACTTTTGAAAACAGCCCCCAATTGGCAGCACGCAATTGGCTCAAAACCAAAGGCTATGAGGAATCAAAACGTTTGCTGGCAGGTCTAAGTTTCAGTAAAAGAATGAGCAAAACATTTACGATGGACTTGAGTGGGTTTACCATTTGGCATGATGAAAAGGAGATGCGGCCTTTTGATGTGTTTTATCAACAACGCTTAAGCATTGGAAGCAGGCTGAAATTGCATAAAAAACTCAAGCTTGGAGAAGCCCAGATCGATCTTTTTGCAGGTGGCGAAGTTGCGCTGGAGAACTACCAATACAGCAATTATGAGAATCTTGAAGGGGAGGGTTTTCAGGGCGAAATCATCAGCAGCCATCAGCAAAATATTCCGTCAACGAATATTTTTACGCAGGCTGATGTGAAAATTGATCGCTGGAATTTGTCGGCAGGGATCAATTTAAACCATTCATCCCTGAGTT
>JAGYLH010000030.1 GCA_018400955.1 Bacteroidales bacterium
CAGTAAAAAAATCGATTTCGATAATGTTTCAGGCAAACCCACAACTGGCTACAAGCACAGCGTTTATACGAATTACAGGGATTCAAAAATGGCCTTTTTAATGCTTAGCTTTAAAATGGCTGAGGAATACAAGGAAATGGGCATTGCGGTAAATTCATTGCAGATTAATGGGGCACGGATGTCAAAAGAAACTTTGCAAAAGTTTGCCCCCCGCTGGTGTTTTATTGCCTGCATTCAAAACTTGTTTTTCCCGCCGGCAGAGTTTATGGGCAGCAATTATTTTGAGTTGTGCACCTCGGATGATTTTAAGAATAAAACAGGAAAGCAATTCAACCACAAATTGAAATCAATGGGAAAAGGCCCTGTAAACCCCAAACCAAAACATATTTGGGGCTCCCAGGTGTATCCAGCCTATGCAGCCGATCAATCGGTTCAGGACAGGGTTTGGAACCTTTGTGCTGATTTAACAAATAAATACCTTGAATCAGATACTTATAGCGAAAGCCTTCAAGAACATGAGCTGGTTGCTTGTGCCTGAACAGAAATCCTTAACAGTACAAAAGCATGTTTAGAAATGTTTTAATCACCGGTTACCGTTATCTCATCCGCCATCCGCTGTATGCGTTTATCAATCTGGCAGGCTTGGGTATAGCCATGGCATCGGTGATTCTGATTATGCTTTATGTGGTGCACGAAAAAAATTACGACAAGCAACATAAAGATGGTGAAGCCGTTGTGCGATTGGTGCAGGGCAAATGGGGATTGCATTCGCCTTCGCTCAAATACGACCTCAACGAGCTCTCTTTTATCCAGCATTCTGCCCGGGTTGACTTTATGTATGGCCGACGGATGTCGGTCCGCTACAACGAGAAACTACTCAATGTGCGTGATATCATATTCACCGATCCTGAAATTTTCAGTATTATGCAATATGAATTTGTTGCTGGTAATAAAGAAGATGCGCTGGCCAATCCCTATTCGATGGTGCTGACGGAATCAATGGCAGCAACTATTTTCGGCGAGGAAAACCCTATTGGCAAAGTGATTCGGGTGGACAACAAACACCTTTTTACAATTACCGCCCTTATCAAAGATGTAAGCCATTCGCATCTATCTTTTAACGGGATGGCCATCTTTGAAGATATTCCGGCCATGACCAACCAGGAGGATTTTCTGAAAAGGGTAGGGCATTGGAATTTCAACTATTACCTTCGCCTTGTGGATGATGCACCGCATGAGCAGGCCATTGCCGACATCAACACCCACCTGACCGGAAAACAAAGTTGGATTGAAAGTGGCAAGCCCGATTTCAATTTCCAACACATTGATGCCATTTACTTTGACCAAAGTATAGACTACGAAATGGGCATTGCCCACGGTAACCGTACCATGGTGCATGTGTTTCTGGTTGTTGCTTTTATCATTATGCTGCTCGCTTTGATCAATTTTGTCAATATCACAACGGCCAATGCCACCAACCGGGCCAAAGAAACAGGGGTAAGAAAAGTGATTGGCAGCAGCAAACCGGCCCTTGTGGTGCAATATACCAGCGAGGCCGTATTGATAAGTCTGGCAGCCATGCTTATTGCCCTTTTACTTGTTGAACTGGCATTGCCTGCGCTTAAGGCATTGCTTCAGAAAGAATTATCAATAGATTTGCTGAGCCCGGCAACATTGCTATTGCTCATTGGCGGAGCCAGCTTGCTGGGGCTTCTGGCAGGCCTTTTTCCGGCCTGGTTGCTGTCAGCTTACAAACCCATAGATGTACTGAAAGGTTTCAGCGACCGCGCAAGTGGAAAGGGAAAACTAAGGGGCATCTTGACGGTATTGCAGTTTGTGATTTCCATATCGCTGATAAGCACCACCATCATTGTTTACCAGCAAGTTGATTTCATGAACAGCAAATCCCTCGGCATCAATATTGAAAATATGGCGTATGCCCGGATTAGCCCGGATATAAACAATGCAAAGCCGGCATTCAGGGAAAAACTTTTGCAGCATCCGGGTATCAGCAAGGTGGCTTATACCAATGCCATACCCGGTCGGATTACCTGGCAAGAGGCCTTTAGGGTTGAGGGTGAATCGAGGCAATATACCTTTATGGTAACAACAGCAGAATTTTTGGAAATGATTGAGCTCCCTGTGACTGAGGGAAGACATTTTACCAATTCCGTTGCTGATGAATCAGGTTCCATAATCATCAACCGTGCGGCTGCTGCTTATTTTGGTTGGGAAGAGCCATTGGGGCATACCGAACAGGCACCTTATCGGGGAGCATTAACGGTTGTTGGTATTACAGAGGATTTTCACTTTAATGATGTAAGCCAGTCAGTTGGTCCCCTTGTGATTTATCTCAGGGATGAGTCGTCATATGTTTTATGCTTTAGAATTGATCCAAATTTGCGCCAGGAAGCCCTTGCCCATTTTGAAGAGACCTGGGTTTCATTCAGTCCTGAGTTTCCGGTTGAGTATGGATTTGTTGAGGAAGCATTTTCCGGCTTTTATCAGGAGCAAGGGGTACAGATGCGGGTGTTCATCCTGTTTTCAATTCTTTCAATCCTTATAGCGGCCTTGGGCCTTTACGGAATGGCAGCTTATATGGCCAACCGCAAAAGGCGCGAAGTGTGCATCCGCAAAATACACGGTGCAGGCCTGGGGTCAATCTATTTCATGTTGTCGATAAATATGCTGAAACTTGTTGCCGTGGCATTTTTAATAGCATGCCCGATAGCCTGGTACATCGTAAGCCAATGGCTTCAAGGCTTTCCTTATCAAATTGCAATCGATTGGTGGGTGTTTGGAATTGCCGGCCTGGTTAGCATAATAATTTCGCAGTTGACCATCACTGGTCAGGTGTTTCGTGTGGCGCGGGTAAACCCTGCCGAAGCCTTAAGATATGAATAGTTAAAACGCAATTAAATAACCCTTTAAATTATCATACAATGATCAAAACAGAAAAATTATCCAAGGTGTTTCGTACCGATGAGGTGGAAACAACTGCGTTGAACGCGGTTTCGTTCGAAATTAAGGCCGGCGAATTTGTGGCCATTATGGGGCCTTCTGGCTGTGGTAAATCAACTTTGTTGAATATTTTGGGCTTACTCGACAACCCTTCATCGGGCAGCTATCATTTCCTTGATAAGGATGTGTCGAAAAGCACCGAGCGCCAAAGGGCCAATTTGCGTAAGCAAAACATTGGTTTCGTCTTCCAGAATTTTAACCTGATTGACGAACTCACTGTTTTTGAAAATGTTGAATTGCCATTGATTTATCTGGGTATGCCCGCACGCGAACGCAAAGAAAGGGTGGAAGAGGTGCTTACCCAAATGCAGATTATGCACCGTAAAAAGCATTTTCCGCTACAATTGTCGGGTGGCCAGCAGCAGCGCGTTGCCGTAGCACGTGCCGTAATTGCCAAACCTGCCCTTATCCTTGCGGATGAGCCCACCGGTAACCTCGATTCGGTGCATGGTGAGGAAGTAATGAACCTGTTAAGCGAGCTCAATGGCACCGGCACCACCATCATCATGGTTACGCACTCGCAGCGCGATGCCGAGTACAGTCAGCGCGTAATCAGGCTATTCGACGGACAAATCATCAATGAGGACATCAAGCGCAGCTCGTTTAGTGTGGTGTAGGACAATGGAGAACCCATATTGCTGAACTTGCCTCTTTAAACATAGGGGTGTAACTTTTGTAAATTGAAAGGATAAATTAACAAACCAAATAGTATGTTCCGCTCATATATCAAAATAGCCATTCGCAACCTGCTGAAGCAGTGGTCGTACACCATCATCAACGTGTTTGGGCTGATGGTGGGCATCGCGGCATTTTTACTGATTGCCCTTTTCATTCAATACCATTTATCCTTTGATAAGCACATCCCTGAGGCAGACCGTCTTTTCAGGGTGGTACAGGTTCAGCAGGCGCAAGGGGTAGGCGAGCAGCATGTTGCGGTGAATATGGCCCCTTTGTCCGAAGCTGCCCTGAATGATATCCCTGAAGTGACAGATGCGGTGCGTGTGATGTCGTGGGGCTCACAAAACTTCAGGGTAGGCGACCAATATTATTCGCAGCCCAATGTGGCCTGGACTGATCCGTCAGTATTCAGGTTGTTTGGGATACGCCTTTTGGAAGGGGAGACAGCCAGTGCACTCAGCGAAATACGTACTGTTGTGTTGTCGGAAACCACTGCAGTGAAATTTTTTGGCAGCATAGACGATGCCATGGGTCAATTGATTGAATTCAATAACGAGGAAGGGTATATGGTTACTGGAGTAATGGAAGATCAACCCCGCACTGCACATATGTGGATGGATGCTTTGATTTCATTTGAAACAGCCCTGAATAGTTTTCCCTGGTTGGATAGCTGGGGTTCAAACTCCATGTCGGTTTATGTAAAACTCCAGCAGGGTGTTGATTACAAGCTTGTTTCGGAAAAAATGACAAGCATGCTGGATAATTATTACGAACCCGAAACGTATTTCAGGCCTCAGGTGATGTATCTGCAGCCTGTTCCAAAAGTGCACCTGTTTTCGAATCATATTAAATTCCAGGTAAATTATCAGATGGGAAACAGCCGGCTGGTTCTTGTTTTTATGGTAGTTGCTGTGCTGATCATTGTTATTGCCTGCATCAATTTCATCAATTTGGCCATTGCCCGATCGGTAAAGCGCGCCAAAGAAGTCGGCATGCGCAAGGTGTTGGGTGCTAACCGGCAAAATCTTATCTATCAGTTTCTTGGCGAGTCGATGCTGATTACATTGGCTGCCATATTGCTTTCGCTTGTTTTGGTGGAACTTGCCCTGCCTGAATTCAACCGCATGCTGGAAACGGAATTGAGTGCGCACTTTTTGCACAACCCATTGTTCAATACCGGTTTATTGTTTATTTGGATCCTGGTGAGTTTGCTGTCGGGGGTATATCCGGCCTTTTTTATGAGCCGCTACAAAGCCATAGAGGTATTGAAGGGTGCCGGCGGACAGCAGGCACGGGCTAAGGGTTGGCTGGGTAAAACCTTGGTTGTGTTTCAGTTTAGTATCGCAATTGTTTTGATTTTTGTCGTTCTTGTCACCAATCGTCAGATGGACTATGTGCTGAATAAAAACCTGGGCTACAACTATGAAAACGTGCTTGGTGTTTACCTGCAAGGGGGACATGCAAGCCAGAAAGCTGAGCTGTTGGGGCCAAAAATCAGGCAGTTGCCCGGTGTTGAGGCCGTGGCGGCAGCTTCATTCATTAATGGGGTAGCAGGCAACCAATCTACCATCACAGTGGACGATACAGCACGGGAGCGCGTTATGGTGAGGTTTGGGTATGTGGATGAGGATTTTTTCCCCCTGATGGATATTCAATTTGTGGCAGGTCGCAACTTCAGTCGCGATTACCCCAACGATATCAATGAGTCTATCATTCTGAACCAGGCTGCTGTGGCTTATCTTGGCTGGGACGATCCCATTGGTAAACGATTTTTACCAACTATGGACACCATCAACCACAGAACGGTGGTTGGCGTAATTAGCGATTACCATTATTATTCGGTGCACTCCCGCATTGAGCCTGCTGCCTATATTATCCGGCCTCAGGAATATGGTGTATTGTGTGTAAGATATGTTGGTGATAGCAAAGATCAGATCATTGAAAGGCTTGAAGAAGAGTGGTTTGCGCTTTTTCCTTCTACTCCTTTTAATACAGTAGTGGCAAGCGAAAGGCTCGAACGGCAGTATGCCGGCGATCGCAACACCCTGAAAGTATTCATGATGTTTACCTTGCTGTCCATATTCATATCCGCCCTTGGGCTCTACGGGCTCACGGCCCTGCATGTGGAGCAGCGTACGCGCGAAATAGGCATCCGCAAAGTGCTTGGTGGTTCGGTAGAACAACTCATGATGTTGATATTTAAAGAGTTTCTGTTGCTTGTAGTTGTTGCTGGCTTTATTGCCATTCCCCTGGGGTATTATTTTTCCAAACTGTTTCTTGACCAGTTTGCTTATGCCATCAATATACAATGGTATTATGCCTTTTTTTCGCTTCTGTCTGCTGTAGTAATTGCTGCTTCAACCATTATTTTTCATGCACAGCGCGCTGCCGTTATCAATCCTGTTGAGTCATTAAAATATGAGTAAACAGCAATTATTTAATAAATTAACAAAGGAATCTTTAAACCATGATCAAAACATACCTGATAACTGCCTACCGCAATATGCTCCGCAAGCCGGGCTTTACCATTATCAATATTACCGGTTTGGCAATTGGCCTGGCCGCTTGTATCATCATCCTGCTTTATATTGCCGATGAATTGGGATACGACAGGTTTCACAAAAAGTCGGACCGTATTTACCGCATGGCAACTTACGGCGTTTTTGGCGGAAATGAGTTTCACAGCACCTACACCGCTGCACCCATGGCAGGGGCCCTGCTCGACGATTTTCCAGAAGTGGAACATGTTACCCGCTTGATGTTGAGACCACAGCGTTCGGTCCGTGTGGGTGAAAATACTTTTATTGAAGACGCCTTTTTTTATGCTGATTCCAGTTTCTTTGAAATTTTTGATTTTGAACTTATCGCAGGCGATCCAAAAAAAGTACTTGCCGAACCTGGTGGCATTGTGCTTACCGAATCCACAGCAAAGCGATATTTTGGGAAGGAAGACCCCATTGGCAAGGCCATAGTGGAGGACAATCGCTTTCATTATATCGTTACAGGTATTGCAAAGGATGTGCCGGGCAATTCGCACTTCAAGTTTAATGCTTTGGCTTCTTTTCTGTCATTGCCCTGGCATCAGAATACAAGTTGGTTCAACCAGAGTGCGCAAACATATCTGCTTGTTGCCCCAGGAACCGATAAAAAATTGATGGAAGAAAAGCTGGTTCCTTTTCTTTTCAAACACATCAGAGACCAGCTTCAGCAATTCATCGGCATTAGCTTAGAAGAATTTGCCGAATCCGGCCAGATTTACCGCTATGAAATGCAGGCATTGCATGATATCCACTTGCATTCAAACCTTGATGGGGAGTACGAAGCCAATGGTAGCATCACCTATGTTTATCTTTTTTCAATTATCGCCCTTTTTATTTTGCTGATTGCCTGCATCAACTTTATGAACCTTTCCACAGCGCGCTCAGCATCAAGGGCAAAAGAAGTTGGCATTCGCAAAGTGCTGGGTTCAAACCGTCAACAACTTATCCGACAATTTTTAAGCGAATCGCTGTTATACAGCCTTATCGCCATGTTGCTGGCTTTGTTTCTTGTTGAAATCAGTTTGCCGTTTTTCAACCAATTGGCTGATAAGCAGTTGCTGTTTAATTTTCAGTCGGAATGGTATTTTATTGCCGTTATTCCTGTTTTGTATTAATAACAGGTTTAATAGCAGGAAGTTATCCAGCCTTTTACCTCTCCGCTTTCCAACCCTTGCAAGTGATCAAAGGGCAGTTGTTCAGCGGGATGACCAAAAGCCGTTTCCGCAGTATGCTGGTTTTGTTTCAATACAGCGTCTCTATTGTTCTTTTGATAGCCACGATGTTGATATACAAACAGCTGGATTATATGCAAAACAAGAATCTGGGTTATGACAAAGAGCAGGTGGTTGTAGTGAAACGTGTAAATGGCCTGGCGGAGAATATGACTGCATTTAAGCATAAGTTGCTTCAAAACCCTGATATTGAGCTTGCCAGTTATTCCATCGACTTGCCTGGTGACGATTACAGTTCAAACAGCATGGGCGTTGCAGGCAGGCCACCGGATGAAGTGAATATTGTCATGATGAATCATGCTGATTTTGATTTACTTGAAACCATGGGTTTACGCATCAAGGAAGGCCGTTGGTTTGAGCGCGGATATGGTACCGATTCTATGGCGGTGGTGCTCAATGAAGCTGCCATGAGGGCCCTGGATATACAATCGTGGGATACAGACCGTGTTGTTCGTCATGCTACACCTCCAAATGAGCATTTTGTAAGCCCGATTATTGGCGTGGTGGAAGATTTTCACTACGAATCGCTGCACCGCCCTATCAGGCCAATGGCCTTTTACCTTTTGCCCGAAGGCAGTTGGGCCAACAGGCTGGCTGTAAAAGTCAGGCCCGGCCAACTGGAGCAAACCATTGCCTACATCGAAAAACAATGGTATGATATGGGTTCGGGTCAGCCATTCGAGTATGCCTTGCTCGACGAATCGCTTGAGAAATTTTACCGGAACGACGTCACCACCAGGACGCTATATACCATTTTTAGCTTATTGGCATTATTTGTGGCTTCACTGGGTTTGTTTGGATTGGCTACCTACACCACCGAAAGCCGGACACGCGAAATTGGGATACGCAAGGTGTTGGGTGCCAGCGAAACGCTTATCGTGAAAATTCTTTCAACGGAGTTTGCCAAATGGGTGCTGCTTGCCAATATCATTGCATGGCCGATTGCTTATTTATTGATGGACAACTGGCTGAACAACTTTGCTTACCGCATTGGAATTTCCTGGTATATTTTTGTTCTTTCAGGATTGTTTACCTTGATAATTGCATTATTTACAGTGCTCTATCAAGCGGTAAAGGCAGCCAGGTCAAATCCTGTGGATGCCTTGAAATATGAATAGTAAAATCTTTATAAACTAAAAACTATTGGCCATGCGTGAAATTGTGATTTTGATACCAGACCTCGATAAAGAGCAAAATGTGGAAATTGATGTACGTATCAATGGACGCAAAAGGACCATGCAATACCGTGTGGAACTGCTTGATTGGGAAGGCAATGATGTGCCACCCAAAGAAAAAGTACAAGTACTCAGGCATAAGATCAATGCCTATGATAAGAATTGGGAGTTGGTCGAAATTGGCCCTCCAACGGAAAAGAATATTTCGCTGATGTTCAGGAAAAGACCCGACATGGGGAGTCAAAATTCTGAAGTGGAAGAGACATAATGAGTTGAAAAAATGAGAAATGTATCCCAATTAATGGGATAATTTTAAACCAATAAAAATAGAACACCATGAAAAAGACAGTCTTATTGATGCTTGGTTTGCTGGCTATGATTGCAGTCAGCGGCAACGAAAATGATGAAAAACTTATCCGCGAAACCATTCAATCGGCCTATGTTGATGGCATACACAACCGGCAAGGCATCGACAAAATTGAGCAAGGGTTTCATCCCGCTTTCGAAATGTTGGGCTTGCGCAATGGGATGCTCAGCAAATTTCCAATCGCAAAATGGATTGAATCAGTTAAAAAAGCCATGCAGGAACAGGGTGAGGTTACAGCTGAAAACCTTGTCACTGCCAAATTCCCGCTCATCGATATCAGCGGGGATGCCGCAGTGGCCAAAGTGGAATTGTTTCGTGGCGACAAACAGCTTTTCGCCGATTATATGTTTCTCTACAAAGTAGGTGATGAATGGCGTATCGTTTCCAAAATATATTACCGCATACCTAATTAGTGCTTGTCTTTAAAGTCCGATGGCTTCGTTATGCGCGTCATTCATGTCAGTCATCCCGAAGATTCGGAACTCCTGACATTCATTCCTTGCATGCCCTGTCTGCCAGCCAGGTAGACTCGCCCTCGAACTTTAAAGCTCAAGCCCAAGACATTAAAGACAGACACTAATTAGCTGAAAATATTTTATTTAAACTGATAAACCATGAAACGGTTTTGGATTTTATTCTATAGCAATTTGCTATTTAGTTTCAGGAATATGCGCAGACAAGGTGTTTACAGCCTGATCAATATTTTCGGGCTTACGGTAAGCATCATGGCATTCGTGCTGATTTTCCTGTACCTGCAGGGAGAATATGCTTACGACAGGTGCTGGAGCAATTACCAAAACATTTACCGCGTGAATGAAAGCCTGATTTTCAACGAACGGGAAGATCATTTTGCCCTGGCATCTTATAATGTGTCGCAGGCCATGAAGCATGACTATCCTGAGATTGAGGCTTCAACCTTGATTTATCACAGCAGCTATTCAGACGATGGTCCTGGCATTACCATCTGGCACGAAGACATAATGTTGCAATTGCCTTCCTATTCAGTAGCTGATGCCGATTTTTTTAAGGTGTTTGATTATCCATTTGTGGAAGGTGACCCGCAAACAGCCCTTGTAGAACCCAGGAGCCTTGTCATAAGCAAGCATGCAGCTGAAAACTTTTTTGCAGGCGAATCAGCCATTGGCAAGTTGCTGCGCATCAACAGGTCGAGTTATACGGTTACGGCGGTAATTGATACCGACGCCTGCAAAACACATTTGCAATTTGATGCCCTGATGTCGTTCAGCACGCTTTCCAATTCCGTTATTGAACAAATGCAACGCGATTGGTTTTGGCTTATAGGTTATACCTACATCAAATTTAGCGACAGCGATGCCCATAAAGGTTTTGATGAGAAACTTAAACTATTGGTTGAACAGAAAATCAAACCCTGGATTGAGGGCCTGAGCATTGAAGGTGATATTGACCTGCACAAGGAAGCGATACGCGATATCCATTTCAACACGCGCCTGCAATACGACAGTCATTCGAATACCAATAAGCGCTTTGTGGATATGTTTGGCTTTATTGCTGCTTTTTTATTGCTTATAGCTTCCATCAATTATATGAACCTGGCTACTGCCCGCTCGCTCAAGCGTGCACGCGAAATTGGTGTACGCAAGGCCGTGGGGGCCTTTCGCAGCCAGCTTGTTTTTCAGTTTCTAAGCGAAAGCTTGCTTTACACTTTGCTTGCTTTCCTTTTGGCCCTCCTTATTACACACATGATTCTGCCCTTTTTCACTAGCTTGATCGGGATTGATCTGTCGTTGGCTACGCTATTGTTTGAAAACAATGGGTTGTCATTGGTTCTTCTTTTCCTTGTTATACTTTTTTTGGGTATTTTGAGTGGCAGCTTTCCTGCTTTTGTGCTTTCAGCCTTTAAGCCTGTAAAGGTGTTGCGTCCGGGTTTGCAGTTGTCCCATGGCAATGGTTTTAGTTCCTCACATTTACGCAAGGGATTGGTGGTGCTGCAGTTCGTGATTTCCATTGGGTTAATAGTCAGTACCATCGTTATCAATAAGCAATTGACTTATATGCGCAAGCACGATACCGGCATACATATGGACCAGGTGATGGTTATACATTATCCATCTGATTCCACCTTGCATAGCAAGCGTGAAGTGGTCAAGCAGCAGATGCTTGCCTTGCCGGAAGTGACACATGTAAGCGCAAGCAACAATTTGCCGGGCTATAAATCAGGCAGGCTGATGTTTTTTCTTGGAGATACGGCCAAACCCGTGGTGCATACAATGAACCTGTACAGGGTTGATCATGATTTTTTTGACTTGCTGGATGTAAAACTATCCATGGGCAGGGTTTTCTCGAAAGACTTTCCAAATGATGCCACTACTGCTTTTGTGGTAAATCGCGCTGCTGCTGAATTTATGGGCTATGACAATCCTGTTGGTGTGAATATGAATTGTGGGATAGGTGTAAAAGGAAAAATTGTTGGTATGGTCGAAAACTTTCACTATGCCTCGCTGCACAATCCCATTGAACCGCTGGTATTTGTCCTGAACGATGACAGGGCCTCTTTTTTGGCTGTAAGGTTTCAAACGCCAGAGCCGGCAACGGCCATACAGGATATTGCAACTGTGTGGCAGGATTTTGACCGCAACCACTATATGAACTACAGTTTTCTTGATACGCATTTTGAACAACAATATATGCGCGAGCAACGTATGTTGTCGCTCTTTGGCTATTTTTCGCTTTTGGTGATTGTAATCTCGTGCCTTGGGTTGTTCGGGCTTTCTGCCTACACTGCCGAACAGCGCAGAAAGGAAATTGGCATCCGCAGAATTTTGGGAAGCAGTTCGTATGCTATTATTCAGCTGTTGGTCAAGGAGTTTAGTCTGTTGGTTTTGGTGGCTGGTGCACTGGCCCTGCCGCTCAGCTGGTATTTGATGGCATCCTGGCTTGATGGATTTGCTTTCAGGGTTTGGCTCAATCCGCTGTGGTTCGCCCTTGGCTTGTTATTGGCACTGCTTATCGCCCTGCTAACCGTACTTAGTCAGGCTGTAAAAGCTGTTTTAGCCAATCCTGCTGAGGCAATTAAATATGAATAGGTTTTACAATGCTTTCCATTGAGGACTTTGTGTACATTCATGTTTACACAGAACATATCTTTGGATTATCATAATCACTAAAAAATATAACTTTAGGTGAATTTGCAGTATAATCTTCGGTTGATTCGATAAGCATGCATCACCCAAGCTGTTGGTTTATTACTTTTAAAAAACAGATGTTTCATAGTACCTCTCACCAGGCTGAGGGTTCAACAGATAACTTTTTTCAGCCCAATTGTTACAAATTGTACCTTTGGCCTATTAAATGCCTTAAAAATCTGCCTTATGAAATTTTTCTACACCATTGTATTGGCCTTTTTGCTTGGTTCCTACCAGCTTGTCGCGCATAGCGACTTTCAAAAAACCACGGGTCAGGCAGAAGCCTTTTCGGCCATCAGTTTTATTGAAATTGAAGAGGCTGCACTCACAACCGATCCCATCAATTTGCGCGAATTCAGAAAACCAAACCCAGTCATTCATCGCTGGTCTGCTGATGTTGATCCGGATGCCGTGATTTTTCTTGAAGGGAAAGACAAAGTGACCCCTTCCGTTATGCGTGAAACAAGCCCCATGCCTGATAACGATTTTCTGGGGCTGGATGATTCAGGCAATTCCATACCTCCCGATGTACACGGCGCTGCCGGCCCAGAGCATCTGATGGTTACCCTGAATACACAGGTACGCATACAGGACAGACAAGGCAGTGAGCTGGCCACCATGACGTTGGGCAGTTTCTGGACCAGCCTTCCTGGTGGGGGCACCTTCGACCCCAAAGTTATTTATGATAATTTTGAGGAACGTTGGATTTTCGTTGCGTGTGCCGGTAACGAACCAGGCGCATCACGCCTCTATATCGGTGTTACAGAAACATCTGACCCAACAGGCAATTGGTTCCTTTATTCCTACCTGGCCGACGAGCAGGCTGTTGTGTGGTTTGATTACCCCAGCCTGGGCTATAATAAAAACTGGATAGCCGTTTCGGGCAATATGTTCGGAGGTGACTTTTACCGCACAGTATATGTATTTGATAAGCAAGCCTTGTATGCCGGCACACCTGATGCTGCCTTTACCCGCTTTGCCACCAGCCAGGGCTTTACCATCGTGCCTGCCTATACCTTCGACAATGAGGTAGAAGAACTTTATATGGTTTCTACCGGAACAGGGAACCAGGGCGGTACCGGCTATATTCAACAGTGGAAAATAGATGGTGCGCTTGATGATCCGCAACTGACCATGATGGGTTTTATCGGAACGCCCAACCCTTGGTCGGGATCGGCAGGCACAAATGGTGATTTTTTGCCGCAATTGGGTTCTGCACAGTTAATTAATGCGGTGGACCACCGCATGTGGAATGTGGTTTACCGAAACGGAAAAATTTGGGCGACGCATCATATCTTTTTGCCGGCCGGCAACCCAAACCGCACAGCAATTCAATGGTGGGAACTCAATACCGATGGTGAAGTTTTGCAAAGGGGGCGTATCGAGGGTCATCAGGGGGTGAATTCGTTGTGCCTATTCCAGCATCGCGGTGAATGAATTTGAAGATATAATTATAGGGCATAATATTTTTCAGCCGAACAATATGCGGTGCGGCCCTATTCGTTCAGGGCACATTTTTGATCCACCTAATACCACGTTCACCCTTCAGTATAAAAAGGATGGTTTGGCTCCCTATTACAAAACTTTTGGTGGCGGGCGCAACCGCTGGGGCGAATTATTCAGCCGCTATGGTTGATCCGGTGAACGATGTTGATTTCTGGGTATTGCAGAATATGCCGACACGCCCCTGAAACGACCGCTGGGGGAATTGCCGGTGGGCTTATTTACGCATCCCATTGAAACACAAGCGATTTTGCTGCTGATGAAACCCTGATTCCGGCGGGTGAAATCGTTAACTTTACGGATATGACCGCCGGCGTACTCAAACATGGGAATGGCATTTTGAAGGTGGAGTGCCTGAAACCTCTGCGGGCATCCCAGGCATATTGTTTAATACAGAAGGTAGTTTTACGGTGACCCTGACAACCACCAACGAATTTGGGACAAAATACAGAAATAAAAGAAAATTATATTACCACAAGCACCAGCATATTGCCTGAAGTGGCATTTAGTGCCGATAAGGTTTTTGATCTGCTCAGGTGAAACCGTAACTTTTGCTGATAGAGCAGAGCTATTGCCCAGGGAATGGGAATGGGTTTTTACACCAGCTTCACAGTTACTTTCGTGGAATAACACCGATGCATTTCATAGCATCCCGAAGTGCAATTTGATGAGGCTGAAGATTATATTCAGGTTAGTTTAACGGCTACCAACCTGAACGACACAATCCACCGAAACCGTATTTGATATGATCAGGGTTGGAGGTGAGCGAATTGCCTTACGGCCAAAATTTTTTGAGTCGTTGAGGGTTTTGCCGGTGAAAACTGGACGGTGGAGGCAGATGATAAAGTTACCTGGGAAGTGCTGATGGGAGGCCTTACAGCTGTATATTTAGTTTGCCACACACTACTATGCTATCAGACAGGGACAGGCTGATTTCACCACCCCTTGATTTACGGAATTATAACAATATGAATCTCACATTCAGGCAATGCCTATGCCCAACGAAACCCGGCCTATGCCGATTCGCTGATTATTTTATATATCAGACAATTGTGGTGAAAGTTGGACACGGCTGTTTGCCGATGCGGAGAATGGGAAACGGCAATTTTGCCACTTCACATCCTTTGGTTGATGGATTTGTTCCTGAAAATGTTTGGGATTGGTGTGGCGTTGATTAAGGGCGCCTTGTATCACCCTCAACCTGAACGATTACCTTGGTCAATCTGATGTGCGGATCGCTTTTTGAAACCTATAGTTTTTTTTGGCAAGCCCCGCTCTATCTTACTGATATTCGGATAGGCCCCACAGTAGGTATTGAATCGGGAAATAGCTGCAACGAACGGACTCTTGCTTACGCCCAATCCAGCTGACGGGCAGCTTAGCATTCGCTCAGTTTCAGACAAAGGGAAATCCAGGGCTCGAAATTGTAAAGTTCTACAGGTATAGTAGTCTATCGCGCTGATGCTAAAGCGCAAAAACAATTTGTAACTGATCTGTCTGCTCTGGCAAAAGGTGTTTATATTGTAAAGGCTTTAATTGATGGCGAAATAATTACTGAACGTTTGATGTTGAAATAATAACTGCTTATACAGGGTTTGCTCTGGCTAAGCCAAAGGCAACCTTATTGAACCCAAAAAAAACACGGAACGCATTTGCAGCATTCCGTGTTTTTTTATGTTTAGATCAGTTTATTAAGCTGACAATCTAATGAATATACTTATTTCACCTCAATTTTACTTACTTCCCAGGCAGCGGCAGTGCTGCTATTTGATCGGTAGCGTAAGGCAATAAATACATTGGATTGGCCATCATATTCACTGATGTCGATATCTCCTGAATCAAAGAAGTCCCAGCTGTTTCCGGGAGGCAGGTTTGAAATATTGATTTCGACCCAGGTGCCTTGATCTGCAGGGTTTGCAGTTCCGTTATAGTCAGTTGACATCATTACCTGTAACAAATCCCAATTGCCGTTCAGGTAGTTGGCCGCATGCCTGATAGCTAATTTGGTGTCGGTATGTGAGCTCAGGTCGATAGCCGGGCTTACCAGCCAATCTTCATTCACGGTGTTGGAGCCACTGTCGTAGCCGTTTATGTATGCACATCCGCCGTCAAAACTGGCCCATTCCCATGATTTAGGCCCTGTTATGTCAAAGGCCGTGAATGCACCTAAAGTTGAATTAAAGTCTTCAAAGAAAACGGCATCGCCGCCTCCGCCTCCGCCGCCTCCGCCGCCACCTTCAAGGTCGAAGTCAGCAGCAGTGCCTTCCGAGTCGCGCGAGCCCGCCATGCCAAAGTAAGTTCGCAATACCCCAGTCACATTGAGCATTTTTCCTAAATTATCGGGGTTGTCGGCCAGGTTAATTTGTGCGCGGGCAACTGAGCCGGCTTTCAGGTTAACAGCCACCATATTCGTGTAATTGGTTTCGTTGGGGTCGTCGGCAAGCAGCACATTGGTAACCCTGTCGAAGGGTCCTGTCAACTGAATGTCATCATTGGAGCTTACTGAGCTTACATCTTTTACAGTTCCAACAATATAGCCTTTTATCCAACCTGTAACATAGGGTGTTGCATTTTGATTTTCGATGGCCTGATCAACGGTAAAAGGTTCGTCGAAGGTTCCCCCGCCGGTACCGCCGCCGCCACCACCGCCGCCGCCGCCACCACCACCGTTTTCGTCGGTGCCGATATACACATCGTCAAGGCGGAAGGAGGTAGATTCAGTATTACTTCCTTTGTATTTAAATGCTACGAATACATATTCGCCACTCATAAAATTACTGAGGTCCAAAGTCCCAGATTCAATCCAGGCGTTGTCGGCATCCGATTGTTGGGCCACACGTACATCAAGTTGAGTCCAGCTGGCTGCTGCTACATTGACACCATCATAATCGGTAGATGCCCAAACGGTAAGTCCGCTGTTGTCACTATGCGCCCAAAAAGATTTCGCTGATTTAAAGTTCAGGTATTTGGTTTCGTCCATCTTCACCGGCGGGGTAATCAGCCAGGTGACCATGCTGTTCAAGCCCGAATTATATCCGGTGGCCTGTGCATATTTGTTGCCGCTGAATTCTTTTCCCTGCCAACGGCGTGTGCCTGCCTCAATGATATTGCTCCAGCCTGTAAAGCCGATATCGGTATTTTCAGACGCTCCATCAAAGTTTTCATTTACTTCGTCAATCGGATTCAACTCACCCGGCTCACCGCCACCGCCTCCGCCATTGTCAGTGAATCCACTTAAATCATCAAGGTTTCTGAGGGTAAGTTGATAAGTGTCTCTGAAAATGCTGAGTACGCCGGTAATACTTCCATTGTCGTCTGGTACACGCTCGCTTGCGAAATTGGCATAACTGCTTGTCCTTACCACAAACTGACTTAATTCAGCCTCGTTGATACCGCGGTTGGTGGCACTAACACCTTGTGGTGCCCACAATTCCCCGGGTTCCCTGAAGCTAACGTTGTCAATTTTAACCAAGGTGCTTACCAGGCTTGAATTGAATTGAGTCGGGCTTATTGATTGGGGTTCGGGTTTTGGTCCCGGCAAACTATCCGGGAAAACATGGTTACTCATAAGTACTTCAGGCAACCAACCGATGGCACCATCATTGTCATAACCTAACTGGATAAGACCATTATAGTCACCAATATACATGCCTTTGGTCTTGATATAAACACGCTGACCGACCTTGTATTCATTGTAAAGATTGGTTTTGTCGAAGGTTAATTCTATACCGCTGGTTTCGTCCTGCAAAATTATTTTCTTGTAGAGGTTTCCGCTTTCGTCATTGGCAATCACAATCCCTTTGATGATGATATCTTCCTCAATCATGCGGAATCCGGTATAGGATGCTTTTAGCTCCCCAATTGTTGTATTGGCTTCGAAATCAACTGTTGGAATATAAAGTGGAGGTGCATCAAAATCACCTTTCACACATGAGCTGATAGCAATAACTATAAAGAGCAGTCCTGTTAAAAAATTATTTCTCGTTTTCATTGTATAATCTTTATCTGTTTTATTTATTAGCTTCTTAAAATCTTAATGCAAAATTGAGGAAGTAGTTTGTTCCCATCATATAAAAGTACCTGGGTGGAAATTTATCCACATTTTGCTCTTCAAAATCGAATCGGAGCTGTTCATAGCCACCAGAACTAATGCCGTTGTTGTTGAGCAGGTTGTTGGCCATCAGGTTTATTTGCAGGAAATACTTTCGTTTAATCCTGAATGATTTACCAACGGAAACATCCACACTGTATCCGCCTGAAAGCATTTCCTGATCGGTGATAACTGCCCGGAGTGGATCAGATTCAGCCATATCCGCAACAGCTCGTTGTGTGCGCCTTTCAGGGTTGAAGCTCAGGTAGATGTCGTCAAAATAATTTACATTTAAATTCACAAAGAGGTAACGTGGGCCTACCCATTTCAAGCCCAGACTTCCCGCTGTTTGCGGTGTGCCTGTAACGAAAAAGTTTTTCAGATATACCAGGGTTGTGGTATCAGGCCGGGAGCCATTGTCAAAAGCAATGTTCGCTTGTGGCCGGTTGGTGTAGCGGTAATTGCCCAAATTGAGTGCGCCTTGCAGCCAAACATCATAGAGCATATGCACTTCGCCACCCAGCTCAAGGCCCTGATGTGTTGTATTGATGCCAAACATAATATGGTTTACAAGTGTCCGGAAGTCGTCATGGTAGAAAGTCAAAATCTGGTTTTGATCTTTAAACTCCGTATGGTAAACAGTTGCCCTGGCTTTCACCTTGGGTGCTCTCACATGAAAACTGAGTTCGGAGCTGAATATTTTTTCGCTTGTAAGTCCTGGCGAAACGTCATGCCTTGTCCTGGGCGAAACAAATGAATTCCGCATATAGGGGGCCTGGGTAAGGTAAGCGATGTTTCCTTCGAGAAACAGGCGGCCCGAAAACTTATAGGTTGCCCCGCCTTTGAGCCCGTAATCGAAGAAGTTGTGTTTTTGCGATTGGCCGAGGGAGTTGTCAGGATGGCGCCCGTTGCGCATATATCCTTCGCGCCAGAATGTGGTTGTGGACAATTGCCCTGCCACAAAAAAGTCGATTTTGCGGTAAGAGAAGTCCCCGCTAATCCATAATTTGCCGCTTTGTTGCCTGAGGTCGTAGTTATATCCAAAAACATCCCCTTCCATAATAACCTTGTTGGGGTCGTCCAGGTCGTTTTGTATCACATCACCCTGCCCGAAATCGCGCTCCGCAAACTGGTCAATATCAACCCAATGGCTGCCACCAAGCAAGTCTTCAATTGTTTTAAAATAATTGACGGTGTAGTTAGAAAGCTCTACGCCCCGGTTGATGGTAATATTGTCGTTTACACGGTGGTTGATCACCGTATTCAGGTTCAGGTTGGTCATATCATTGCGGCGGTTTTCGAGTATATAGCGCGCTTGTTTGCCTTCCGTGGCGGCAAGGTAATTGGCTTGATAAAGCTTATTCCAATCCACCTGGCTCGATGAAGGATCATTTACCCATCTGTCCCTAACCAGATTGGCTATTTCAGGGTCTTGAAACCAACTGGGTAAATACCGGTAATAATCAGGTCGCGGATCCGCTGAGTTGTACCAATTGAGCGCGCTGGTGCCGGTTTCGCCAAACATATAAGATAAGGTGGTGGTGATATTGGTTTGGTCGTTGTATTTCCAGTAGTGGTTGAAAATGAGAACGGGTTGATTCATGGTACGCACGCGTGCATTGCGTACTTCCCCATTTTGGTATCCCCAGTTGGGATTGTAATAATTTGTTCCAATCATGTCATACACTTCCTGATAGGAACCACCCTGCATTCCGCGGCGCACAGGGGCTGCAAATGTTGTAAGTTCAACCGAATGCTTTTCGTTTATCTTTCTTTCAATTCCTACATAGTAGGCCCAGGCATCATAAAAGGTGCCGCCTATATATCCTTCCTGCCCCCATCGGCGCGAACCGCTTACAGTTACAGCCCAGTTGTTGGCCATCAATCCGGTTGAGTGAATCAGCATGGTGCGCTGTGTATAACTCCTATTGGAAAGGGAATATGAAAATTTTGTCTGCACCCTTTGGGCTGATGGCCTGGTGATGATATTTGAAATACCACCAATATTTCCAAAAGTGTTTGATGCTGTGCGCAGTCCATTTTCATAAGTACTGTTGCGGGTGGCATCATTCAACCCGCCCCACAAGGCCCACATGGTGCGGCCTGTTTCGGCATCATTGATCAGCGAGTTGCCAATATAGGTTGGTGATAGTTCATTGTCGTAGCCGCGCACCCTGAACCAGGCCTGGCCAAAACTAAATGAGGCAAACGAATTAAACACATCACCGGATGAATGCAACAGGCCCGAAATGTTTTCAGAGCGGGCATCATTGTCCATATCGAGCATCTCCAAATTAAACTCGGGAATTCGTTGGGTATCGGCAGAAATACCAGTAGGGAGCATTTCGACCTCACCAATTTTGGTGTCGTCTTTCACTTCTACATCCAGTATTTTGCTTTGGTAGCCGGGGGCCGAGAAAGTGATTGTTGCCTTTCCGGCAGCAATCCCAAGAAATACAAAGCTTCCATTGGCATCAGTTAAAACCTGAGTTTCGTCCAGGCTTACCAAAACAGAAGGAATGCCTTGCCGTGTCTCGGGATCAATTACCCTCCCGGACAGGTTTCCCGATTGGGAAAATGCCCAAGATGATGTGAATATCCCAAGTAAAATCACAATTAGTATTCTTCTCATAAACAGATAGATTGAATTAAGCTTTTGCTTGCAATTAGGGGTGGTAAAATGTTAATTTCCTTTAAGATTTTAGGCTGCAAAGTAACGAATAATTTTTTGTGAAAAGCCACACAAAATTGGCAAAACTTATTATATCCCCCATAATTGCGAATACTAAACCAAACACTATACTAAAAGCATTATTTTTGCTGTTCATTTATCCAGCTAACATTATTACACATGCTTAATAGGTCATTTATTACGCTTACACTAAGCTTCTCAATATTTCTGTGGTTGCTTGCTTTCAATCCGGCAGCAGCACAGGAAAGAAAGGCCACGGTTGCCTGTATTTCATTTTATAACATCGAAAACCTCTTTGATACAATTGACAGCCAGGGCGTCAGGGATACAGAATATACACCTCAGGGCAGCAAGCAGTGGGATAGTGTGAAGTACTGGGACAAAATTTCGAAAGTGGGACGTGTTATCTCAGATATTGGAACAGATATTACACCTGATGGCTCTGCAATCATCGGCTTATCAGAAATTGAGAATATCCTGGTGTTGCAAGACCTCGTTGCTGATCCGCAAATTAAAGAACGCGATTACAAAATTGTGCATTACGACTCGCCTGACCGTCGTGGCGTAGATGTGGCTTTGCTTTATCAAGAAAAGTACTTTACTTATTTGTCAAGTAAGCCATTTCTGTTTGTGCCTGAAGGCAGGGATGATTTCTATTCGCGTGACGTGTTGCTGGTTTCGGGAATCTTTCATGGCGAACCCATGCATATTCTTGTGAACCATTGGCCTTCGCGTGGTGGGGGCGAAAGGGCAACCCGGCCCCTTCGGAATGCGGCAGCACAGCTTACCCGACAGATAGTGGACTCGCTCATGCAAGCTGATCCCACGGCCCATATTGTGATGATGGGCGATTTCAATGATGACCCAACCAATGAAAGCATGAAAAACCACCTGCGCGCTGTTTGGAATCAAAAGAAAGTGAAGCCCGGCGACTTGTATAACCCTTTTTATGATTTCTTTCGCAAAGGCATTGGAACCATTGCCTGGCGCGATTCATGGAACTTGTTTGACATGATTGTGTTCAATCAGACCTTGATAAGCGGTGACAAAGGAAAATATACATTCCGCAAAGCCGGGGTTTTTAATGAACGCTATCTGCTTCAAACCGAGGGGCGATTTGCGGGCTATCCGCACCGTTCGCATGTAGGCGATACTTATCTGGGTGGATATAGCGATCACTTTCCGGTGTATATTTACCTTGTCAGGGAATTTGAGATTTCGGATAAAAAAAACAAAAACAATTAACAGCAATGATGCAATCTAAAACCAATAAATTCCTGCATTGATATGAAATCTGATAGTCTTGTTATCATACCAACTTATAAGGAGCGGGAGAACATTGAGCAGATAATCCGGACAGTTTTTGGTTTGGAGAAATCATTTCATGTGCTTGTTGTTGAGGATAATAGCCCAGATGGGACGGCGGCCATCGTAAAAAAACTCATGCCAGAGTTTTCAGGTCAGTTGTTCATGGAAGAACGTAAAGGAAAGTTGGGACTTGGAACAGCTTATATCCATGGTTTCAGATGGGCTTTGCGGCATGGATATGAATATATTTTCGAAATGGATGCCGATTTTTCACACAATCCCAACGATTTGTTGCGCTTGTATGATGCCTGCGCCAACCAGGGATTTGATGTTTCTGTCGGGTCTCGCTATATTACAGGCGTGAATGTGGTAAATTGGCCCATGGGCCGCGTATTGATGTCGTATTATGCCTCGGCTTATGTACGTATGATTACACGTTTAAAGGTACGCGACACCACAGCGGGCTTTGTTTGCTGGAAACGGAAAGTGCTTGAAACAATTGATTTGGAAAAAGTTAAATTCGTTGGCTATGCCTTCCAGATCGAAATGAAGTATTCTGCCTGGAAGCTGGGCTTTGCCATCAAAGAAGTCCCCATTATTTTTACGGACCGCACAGATGGTGTTTCAAAAATGACAAACAGCATCTTCAAGGAAGCTGTTTTTGGGGTAATCACCCTCCGCTTCCGTGGTTTGTTGGGTCGCATTAAACCTGCCGCTTCATTAAAAAACTGATTATGTCATCTAAATACCTCATACGTTCAGCCAGAATACTCAACGAAGGCCTTGATATTAAGGGGGATGTGGCCATTAGCAATGGATTGATTGAGGCCATTTTGAAGGATGGGACAGCCGTGGAGTTGGCGAAATACGCACATTACGAGCAAATTGATGCCCGGGGCAAGTTATTAATTCCAGGAATTATTGACGACCAGGTGCATTTCCGCGAACCAGGCCTTACTTATAAAGCTGATATCTACACCGAAAGCCGTGCTGCAATTGCCGGTGGTATCACCAGTTTTATGGAAATGCCCAATACCATTCCCAATACTTTAACACAGGAGTTGCTTGAAGAAAAATACCAGTTGGCTGCCGAAAAGTCCTTGGCCAATTATTCTTTTTATATGGGGGCTTCGAACGACAATCTGAAGGAAGTGGTAAAAACCGACCCTGCTAAAGTGTGTGGTATTAAGGTGTTTATGGGGTCAAGCACAGGCAATATGTTGGTTGACCGGCGCGAAACCCTCGAAGGTGTTTTTGCCGAGGCACCTTGTTTGGTGGCCGTTCATTGCGAATCGGAGCAACGAGTGCAGCAAAATCACCAAAAATATCAGGCTCAATTTGGCGACCAAGCCCCAACACGCATCCATCCACTTATCCGCGATGCGGAGGCCTGTTATGCCTCATCCAGCGAAGCCGTTGAACTGGCGATGCGCTTCAATACCCGCTTGCACGTGCTGCACCTGTCCACCGCCAGGGAAATGACACTTTTCAGTAACGAATTGCCTCTTGCAGAAAAAAGGATAACAGCCGAAGTGTGCCTGCACCATTTATGGTTTACCGACCTGGATTATGAACGCAAAGGTAATTTCATCAAATGGAATCCGGCGGTAAAAACCGGCAAGGACCGCGAAGCCCTGTGGCAAGCCTTGCTTGATGGCCGACTGGATGTGGTGGCCACCGACCATGCCCCGCACAGCCTGGAAGAGAAAAACAGGCCTTATTTTGCGGCACCTTCGGGTGGCCCGCTCGTGCAGCATTTGTTGCCTGCCATGATGGAAAAACAGAAGGAGGGCAGGATCAGCCTGGTGCAAATGGTTGAAAAGATGTGTCACCATCCGGCCATTTGCTTCAATATCGCAAAGCGGGGCTTTATCAGGCCTGGCTATCATGCGGACCTGGTACTTGTTGACCCGGAATCACCTTGGGTGGTAAAGCCATCAAATATATTATACAAAGCGGGCTGGTCGCCTTTTGAAGAGGAGACCTTTAGTTCGGCCATAACCCATACATTTGTGAATGGCCGCCTCGTTTATAGTGAAGGGCAGTTTGATAATTCGGTAATGGGTCAACGCCTTGTTTTTGAACGTTAAAACAGTTTTATCATGCGTTTAATAATCCTCATCAGTTCGTTGATGCTATTTTATTCAGCCTGCCAATCACCGGAAAGGGAATTGGTGCCCACACATAGCGAAATGGTTGATATTTGGGACAATGGCCATCCAAAACTGGTTCGTTTATTTGCCGATATTGATGGCGAACCGGAAGCCATCCGTGAGATTCAATACCATAGCAATGGCATGAAAAGCCTTGAAGGGCCGCTACTGAACGGAGAAAGGAATGGCCTGTGGCAATCATGGTACGAGGACGGCAACCTTTGGAGCGAAGGTTTTTTTGAAAAAGGAAAAAGGCAGGGCAAGGCGGTGGTTTACCATGCCAACGGACGCAAAATGATTGAGGGGCAATATGCCGATGACGAGCGGACAGGATTGTGGCGATCATGGGATGAGGACGGAAATCTCATAAACGAAGTTAGAAATTAAGCTACTCCTGCTGATCGAAAGCAATTCTGGTCATAACAGGCAGATGGTCGCTGAAGCCGCCAAAATAACTTTTGGAAGTGGCCGTGCGATTGGGCCTTGGAACGCCGTTTCGCGGAGTAAATAGCATCCAGTGTTTTTTTATCACTTCTATAGGGCCGGCCCTCAGGCTTCCTTGTCGGGGCTCAAGCAGGTTGGACGAAACGATGATTTGGTCAAAATAGTCCCAGCTTCTATAATATAAGGTGCCTTCGCCAAGCAGGTAGGGTTCCATCGCCAGGTTGAAGAGCTGTCCTGCATGGATTTCTTCGTGTGGCGCATAAGCTTTCAAATGTGCAAAAAGGCTGGCATCATCCGGATTGTCGTTAAAATCACCCATAATAATGATGTTGCTGTGCCTGTTGATTGCCAGCAACGAATCAACAATTCCGCGCAAAAAGCGGGCCTGCCCGATACGCAAGTGTTCCGACTGCTCTTGTCCGCCCATACGCGACGACCAGTGGTTTACAAAAAGGTGTAAAGTGTCTTTGGAGGCAACTATTCCCTTAACATAAAGGATGTCACGGGGGATTGACCTTCCCATACCTTCCCATTGAACCTTCAATGGCTGTGTATGCAAGGGTTTAAAAAACTGCGGACGATATAGCATGGCCACCTCAATCCCGCGTCTGTCTGGGCCTTCGTGATGGATAATTTTATAATCGGCCTTTTTGATAAACTGATTGTTGCGCAAATCGTCAAGTACTGTTTGGTTTTCAACTTCGCTCAAACCAAGCAAATGTGGAAAATCGAGCGTATCCATAGCTGCAATTACCCGTCCAAGGTTATCGAGTTTTGAAAAATAGCGCTCAGTGTTCCAGGCAACCTCACTGTCAGGTAAATAAGCCTTATCGTTGATAGTTGGGTCATCGATGGTATCAAAAAGGTTCTCTACATTGTAAAAGGCAATTGTAAGGCCATTTTCAGGTTCTTGCAATTGCTTCATCCATGAATGTGTTGAACAGGAGGAAATCAGTGCGGTAAGGATGAAAATAACTGATAGCAAACGCATTGCTTTCAGGATTGAATGAAAAATGCTCATGGTTTGATTTCTTTTTTGAGTACTTCTATTAACCGGCGTTCCTTTTTTGTGGGCCTGCCGATGCCTCTTTCGCGGCGTTCATAATTGAACTCACGCATCAATTGCAGGCGCTCGTATTCCCCGGTGGGGGTGAGGTCATCATAAACATCAACCACTTGCTTGGCCGACACCCTGTTTTTGATGAGCGATTTTACCTGAACGGTTTTGGTAAGCTGGTCCAGTTTGATGCTTATTACCTCGTTTTCCTTTAATTCGCGAGAGGGCTTTACAGCTTGTTCATCAATTTTTATTTTACCGCCCCTGCAGGCCTCTCCGGCCAGGGTTCGGGTTTTAAAAATGCGGGCTGCCCACAACCACTTATCAATCCTGATGGTATTGGTTTCGGTCATTTTTGCCTGAAGTACAATTGAACGGGAACGCCTGTAAAATTGAACTTTTCGCGCAACCTGTTTTCAAGAAAACGTTTGTAGTTGTCCTTTACGTCGCGCGGGTGGTTACAAAAAAACACGAATTGTGGCGCAGCTGTTTTTAATTGGGTTATATATTTAATTCTGATGTATTTCCCCCTTGAAGCAGCAGGCGCCGGACTGGCCTCAATGATTGGCAGGAATATATCGTTGAGTTTGGCAGTAGGAATCCTTCTTTGGCGGTTTTCGTAAACCTGATGAGCTGTTTCGAGCACCTTGTATATTCGCTGCTTATTGATAACGGAGGTGAATATGATGGGAATATCCGTAAAAGGTGAAGTGCGTTCGCGGATGGCTTTTTCGTATTCGAGGTGGGTGTTGGATTCTTTTTCGATCAGGTCCCATTTATTTACAACGATGAGAACCCCTTTCCTGTTTTTTTCTGCTAAATGTAGGATATTCAGGTCCTGGCTTTCCATGCCGGATTGGGCGTCGATAAGCAATATAACCACATCACTTTCCTCGATAGCTCTGATGGCGCGCAACACAGAATAAAATTCGATGTTTTCGTAAACCTTCCCCTTTTTGCGCAGTCCTGCTGTGTCCACCAGGATAAAATCCATCCCAAAGGCATTGTAACGTGTATGAATTGAGTCGCGGGTGGTGCCCGCCACATCCGTAACGATATTGCGGTCAACGCCCAGCAATGCATTGATGAGGGAGCTTTTGCCAACATTGGGGCGGCCCACAACAGTAAATTTCGGCAAATCCGATTCGGGCTCAACAGTATCATCTGGCAGGTGAAGCACGAGTTCGTCAAGCAATTCGCCGGTACCACTCCCATTAATAGCCGAAACAGTAAAAATTTCGCCGAGGCCCAAAGCATAAAACTCGTGAGCATCAGCAATGCGGTCGGAATTGTCAACCTTATTGGCCACCACCATTACTTTTTTCTTGCATTGCCTCAGAATGATAGCTACCTCACTATCCAGTATATGCATACCTTCGCGCACATCAACTACAAAAAGTATTATATCAGACTCATCAATGGCGAGCGCTACCTGTTTTCGGATTTCTTCTTCAAAAACATCTTCGGAACCAACTACATAGCCCCCTGTGTCAATAACCGCAAAGTGTTTTCCATTCCAATCACTTTGCCCGTAATGCCTGTCGCGGGTTACGCCTGAGGTTTCTTCAACAATAGCCTGACGGGCTTCTACAAGGCGGTTAAATAAGGTGGACTTTCCCACATTAGGCCGACCAACAATAGCAACAATATTTCCCATTTTTGATTTTTTTTAAACTATGCTTCGTAGCCAAACCTTCTTAAAAGAAGATCACTGTCGCGCCAGTCCTTGTTTACTTTCACACTAATTTCAATAAATACTTTTTTTCCTAAAAACGCCTCAATGTCAAGGCGTGCCATGGTGCCTGTCTTTTTAAGTGCTGCACCTTGTTTGCCAATTAATATGGCTTTTTGCGATTCGCGGGCGGCATAGATTATGGCCCTGATGCGGTCCAACTTCGGGCCTTCCTCATATTCCTCAATGGCCACTTCGACTGAATAAGGTATCTCTTGCTTGTAGTTGAGCAGGATTTTTTCGCGGATAATTTCAGCTACGAAAAAACGCACTGATTTGTCAGTCAACTCATCTTTAGGAAAATAGGCAGGGCTTTCGGGCAAAAGCTCCAGAATATCTGCCAATACTTTTTCCACATTAAAACCATGCAGTGCTGAAACAGGTAAAACGCTTGCTGCCGGCAAATGCTGCTGCCATGTTTCAATCAAGGCAGAAGTTTCTGTTTGGTTTGAGAGGTCAATTTTATTCAAGAGCACAATGACCGGTATAGCAGTCGATTTAACTTTTTCAATGGTTTCTGTATAGTCAGCTTTTTCTTTAACATCAATTACAAACAAAATCACATCCGCATCCACCATGGCTGCTTCCACATAGCGGTTCATCACTTCGTGCATTTTGTAGGCTGGTTTGTTGATGATTCCCGGGGTGTCAGAAAACACGATTTGGAAGTCTTCACTGTTCACAATTCCAAGCACCCTGTGGCGGGTAGTTTGCGCTTTTGAAGTAATTATCGACAGTTTTTCGCCAACTAAGGCGTTCATCAAGGTGGATTTGCCCACGTTTGGATTTCCTATAATGTTGACGTAGCCAGCCTTGTGTGCCATTGGTGAAATTTTTTCGGAAAATTATTTGGATTGCAAAGAAACAAAATTTATCTTTGCACTCCCGTTTTGGAACCCATAACAGTTCATAAAACAGGAAAATAAGCTGGTTAACAACAAAAAAGGCATATCGCTGGGTGGAGTCCCGAAAGTTCGGGACAGCTCGTTGGGCTTATATCCCTGTCTGCTGGCCAGTCGGGCGCCTGAGGCGGACATCGGATCGAAAAAGTTCTTTTTGAAAAAATATATTGCGGGGTGGAGCAGAGGCAGCTCGTTGGGCTCATAACCCAAAGGTCATCGGTTCGAATCCGGTCCCCGCTACTAAGGAAGAGGTTGGCAATACTGTCGACCTTTTTTTTGCTACAAATGTCAACTATTGGGGCTCGTTGGGCTCATATCCGCCTGAGGCGGACATCGGTTCGAATCCGGTCCCCGCTACTAAGGAAGAGGTTGGCTTTATTGTCGACCTTTTTTTTGTTGCTAAAGCCAACTATATGGGACTCGT
Organism: Bacteroidales bacterium; assembly: GCA_018400955.1. Classification (GTDB taxonomy): domain Bacteria; phylum Bacteroidota; class Bacteroidia; order Bacteroidales; family F082; genus CALAZZ01. The sequence continues at coordinate 28,483 of JAGYLH010000030.1, forward strand.
TGGGCTCATATCCCTGTCTGCTGGCCAGGCAGGCGCCTGAGGCGGACATCGGTTCGAATCCGGTCCCCGTTACTAAAAAGGAGGTTGTTTCCAATAGCATGGCAATCTATTTTTTTTAAAGAAATGGAGCAAGACAAGTCATATACGGTTTACATTTTGTATTCGGAGAAATTCGATAAGACCTATACAGGCTACACAAGTGACCTTGAAATGAGGATTCGAAGTCATAACGAATTTTCAAAAAAGGACTGGACACGTTCTTATCGGCCTTGGAAGCTAATCCATACAGAAATATTTCAGTCAAAATCAGAAGCCGTGAAACGGGAAAAGTTCTACAAATCTGGGGTTGGGCGGCAATTAATTCACGAGAAATATCTTAGCAATCCTTGATGCTCGTTGGGCTCATATCCGCCTGAGGCGGACATCGGTTCGAATCCGGTCCCCGCTACTAAATAAGCCTGATTATCATTTGATAGTCAGGCTTTTGTGTTTTTAGCGGGTAGCATAACAGCAAATCATTTAGTAAACTAACTATCGCAAATCTTTTTGTTTGGAAGAAGATAGGCAAACATATTCACTTATGATTATTTGGTTGTATAATGCAAGTGTGCAATTTGTTACAGTCCTATTCATTTTCATCATTGTCCAAGGCTCCTGCTATGCCCAAAACCGCCATTGTTTTAAAATGCATAATCATAACACCAACTGGTTCCAGGCCATCAATATCTTGCGACAAGATGACATGTGACCTGCTTAAAGCTTCAATTCTGGCCAAATCCTTCTCAAGGATAGCCAAATCAAGGTAAAGCAACAGATACCGAAGTAATTCACTACGATATAAATAGGGCCGTTGGATGTAAGTCCCCAAAGAAAAAGAGTGCTCGTTGAAATGGCCTTTGCTGCCCTCTTTGCTTTCCCTCTTTGCTACTGTCTGTAAATAAGCCATGTGTAGTAATGGATAATCAGGGCATGCCTTATGATACGACTCAAGTTTTTTCAAATATGGCTCATCAACATCCTCCATGATTAATTGGAGTTCGCACAGTTGGACAAACGGAACCGTGACTGATTCTTTCAATAATTTCCCAAGTATTTTTTTAGCCTTTTTGGTATCCAAATCCCCTTCAGCCAACTTTCGGATCAATTCGTGTGTTTTTGATGAAAAGTTTTCAACAGGATAGTCAATTCCCAAAAATTCTTTTGTCATGGCATCGGGTCTGACATCATCAGGTATTTCATCCAATAATTGGTCCTGGTAATCCTGAGTGGCCATTTCATTGACATAGCTGTTAAAAATAACATCTATCAACATATAAAAGCGTAAGATCTCAGATTCAGATAGATTATCAAAATTAGCAGAAAGATCAAGAAGTTCCTCTATCTGAGCATCATAGTCATCTTCATTCTTCTGGTCTTCATCTTCATAATATCCATCTTCATCGTTAAAGCCTTCGCCAAGCATATAATGATAATTACCCTCGCCAAATTGTTCATGCAATTGTTTAATGATGCGTTGTGCTTTAACATCATCATCAGCCGGCCCTTGCACATAAAAAGGTTTCCCTTCATGACCGCATTCAATGTCGATCAGCTCAATTGCGTCATCATCTTCTTCAAGCAGGTATTGTGTAGTTTTAATGTAATCACGGTGTGGTTTGAAACCCCAGTCTTCTGCAAAGGCCACAGCCTCAAGAATGATATTATGCGCCAGGCTATAGTCTATTTTCTCTACATTAAGTTCATCCAAATAGGCATCAATCTTTTCCTTGTAGATGAAATCAACCGCATTGAACATATAATATGTGTCTTTTACCCCCATCAGGTTTAGGTCAACTAAATAAAAGCCTGCCGTGATGTTGCCGTTTACATGCTCCCGGGCAATAACGATAGTTGCCATATTGGTTTTCCAATCTTCGTTGATCAGCACTTCTTTGATAGGCAACTGCCTGGCTTTTGTGCGAATGTAATTCTCAGCATTTGGCATAGATCCTACTTTTCCTTTTTTCGACATTGCAAATTTTATTTGGGTTCAGAAATTTGATTTACTCTCCTGCAAACAGCTTTACTACCGGCTTCTGGCCTGCAACAACATATCCCCTGAACATGCCGCTTGTGTTGAATGGCATGGCAATATTGCCTTGTTGATCAACGGCAATAATGCCCCCGCCGGCATCAAGTGCTGCCAGCTTTTCCATCACTACCTCATCGGCTGCTTCCTGCAACGATTGCCCGGCATACTTCATGCGAGCAGCTATATCGTAAGCAACAGCATTCCTGATGAAAAATTCGCCATGTCCGGTAGCTGAAACGGCACAGCTTAAGTTGTCGGCATAGGTACCTGCCCCAATAACGGGTGAATCGCCCAAGCGCCCTTCGCGCTTAAAGTGCATGCCACCTGTTGAGGTAGCTGCTGCCAGATTGCCTGATTTGTCAAGGGCTACGGCACCAACAGTGCCATGTTTTGATTGCACCGGGAACTCTTTTTCCAGCTGGGTTTTGCGGGTGCGTTCGTAGTTGTCCCAACGGTTTTGGTCAAAAAAGTATTGCGGATCAACAGTTTCCAGTCCCGCCTGTATGGCAAACTGCCTGGCCCCTTCAGCCACCATAAATACATGTCTGCCATCAACCATAATGCGATGGGCAGCAAGTATGGGGTTCCTGATGCTGCGTAATGAACCGACTGCTCCTGCTGACAGATCGCTTCCATCCATAATAGAGGCATCGTGCTCGATGATGCCGGCTTCATTATAAACGGCACCCTTTCCGGCATTGAACAGGGGCGAATCTTCCATAACCAGAATGGCAGCAATAACGGCATCAACTGCAGAGCCGCCCGATTCAAGCACCAGCGAACCTGTGGCCAAAGCTTCGTTTAATACTGCCCTGTAGGATGAATCTTGCTGAACACTCATGCGAGAAGCCTCAATTACACCAGCCCCACCATGAATTACAAGCACAAAATCGGGGCGCGGTTCGGCTGGCTGCTGGCACGAAAATCCAATAAGGAGTATGGCCAACAAACTGATTTTTGCAACGAAGCTTTTACAGCAGATAAAGGTCTTTTTCATAAGGAATTTATTTAAGCATGTCCAAGTACAAAGTTGTAAAGTCATATAAACCAAGCAGATGTCCGGAAGTTAGAATGATAACGATGATGATGACCCATTTTACAAAACCGGCACCTTTTTTAATGGCCATATTGGAAGCAATGTAAGCCCCTATTATATTTCCAGCGGCATGGGTAAGCCCAAATGCCCAATCAACCTGGTCATTTTTGATAAAAACCAGCAGGGCAAAAGGGGTGTAAAGCAAAACAATCCAAACTTTGAGGGCGTTGGCTTTTACCAGGTCGAAACCGGCGACAAGAACCAGGGCAGCCAGCAAAAAATAGCCGACCCCTACCTGAACAAAACCACCATAAACCCCAATCAGAAAAAAGAAGAATAATTGCAGCCAGCCGGGCTTTTTGGCTGCTTTTTCTGCATTGCCCATCCACACGGAGGGCTTGAATACAATAAAAAATATCATGAGAAGCAGCACGATGGCAATGGCTTTTTCAAAGGTATGCCGATCAATATCAACAGCAACCTGGGCACCAATAATCGACCCGATAACAGCGGGAATGCCCAGCCAGGCACCTTTTCTGAAATCTAAAACTTTTTTTCTACCAAAGGTAAAAACCGATGTAAGAGTTTGCAGAAGCACACCGATTCTGTTGGTGCCATTGGCCACATCTGCCGGCAGGCCCAGAAAGATAAAAAGCGAGAGGGAGATGATGGAGCCGCCACCTGCCAAAGTATTTATAAAGCCGGTAAGTATGCCGGAAACAACTAGCAGGATTACTTCGAACCACGTCATAAAGGCTGGTTTTTAATGAACGCAAAGGTAGGAATTATTAAAAACAGTTATGGTTATACCCGTGAGGGAAGGTTAAACATAGAATTCATCACGTCTTCGGCTTCTTTTCTCCAGGCAAGTATCTGGCAATTTTTATGTTCAGGTAGGCAAAAAGGATATCCATAAACGGACTGATGATGTTGAAAAAACAATAGGGCAGGAACACCAGGGTTGGAACCCCAAGCACCGATGCCTGGGTGGCCCCGCAGGTGTTCCAGGGCACCAGCACGGAGGTTACTGTTCCACTACCTTCGAGGGTGCGGCTCAGCACTTGGGGTTTTAGGCCCCTTTCGCGGTAGGTGTCGGCAAACATTCTTCCGGGCACGACAATGCTGAGGTATTGATCGCTTGCTGTGAGATTGAAAAATATGCAGGTTCCGGATGTTGATGCCACGAGCGATCCTGTGTTGTGGGCCAATTTAATGACCGATTCAGTAATTCGATGCAACAACCCGCCTGTTTCCATGACCCCGCCAAAAACCATGGCGCAAATAATCAGCCATACAGTATTCATCATGCCGCGCATGCCGCCCGTCTCGAGCAGGCTATTAACAGTTGGATTGTCGGTAATAACGCTGATATCGGAGTACATCGATTTCATAATGGCAATGTAAGCAGCAACATGAAATTTGTCGCTGATACCGCTCACTTGCTCAATGATTTGTGGCTGGAAAATTAGGGCAAACACACCTCCCAGAAGGGTGCCCGTGAGCAGGGGCCGGCAGGGCCGGTACCTTGCGGATTATCATGGTAATCACAATTACAGGCACCAAAAACAACCAGGGCGTGATGTTGAATGCCTGGTCAATGGCATTCAATACTGGCGCAATATCCTCAAGGCCTTCGGGTTGGCTGCGGTTTAATCCAATCACTAAAAAGATGATCAGGGTAATCACTATGGTAGGGACGGTGGTCCAGGCCAGGTAACGGATGTGTGTGAACAAATCCGTGCCCGCCATGGCAGGGGCCAGGTTGGTAGTATCTGATAGTGGCGACATTTTATCACCAAAATAAGCCCGGAAATAATGGCTCCGCCAATAAGCCCGTCGGCATGCCCAAAGCCCGCCCGATGCCTAACAAGGCAACTCCAATGGTGGCCACTGTGGACCAACTGCTTCCGGTAGCAAGCGATACAATGGCACTAACCACACAGGCGGCAACCAGAAAAATGGTGGGATTAAGTATCTGCAAGCCATAGTAAATCATAGCAGGCACGATGCCGCTCAGGAGCCAGGTGCCGGCCAACGAGCCTATCAGCAACAGGATGAGGATAGCCGACATGGCCGAACCTATACTTTTTACGATGCCTTTGTGCAGTTTTTCCCATTTTGTGCCCAGCCGAATTGCAACAATTGCAGCTACAGCTGCCGACAAAATCAACACAATCTGGTTGGAACCCGACAAAGAATCATCCCCGAACACAAACACATTAATAGAAATCAGCAGGGTAAGGAAAATAACCGGCAGGAGGGCTTCGATCAGTTTGGGGCGCCGTATAGATTTTGCCATAATTGGGGTATTAAAAACGAAAGATAAACATGCAAATATTTTTCATAAGACCGTCAAAGATATTATAATTTCCTCCCACATTTACTTTTTTCAAATAGGTTTTAGCGATACTCAAAACAACATTTTTTGTAATTTTACCGCGTTCAATACAATGTATTTATTGAAAATATAGAATAGAATGAAAATTGTTCGAAATAATATTTGTGCGCTGGGGCTTGCGGTGATTTTCGGTGCTTTGCTATTTGGTTGCCAGGAGCAGGAAACCACCCAGACTGAGACGTTTGAAAACGAATTGCAGAGTTTCAATCAAAAAATGGATAACCTGGGCGAAAGTATGGACCTGATGGATGCCATGCAACAAGAAATCGACGAGATTGAACAAGAGGCAAACCGAGGGGAAATCAGTGATGCTGAAGCCGGTCGCCGTGTAAATCAAGTTAAGAATAACTATGGACGTGCTTTATCACGCCGATCCAATATCAATCCGGCAACAGCCTTGCCTGATTGGGCACGAAGCCTTGGCCTCTCAGAGCCGAGAGGAATGACACTTGATCTTGATTATTCTCAAACCACATCAGCATTAAACCCCGAGGAAGGGTTTAATTCGGTATTGTTGGTTTACACAGCCAACTATAACCACGCAATGGCAGAGGCCAAACGTATAGCTGAATTGGCCAGGATACCCATGAGTAAAGATTATCAGCAGGCAGTTGAACTAGCCAGGACTTACAGCAGTGCTCCTATACGCGGTGTGGCTTATATGAATTTTGATCCTTTTGTGAGTGATAATGATTACAACATATCCATAACTGTAGATGATGATGGCATGCTAACCATCAGTGTGGTGGATGTGGAACAAATGCGATTGCAGTTTGAGCGTGAATCAGCTAACGGAATCGGCATTTCCCCGGATTAACCGGATGATGCAATTATGCCATTATGGGTGTGAATTTTCTTCAAAAACAAGACCAACAAAATATTATGGATATTATCGTTACAGGGGCCAGCAGGGGTATTGGACGCGAACTGGTTAAAATCCTTGCCGGCGAAGGGCACCGGGTTTTGGCCTGTGCACGTTCGGGAAAAAAACTACTTGAATTGCAGGCAGAAGTGGGGGAGGCAGCACAAATTATTCCCCTGGCTGTTGATTTGGGGGTATCTGATAGCTATGATTCAGTTGCTAAAACTGTGAAACAGCTTGAATTAAATCCAATGGTTTTGATAAACAATGCCGGGTATTTGGTAAGTAAGCCTTTCGAAGAGCTTCATGCTAATGACTTTGAACAAACATTTAATATCAACGTAAAAGCAGTTTTTTTGCTTGTACAGGCTTTATTGCCTTTTATGCCAAAAGGTGCGCACATTGTAAACATTGGCAGTATGGGAGGCTATCAGGGCAGTGCTAAATTTCCTGGATTGTCGCTTTATAGTGCCGCCAAGGGGGCATTGGCCGTTTTTACGGAATGCCTGGCCGAGGAGCTGAAGGATGAAGGGATTAAAGCCAATTGTTTGGCTTTGGGTGCTGCACAAACAGAAATGCTTGCTGAGGCGTTTCCTGGATACAAAGCACCTTTAAGCGCAGCTGAAATGGCAAGTTTTGTAGCAGACTTTTCGCTGCATGGATCGAAGTTTTTTAATGGTAAAATATTGCCTGTTTCGGTTTCAACGCCGTGAATGGTTTGATGAAAAAATATCAGATGAACGACACAACCCAAAACATATCCCATCCTGGTATTATACAGTCTATTGATAACCAAAGTATTAAGGTTAGGATTGAATCAGCTGCCGCATGTGGCTCCTGTAAAGTGAAGGGCTCATGTGGCATGGCGGAAATGGAAGACAAAGTGATAGAGGTAATAAAGCAGGATGACGATCAATATGCTGTTGGTCAATATGTAACTGTGTATATGAAACAAACCTTGGGTTCGCTGGCCGTGGTGCTGGGCTATGTGGTTCCTTTTTTGGTGGTCCTGCTCACACTTATCTTTATGTTGCAGTTGGGATTCAGCGAAGGTGTTTCCGGACTTGTTTCGCTGGGCATACTGGCACCCTATTTCTTGGTGCTTCATTTGAGCCGCAATATGCTAAAGAAAACCTTCCGCTTCTATATCAGGTAATTACAAACATATAGTCATAATCTTTATATGACATTCTTTATATATGTTCTAAATAGCTGATTCTGACCTAATTTATAAAGCGTCTAAACAACTTTCCTATTCTTCTGATAATCTGCCTTTTATTTGTGAGGCATGGGGCGCCAAATTGAGGGTGATCTTTGTAAAAAATTAGATATCAGGCATATAGATATACATTTGTGTTCATGCTGAAATGATACTTAAATTGCCTTAAAATCTTATTTTTGCGCTACTGTTTAAAGACTAACAGCTGAATGTATAAACCAGAATAATTTTTACTGACGTGAACGATATTATCATTTATGCCTTACTGACGCTGGCTCTTTTAGGAGGGGCTTTGTCGGTGATTTTATATTTTGTTGCACAGAAGTTTAAGGTGTTTGAAGACCCGCGTATCGACAGGGTGGATGATGCCTTGCCCAAAGCCAATTGTGGAGGTTGCGGATATCCCGGTTGTCGCAAGTTTGCAGAAGTTTCGGTAGAAGCTGCTGATAAAAAGCAAAGCCTGGAAGGGCTTAATTGTCCGGTAGGCGGCAATGACGTTATGAAAGAAGTGGCTGCCATTCTTGGCCTGGAAGTGGAGGAACAAGCGCCATTGATTGCCGTGGTGCGTTGCAATGGTTCCAAGGCCAACTCACCTTCAAAAGTTAAGTATGATGGCCCTGCCACCTGTGCTTTTGCACACAAC
>JAGYLH010000031.1 GCA_018400955.1 Bacteroidales bacterium
AAATTAATATGATCCCTCAAGACATCGGTCGAGTGTTGCTGAATTTGATCAACAATGCATTTTATGCTTGCACTGAGCGAAGTCGAAGTGCGGTTGCGGAACGGCAGAGAAATCTGACAAGTTTATCAAACCAGTCAGATATAGACAACCATTACGAACCGACCGTCACCATCTCTACCAAAAACCTCGGCGATAAAATCGAAATCCGTGTCAAAGACAACGGCCCCGGCATCCCGGAAGAAATCAAAAACAAAATCTTCCAGCCCTTTTTCACCACCAAACCCACCGGGGAAGGAACCGGGTTGGGATTGTCGCTGAGCTACGATATTGTGAAAGCGCATGGAGGAGAAATCAAAGTTAATAGTACGGCAGGAGAAGGAACCGAATTTATTGTCATTTTACCATCGCGGTAATTAAACGAATCATTTAAGCTAAAACAGCATGAGAAAAAACTATTATTCATATTTCATCGGCATATTAATACTCACGGGGCTTTTTTCCTGCAATCAGCACGCGGGAGACCAAAATGGCCAGGATCCAACAGCTTTCAAAGTACCGGTAACCAGGTCATTTGAGCTTACTGCTCCCCAGTCCATCGAATGGGAAATTGTGGATGCTGACAGTATTCCGCCCCCACGATCTTACCCGCTGGATATTGATAAATTACCTGTCCGGCCTTTTAGCATTAATGAATTCAAAGCTATCAAGTCACCAATCGAAGAAACCCCATTGGATTATGATCCTCAGAAGAAAATCCCGCTGGAATTTGACACCGTTGCGATTGAAAAGAAAACATCTATCCTACCCACACCGTTGGTAAGCAGAATGAACAAACCACGTGTCCTGGATGGGACATCTTCCGGTATCTTGCAGCTTTCATCAAGTGAGGGGTTGCCCTCCAACGAAATCAGAAAAATGCTTCAGAACGAAGACGGAACCTATTGGATTGCCACATTTGAAGCCGGACTGTGTTTGTACGATGGCGAAAATTCCTATATCTATGATTACAGAAACATCTGGGATATTGCTATGGACCAGGAGGGTAAACTTTGGGTGGCCACAGGAAATAATGGCGTGTATGTGCTGGATTTCAAGAAAAGAACGGAAACCCATTTTCTGGCAAAGAAAACCATCCTTACCCTGCTTTGTGATCATCAGGATAACATCTGGATGATAGAATGGCAAGAAGCTACCCTGGTTATGGATAGTGAAATGAAGCATTTACGGCGAATCGCCAATCCCGGATTTGAAAGAGGGTTTCGATTAATCGAGGATCATAACCACAATATTTGGCTAGGTAATTTTAGGGATGGCCAAACCGTATTAAGTGTCATCGGGAAAGGCCGGGAAGACTATACAGACATCTTGAATCGTGGCGCTGGTCATTTTTTTCAGGATTCACATCACAGGATGTGGTTATCATTAGGAAATGGAGCAAAGGCTATTTCACTGGAAAATAAAACAGCCACTACCATAGACGAAAGAAATGGGTTTTATGGGAATGCGAGTTTATATGAGGAAGATAATCAGGGAAGGTTATGGATTATAAAAAGTGATACCATAAAGGTGCTCAGTAAAGATCGCACACAAATGAAAACAATAGTCACAAATAGTCCTGTTAATTTACCTCAAAAATTTGGCTGTTCATTGAAAGATGCAAAGGGGATAATCTGGATAGGTACACTTACTAAGGGTATTCTGCTGATAGACCCGGATGGGCCTTTGCCCGAACATCTCGACGTTTCGAATGGTTTGACCAGTAGCGAAATCTGGAGTTTCGAACAGGATCATCGGGGAAATATTTGGATGGGTTCGCGAAACAACATAGATATTTTTAGTCCTTCAACAGGAACCATTAGATCAATCGGTCAGTCCATAGTATATAATAATTCAGCTAACAATAGAATTTCGTTCATCAGGGAAATAGAGAAGGATAAAATTTTCGTCGATGGCGTACACGGTTTTTATTTAATTGACCGAAACGAAAATGTAATAACCCGTTATCTGAATGATGTTAACCTGGTAAACCGGGTATTTGGTGCCTTGAAGGATGAAACAGGGGCTTACTGGTTAAGCTCTTCAAATGGATTAGTGGTGTACAATCCTGAAACAAACAGTTTAAAGATGCTCCCGGGCTTATCTCCTCATTTGGATAGCAGAAGGGTTATTTGTATTGAAGTTGATGGATCAGGACGTTACTGGGTTGGTACAGATAATGGTCTGGCTATTATTGACCCTAAAAAAAACACCATCCAAAATTTACGGGAAGAGGAAGGTTTGTGCCATAACAACATCATGAAAATGATGCAGAGAGAGGATGGTAAATTGTGGGTGGCAACTACTGATGGTCTTTCGGTTATTGATCCTGTCAATCAAACCATCACCAACCTGGGTGAAGCAGAAGGCCTCATGCCGGATGAACTCTACGATTTACGCGAAAAGGAAGGGACTGTGTACATTGGTAGTGTAAATGGGCTCATACTGGTAACACCCCCATCTGATCAAAATACTCCCTGGGATTTTTTCAGGTATGCTGAAGCGCAAGGCTTTCCATCAAACGACTATAAACGAAATGCAAGTTTGCACCGGAATAACGGGCAACTTTGGTTTGGTACCTCGCCCCGGGATAAGTTGACTATTCTAACGCAGGATCCGTTGACAGATACCGAGACATGTTCGGTTGCTATTACCGGGTTGCGTATCTTGGATGTGAACCCTTCCTTCGAAAGTAATGCAACATTTCTGCCCTATTTTGAAAAAGAAGACACGCTGTTGTCCGGCGATGGCAAACAAGTTTTTACGAAAAATACGCTTCCACCGGATTCAGGCTATGTTTTTAAAAATAATTTCCAATGGGATAGCCTTTCCTTACCTTATAGAATGCCTTTGGGGCTCAGGCTTCCCTACAACCAGAATTCCTTAAAGTTCAGCTATACCAACCTAAGTGTACTCAACAGGGATAAGATCGTCTACAGGTATATTTTACAGGGGGCGGATAATTTTTGGATTTATAATAAGGATATTTCTACTTCAAAAACATATTTTAACCTATCGCCGGGTATGTACACTTTTAAAGTAGAGTCCAAAATAAATAATGGGACATGGAGTACACCTGCTGAATTCAGTTTTACCATTCTTCCTCCCTGGTGGCAAACCTGGTGGGCCTATGGTATTTATAGTTTATTATTTATCTGCGGGGTATTAATAGCAGATCGTTTCCAAAAACAGCGGCTTATCCGGATTGAAAGGCGAAAAGCGCAAGTCAGGGAATTGGCTCAGGCAAAAGAGATTGAAAAAGCATACCACGAACTCAAAACGACCCAGTCGCAACTCATCCAATCCGAAAAAATGGCCTCGCTTGGAGAGCTTACCGCAGGCATTGCCCATGAAATTCAAAACCCGTTGAACTTTGTGAATAATTTTTCGGAGGTAAGTTTGGAAATGATTGATGAAATGTGGGAAGAAATTGAAAAGGGTGATATGGAAGAGGCAAAAGCTCTTGCAAATGATGTAAAAAGTAACCTCGAAAAAATCAACCACCACGGCAAGCGTGCCGATTCCATTGTAAAAGGCATGCTGCAACACAGCCGCATCAGCACAGGACAAAAAGAACCAACCGATATCAATGCCCTGGCGGATGAATATTTACGGCTGAGTTATCATGGATTGCGCGCAAAGGATAAATCCTTCAATGCGGATTTCAAAACCGAATTTGACCCGGATTTGCCTAAAATTAATATGATCCCTCAAGACATTGGTCGAGTGTTACTGAATTTGATCAACAACGCTTTTTACGCTGTTAATGAACGAAACCTGTCAGGTTTGGACGGCGGGAAAACCTACAAACCCACTGTTACTGTCACAACCAAAAACCTCGGCCACTGGATTAATATCATGGTAAAAGACAACGGCAATGGTATTCCTCAAAAGATACTGGCTAAAATCTTTCAACCCTTTTTCACCACCAAACCAACCGGGCAGGGAACAGGCCTTGGTTTATCATTGAGTTATGATATTGTGAAGGCACATGGTGGAGAGCTGCTAGTGAAAACAGAGAATGATCAGGGAACAGTGTTTATTATTCAACTACCAATCCAACATTCACAATGATAAACAAGTGTTTTTTAGTACTTTTAATTATAACAGGCATGTGGCTTCGATTGCCAGTCCTGGGATCAGAATTGTCTGATTTTGACTTTGCCGATACAGTCAGGATTCATCAATCCATTGAATTGTCCTATCGGTTTTATGAAGATTTTAATAATGACAGCAGTTTGTTCTACGCTGCAGATGCGTTGGTTTTGTCAAAGCAATTGTTTCATCTGAAGAGTGTTGAATCTGATGAACAACTTTTTAGTAGGATCAGTGCTTTAACTGCAGAAAGTTATGTGCTTTATGCCCGAGCGAAAACAGAAGTTGATATTCAAGCTGCTGAGGATACATTGATGTCGGGTCTCAATTTACTTAGGGAAAGTAATATCTCAGAAAAAGCCATCATTTATTCAGCGCTGGGAAGCATTTACGAGCGCAAAGGGCAGAATGATAAAGCTTTGCGATTCTCCAAAAAGGCCTTGGAATTATATAAAACATCAGGCGACAATAAAAGCTATTTGCATCAATTGATTAATGTTGGACTGGTATTGCGGGTAAAGGGCAACTATGGCGAGTCGTTGGAATACCTGATGGAATCGCTCAAAACCGGTCGGCAAGCAAACGATAGCACGGCCATTGTTGAATCCTTGCTTGCAATGGGTTTTGTGTATGCATTTGTTGAGAAATGGGATGATGCCCTCAAAAGCCAACAGCAGGCTCTTGCCATATACCAGCAGGCAGATGATCAGTGGGGCATTGCGCGGATACACAACGATATGGGCGTTACCTACGAACTGGCTGGCAAATTGGATTCTTCAATGGTACATCATCAGGCAGCATTGGCTATCCGTCTCAAATTCAATGACAACTACAATACTTTTGCCAGTTATCTCTATATTGGCGATATTCTAGCAAAGCAGGGAAATATTTACGAAGCCATTGAATACTATGAAATGGGTTTGCCCTATGGCAATCAGATAGGGTATAAGATTGCGGTTGTTGATGCCAATCTGCGTTTGGGAGATTATTACCTGCAATTGTCTGAAATAAACAATTCAATGGAAAAATATGAAATTGCTTTACAAAAAAGCAGGGAAATCGGTGACTTAACGGGAGAATCAAGAGCCAATATGGGCTTAGCCGGTATAGCCATCATCAATGGGGAATATGCTAAAGCCAATGAGATGCTCAAGCTGGCAGAAAAGACAGTTCCAAAATCAAATCTGCAAATCAGAAAAGTAATTTATAAAGAGATTGCGGAAACCTATTTTAAACTGGGCGATCATAAAAATGCTTATCTCAACAGCCTGATTTTTTCGGAAGTAAAAGATTCAGTGCAATCAGCTGAAAACATTTCTAAGATTACCCAATTGGCCAATATTATGGAGTTTGAAAATGAAATGGCGCTGAAGAAAGAAAGCAACGAAAAGATAATGGCCATTAAGCAAGCGCAGATTAACCGCGAACGGATGACACGCAACATTTTTCTGGCCGGGATGATAATTGCGGTAGTGCTGGTTTTCATCACCTTTATCAGGTTTATTGAAAAGAAAAAATTGAGTAATAAATTGAATGAATCCCTGAGCAATCTCAGGGCAGCACAAACGCAGCTCATCCAATCTGAAAAAATGGCCTCGCTTGGCGAACTCACTGCCGGCATTGCCCATGAAATTCAAAACCCGTTGAACTTTGTAAATAATTTTGCAGAAGTGAGTGGTGAGCTGATTGATGAGTTAAATGAAGAGTTGGCAATGGGTACCGAAGCTTCGGTACAGTTGGCAAAAGAGATAACAAAAGACATAAAGCAAAACCTCGAAAAAATCAACCACCACGGCAAACGTGCCGATGCCATTGTGAAGGGGATGCTGCAACATTCGAGAAGCAGCACCGGCAAAAAAGAATCAACCGATATCAATGACCTGGCGGATGAATATTTGCGGCTTTCTTATCATGGATTAAGAGCTAAGGACAAATCCTTCAATGCCGATTTCAAAACCGAATTTGACCCGGATTTGCCTAAAATTAATATGATCCCTCAAGACATCGGTCGAGTGTTGCTGAATTTGATTAACAATGCTTTTTATGCAGTAAATGAAAAATGGAAGCAGGGAACTGATGGGTATAAATCAACTGTATCTGTTGCAACGCTTATGAAGGATGGTCACATCCTGATCTTTGTAAAGACAACGGCAATGGCATCCCCGAAGAAATCAAAAACAAGATTTTCCAGCCCTTCTTTACCACCAAACCCACCGGGCAGGGCACAGGACTGGGTCTGTCGTTGAGTTACGATATTGTGAAAGCGCATGGTGGCAATTTGACAGTGGAGTCTCAGTCAGGTGAAGGAACAACGTTTGCTATCACACTTCCAATTATTTAAAAATCAAAGAAATGTTTATATACATTAGCTTACAAAAAACCAACAAATTTAAATTAAGAGACCTATGAGAATATTGATTGTGGACGATGAAAAGGACATACAGGCACTCTTTGAACAGCGTTTCAGAAAGGAAATCAAAAATAATGAGCTGGAGCTTGCATTTGCTTATTCAGGGGAAGAGGCTTTGAGTTATCTCACAGAAAAAGAGCAACATGCCATTTTGATTCTTTCTGATATCAATATGCCGGGCATGAGTGGCCTCGATTTGCTGGCAAAAATTAAACAGAAGTACAGCCAGCCACCGCCAATGGTAATGATGATTACCGCTTATGGTGACGAAGAAAATTACAATACCGCCATGAAACTTGGAGCAGATGATTTTTGACCAAACCATTAGATTTTAATCAACTAAAAGAAAAAATTAATACCATTAAATATGACTAAAATTCTCGTTGTTGATGATGAAGCCGATCTTGAGATTCTCATCAAGCAAAAATTCAGACAAAAATCCGGCAGCAGGAATATGAATTTGTTTTTGCTGTCAATGGACAGGATGCTTTGGATAAATTACTTGAAAATCAAGACCTTGACCTGGTGCTGAGTGATATCAATATGCCTGTGATGGATGGCCTTACTTTATTAAGTAAACTGAGCGAACAGAACAGTTTATTAAAATCGGTTATTATTTCCGCCTATGGTGATATGGATAATATCCGCACTGCCATGAATAGGGGGCCTTCGATTTTATCACCAAACCGGTGGATTTTAATGACCTGGAAATTACCATTGAGAAAACCATCCGGCATGTCAGGCAAATAAAGGAAACACTTCAGGCCATCAGGGAGAACAATATCCTGCGCATGTATGTGGATGAAAATGTGCTCAACTTCATGCACAGCCGGGAGTTCGAATCCTCGTTGCTTGCCAACGAAAACATGGAAGGTACGGTGGCTTTTATTGATATTTGCGGTTTCACAGCCATCAGCGAAACAGAACCGGCTGATAAAGTGGTTGGCCTGCTAAACGAGTATTTCGATATCATGGTCAAGGAGATCATACAGGAAAAAGGTATCATCGACAAGTTTATTGGCGACGCCATCATGGCTGTTTTTAAGGGGCCGTTTCATCTCGACCGGGCCGTTGACGCCTGCCTGGCCATCCGAAATACCATCGATGCCTTGCCGTTGGCGATTGGCAACTCCGGCTTCAAGCCCCATGTTTCAATCGGCATCAATTCCGGTGAAATGGTCACAGGCAATATCGGGTCGTCCACTTTGCGCCGCTTAGACCATACCGTTATTGGCGATGCAGTAAATATTGCTGCCCGCCTGCAGGCAGCTGCAGGAGTCAGCCAGATACTCATTACCGAAACAAACTACAAGCTGATAAAAGAATCATTTGTTTGCGAAAAGGTTGGCGATATGCAGTTCAAGAATAAGGAATCAAAAATTATGGTTTATGAAGTTAAAAGCTAAAAATTCCGAATTTTGCCGGCAATCTCAAAAATGTGTACTTTTTTTATTACGATGTAATTAATTATCTATAAATCATATCTTTGTTCCTTAGTGAGAAAAATTTAATTTGAATAAAAACGATAACAAAACTTTTATAAAATGTCAAAATCGAATCGCATACACTGGAAATCAATATTCTCATTATCAGCCATAACATACACCGTGCTGGGTGTGGCCTCAGCTGTTGTGGCATTGCAGGGCTTTATGATCCCCAACCATTTTCTTGATGGGGGCGTTACCGGGATTTCAATCCTGATTGAAGAAATTTTCGGCATCCATATCAGCCTGTTGCTTATTGTGTTCAACATTCCATTTCTGATCATCGGCTATAAAAAAATCGGTAAAACCTTCAGTGTGCATGCTACCCTGGCTGTATTGCTGCTGGCTGCATTGATGACTTTTGTCAGCATTCCTACCTTTACAACCGACAAGTTGCTGATAGCCGTATTCGGCGGCTTCTTTATCGGACTGGGCATTGGCCTGGTGATCAGGGGTGGGGGCGTGATTGACGGGCTTGAGGTGATCGCGCATTACACCCACAAGCGGTCGGGTTTTACAACCAGCGAAATCATCCTCACCTTCAATTCGTTGATAATTCTTGGTGCTGCCATCGAATTTGGTATCGAAACAGCTATGTATTCCATCCTTGTGTACTTTACAGCGATGAAGACCTCCGATTATGTGGTTGACGGTTTCGAGGAATATACGGCTCTTACTGTGATCTCGGAAGAATTTGAGCAAGTGAAGTCAATCATTGTGAACGACTTTGGCAAAGGCATATCGGTTTACAAAGGTGAGCGTGGCTACCTGCCCGGTGTTTTTCATGAAAAACATGATACCGATATTGTAATGACCATTGTTACCCGCCTCGAAGTGCATCGCCTAAAGCAGGCCATTTCTTCCGTTGACCCCAACGCTTTTTTCTATATTCAAACCATTAAGGAAGTAAAAGGCGGTGTGATAAAATCGGTTGCGGGGCATGCATAGCGTGTGAGTAAAATACAACTGTTCAGTCTTTTATGATTTGTATTCCGAAGGGCTGCACCCAAACTGCTTTTTAAATGCCCTCGAAAAATAGGCCTGATCGCTGAACCCCATTTGGTAGCAAATTTCGGCAATGCTGCCGGCTTTTTGCTCCAATAAATCAGCAGCACGCTGCAAACGCATGGAGCGGATCAACTGGCCTGCCGGCTGACCAACCAAGGCATTGAGCTTTCTGTTCAGTTGCGAAATGCTCATATGCATTGTTTCAGCAAGTACCTCATTGGAGAATTCCGGCTTGTCAAAATGATACTCAATCATTTTAATTATTTTTTCCAGAAAGGCCTGGTCCACCGAAACAGCAGTTACCTCGGTTGGTTTGATGACGCTGGCCTTGCTAAAGCGTTTGCGCAATTGCTCCCTTTGTGTAAGCAGGTTCCTGACGCTGGCACGCAATTCCTTGGCGTTGAATGGTTTTGTAATATAGGCATCCACTCCTATTTCCAGGCCTTCTATTCTGTCATCCAGCCCGGCTTTGGCCGTTAGCATAATGATCGGGATGTGGCTTGTAAGCTCATTGCTGCGGATATGTTTGCAGAAAGTGTAACCGTCCATCTGCGGCATCATCACATCCGAAATAATCAGGTCGGGTATTGTAGTATTCGCCTGACGGATGCCCATTTCACCATTTTCTGCCTCAATGACGTGGTATGCTGTTTCGAGCTGCTCACGGATGTAGGCCCGCACATCGGAATTGTCCTCCACAACAAGCAGGATGGGCTTGGTGGTTTCGCCGGCTTCCGACCCGGATTCATGGAAAGGAATAGGGGAGAGCTCTATTTCGTTAGCATTATCAAATAGATTCGGCAGCACATTGGTTTCATTTTCGATTTCATTTGGGCCGCCCAGGGGTGCAACAGGCAAGGCGATGCTGAATGTAGTGCCTTGTTCTTCTATGCTGCTCACTGTAATGGCCCCTTTGTGCAGTTCCACCAGCTCCTTGGTTAGTGCCAGGCCGATGCCGCTGCCTTCATGTTCGCGGGTTACCGAGCTGTCAACCTGGTAAAAGCGGTCGAAAATATGGGGGAGTTTATCCTCGGGGATTCCGATGCCGTTGTCCATTACCTTTATAATGATTTGTTCATCATTTACTTTGCTTACCACTGCTGTGATTTCGCCCTTGTCGCCCACAAATTTGAAAGCGTTGGAGAGCAAGTTGTAAAAAATGATTTCAAGCTTATCCGGGTCAAACATAACAGCTATGTTGTCGTGTTCAGTTAAGAATTGCAAGCGGATATTTCTTGAATCGGCCAATGATTCAAATGAATAGAACAGGCTCTTCAAAAACGATACAATATTGTATTTGCCGGTTTGCAGTTCCATGCTGCCAGCTTCCAGTTTTGAAAGATCGAGCAATTGGTTAATAAGCTTGAGCAAACGCCTTGCATTCTTGTTGGCGATTTGCAATTTGGCTTTTACCTTGATGTCGATATCCGATGTCATAACGCTTTCCACCTGACCCAAAACAAGCGTCAAAGGGGTACGGAATTCATGCGAAATATTGGCAAAAAACTGTGATTTCATTTGATCCAGCTTTCGCAAAGTGTCCGTTTCCACAATTTCTACCTTGAGTTGGTTTTTGAGTTTGAGGCGTTTCAATTCATACTGCCTCACCTTGAGCAATATGCTGAAAAACAGCAGGCTATAAATGGCATAAGCCCACCAGGTACCCCACCAGGGGGGCGTAATGACCAGATTCAGGGCGGTTCCAGTCTCATTCCATATCCCGTCATTGTTCGACGCTTTTACCCTGAAAGTATAGCTGCCGGGCGGGAGGTTGGTATAAGTGGCTGTCCTGATGGGGCCTGCGTAAATCCAATCCTTGTTGAAGTTTTCAAGTTTGTAGGCATACTGGTTTTTTTCCGGTATAGAAAAATCCAGGGCAGCGAATTCAAAACTTATGACATCATCATCATAATTGAGTCTGACTTCAGTGGTTTCCTGAATGCTATTTTTTAGCAAATCGGGTCTGGTTCTGGGAGTAATATACTGATCATCAAGTTTTAATCTGGTCAATACGACTTCGGGAATGTGTGGGTTATCCACTACCTGGTCTGGATAAAAATAGTTTAGGCCATTGATGCCACCAAAAAATAACTCCCCGTTTTTGCTGCGGAAATAGGCCCCGGTATTGAATTCATTGCTTTGCAGGCCATCTTTTACATCATAGTTTCTGAAAGTTTTGTTTTGGGGATCAAAACGCGACAGGCCTTTGTTGGTGCTCAGCCAAAGCTTTCCTTCATCATCAGGCAATATGCCGTAAACTACATTGTTTGGCAGTCCCTCAGCTTCGGTAAAATACTCAAAAAGCCCTGTTTCTGTATCCAAACGGTTGATACCGCCATTGGTTCCTATCCATAAAAATCTTTCAGGCTCAAGGGGATCAGCACATATGGACTTTATTAAGTTATTGCTTAAGCTTGTCAAACGGTCAGGCTCGTTTTGATAAACCGTGAATGTTTCATTATCAGTATTGAGCAGCATCAAGCCATCTTTGGTGCCAAGCCATATTCTTTGTTTGATATCTTCAAAAATCACGGGCCGCACCTGTTGTCCATAAGATGGTTTCGGCTGATAAAGAATACAGTCAAAAGTGCCTTTCTCTTGGTCCACAAGCCGGCAAAGATAATTTTCGGTAAGCAATAATAGATGGCCTTTATGATTTTCGAGCAAAGCAAAAACGTCTTTTTGGGGCAAACCTTGCTTGTCGGATAGTTTATGGAGGAATTGCTTTGAAGAACCATTGTTCAAATCATACCTGAACAACCCCTCCGTGGTTCCTGCCCAAAGGTAACGGTCTTCTGTTATTTTCATCATCCAGACAAGGTTGTTTCCAAATATATTCAAACTATCCGAGGATTTTTCGAAACTTATGAGTTGGTTTTTTTTTCTTTGCCAAAGGTGCAAGATGTCAGTTCCAATCCAAATATTTCCACGATTATCATCGGTCAACGACCTGACGCTAAAGCCGGAAACTCGTGATAAAGGGTTATTGATTTTCTCAAGTAAATTAAATTTCTGTGCTTTTGGGTCGTAGATATTTATGCCCTGCCCTGCTGTACCTACCCATAAAATGCCTGTTTTATCGATATAGATACTGGAGATGCCATTGTAATTGATTGATTGTGGTTTGAAGGGATCATTTCTAAAAGATTCGTATTCAGCTTTTGCCGGATCAAACCTCATCAATTCAGCTGGTGTTGCAATCCATAAGTAGCCCGCGTCGTCCTCAACAACTCCATATACAGCGCCCCAACCAAACCGAAACACTTCATAATGATGCCGGAACACCTCATACTTCCCCGTTGATCGGTCAAGCTTTACCAACCCACTCATGGTACCCAACCACAGGGACTTGTCGAGGGTTTCGTAAATTATACTAACTCCATTGTTCGATGCGCCGTCAGTTGCGTCAGGGTGACTTGAAATGATGGTGAGCCTGGTGGAAAATCCGGTTTTTGTATTAAACTTTTCCAAACCTGCAGGGGTGCCTAACCACAGCGTATGCGCATCAACAAATATATCATTGATGGTATTGCTCCCAATCGATTGCTTATCTTTTGGCCGATGAATGAAACTTTCAATCTCTAAATGGCGGATATTATCCTGAATAAGACTAATCTTAAACAAACCGTCTCCCCTGGTCCCTACCCAGATATTCCCCTCATGATCTTCATGAATGGCCTGAACCTCGTACTTGTTTCTCAGCAGTGTATCAGGCGTTTGCAGCTTAACATGCTGGAAATTGTTGGTGTGCCGGTTATAAATATTCACCCCGCCATCAAGGGTTCCAACCCAGATAAAACCGCGGCTGTCTTCAAAAAGCCGCTTAATATAGTTATCCGATACGCTTGTTGAGTCAAATGGGTTGTGTTGAAAAATCTCAAAATTATAACCATCATAGCGGTTCAGGCCATCCTTGGTGCCAAACCACATAAAACCCCTGCTGTCCTGCAATATGGAAAATACAGCGTTTTGCGACAGCCCGTCGTTGATTGTTAAATGCCTGAAATTAATTTCCTTTGCCGAAAGGGGAGGGGCAAGCAAAAGAGTAAGCACAAAAAGGCTCATGGAGGCTACAACGGCGAGCTTGCTTGCACTAAGCCCCCACCAAGCCAGTTTGGTGAGCTTGTTATTCTTTATACAGAAATTTATTATCAATTGGTTGTCGGTGTTTTCAGCTAAAATTCAAAACCTGATTGCTGTATTATAGACCAAAAGTTACAAATCAGTTTCGACAGCGTATTACAGGTCAAATGTAAAGTTTTTTTGATAACGCAGTCATGCTTGCATCTAAAATGGGTTCACTGAAGGGGATTTGGCAATCCCGAAGCTAGTTCGGGACAAGTTGTGTGCATTGTTCTCTTTTTTGGCGAAATCGCTGCTATTGCTTGCCTGAAACGGTCACATGCCTGCCTTACTGAAAAGGAAGCCGGCATTTACGCAGAATGCAGAAAACAAAGGGCGCCTCGGGGCATTGTATTGCTGCAAGCTTTTTTTGTTTGCTACATTGTAATATGTCGATGGATATTCATCGCCATTATTTAAGCGGCTTCAGCAATAACTAAAAAAACGAAAAAATGACAGGGGCAAGGAAAAAGGCATTTTGTTTTTTCATAGTTTTACAGGTCGAAAACCATTAAAAATGATGGCGATGGTATGTGGACATATAGTGGAAATAGACGCAGTATTGCGTATATATACTCGTTGGTGGCAATTTTAGGAAACTGCAAACATTCAAATGATAAACAGAAATATATGAGATTAATAGTTTTAACCCTTTTGTCCTTGATTACCTTTACAAGCTATTCACAGGATTTGATAATTCTTAGAAACGGAGAACAAATTGATTGTAAAATCACAAAAGTTGATAGTGCAATTATTCATTATGATTTTTATAAAGGAGAAAGAAAATTATCAAGTTACGTTGCTAAGGACAATATTCACAGTTATAAACTTAATACATCCGATAACATTCCTGATAATTCAAGTGATGTGCTTCAAATTCCTGACAATACTGTGATAATAGATACGACTAAGTATGTAAAAGAAACAAACAAATGGATAAATCTGATTACTTATTCCCAGAGATATGGATTGCATGCGGATGGTTGGTCAGTACAGTATTATGGGTATAATCTAAGAAATACATCAAAGTGGTCAATTCCGATACTCTTTGGCATAGAGGGATTTACAATACATACTGACTATTTTTCCCAATTTGATTATCAATCAGTTAATATGAGCTATTTTATGGCTGGTATTAGCCCTTTCTACAAATTAAGTGAATACTTTTTCCTGAATATTGGTGCGAACATAATATTTGGGGAAGAAACACTAACAGATTTTTACGCAACCGAAAGTTCAAATACATTTTTTGGATTTTCACCATCCCAAGGCATTTATTTTATCCCAAAATCTAAAGTAGGGATAACATTAGGATTAAGTGTTTATGAAAAATTACTTAGTTCAGAGGTTTACAAAAATGATATAGGAATAAAACTTGAAATAGGAATAAAATTTTAATAATCAATAACTTAAATTTTCAGACAATGAGAAAACTATTATTTCTAACCCCACTTTTTTTAATTGGATGTACTATAAGCCAAAAAATTGTTTACAAGACTGATGATTTACAAACTCCACAGACTGTTAAACCGATTCCTGCAAAAGTTGAAGTAAGGATTTTTGAAGATAATCGAGCACAAATTGAAGAAAATGCTGTATTATTCAACAATCCAAGACAATTAAAACTTAATGGAAAACAAACCTGTATAAATTCGGAAAAGCATTATAAAAAGGACACCGTTGTAAATCAGTTATCAAAAATCATGGTTGACCATTTTAATAAAGCCCGATTGTTTAGTATGTCATTTTACAAAGAGAGCCAGTATAGTGATTATTATCTGACAGGGACTTTGAATAGTTTTTATGCAGAGCAAGAGTTTTCGACAGGAGCAGCAGTTGGCGCATCATTTGGACTTGTTGGGGCATTGGCAACTGCAGGAATTAAAACCCCAGGAAAAATAATCATTGACATTTCCGATTTGAAACTCTACAAAAAGGACGGAACACTTGTAAAAGATTTTGGGAATTTTTACAAAGAGTATAAAGAGGAATTTAAGGCAGATGCTTCATGCTGGTGTGCTTACTGGAATGCAAATTTAATGCTTAAAGACTTTAATACATACCTGATTGAAAAAATAAGAACAGATATGACAGGAGTTGAATTAGAATAAAAACTGCCACCAACACATGGTATAGTGCATGCGGGTTTCAGAGGTTTTCGAAGGTTTGTGGCTCGTAAAAAAAGTCGGTGTAAACTGATAGGAAATCGCTTCGTAATCCCGCACGACACCATACCATCATACGTTGAACTAAACCGCCCCCTTGCGGAGGCGGCAATTTGATGGTAATTTTGAGGTACCAAACTTAAAATCTACCATCATGGAAAAGAAAAATCTATCCATTATTGGGTTGCTTGAGCGTGAATTACAGCTTCGCAACTACAGTCCCCGAACAGTTCACACCTATGTTGAACTCGTTAAAAGAACAGAGGCCCACTTAGGCATTCCCTTTGACAAAATTACAACAGATCAGTTCAAAAGCCACATCCACCAGCGCATTACAAAAGATGGAATTTCAACATCTACTGTAAACCAGATGCTTAGTGTGTACAAAATTGTGCAGGTTGATCTGCTGAAACGTGATTGGGAAAGCATAAAAATCAAACGGCCACGCCGAACCAAAAAGCTCCCCGTGGTTTTGTCACAGGGAGAAGTTGAAAACCTCATTAATGCTGCTTCCAACATCAAGCACCGGGCCATACTGATGCTTGCGTACGGTTCAGGGCTACGGCGGCAGGAAACACAGATGATCAAAGCCGGGGCTATTGATTCAGCACGCATGCAAGTACATATCGTGCAAGGAAAAGGCAAAAAAGACCGGTATTCCATCTTGCCCCATAAAGCTTTGACTATACTCAGACAGTACTATAGACTTGAAAGGCCATCCTACTACCTGTTTGAGCCTCAAGGTAAAAAGAACAAGCATATGTCGGAGCAGGCACTCAATAGCCTGGTCAAAAAAGCTGCCGTTAAAGCAGGCATCAAAAAACAAATCTCGTTTCATACACTCAGGCATTGTTTTGCGACCCATTTGCTCGAAAATGGCGTAAACCTCAGGCAAATACAGCAATTTCTCGGGCACACCAGCCTAAAGACCACGGCTGTATACCTGCACCTGGCCAATATTGCCCCCGGAAGCATCAGCTCACCACTGGACAAACTTGACGTTTAACAGCAGGGCATTGTCATGGAAAACATAAAACAGCGTATTGAGCTGGGCGAAATATTTGCCAGCCATGCAGATGATTTTTTACATCATTATAAATTGGTCCCTGCACAGGCAAAAGCCTTTCAGGACATCCTAAAATGCCGCACCGCTGCCTTGGGCGGCCATGTGTACCAATGTGACAAATGCAGCAACAACAGCCAGGCATACAACTCATGCCGTAACAGGCACTGTCCTAAATGCCAGTTTGTGAGAAAAGCCGTTTGGGTAGACAAACTGGCTGCCAACCTGCCGCCTGTAAAGCATTTTCATGTAGTATTTACCATACCGGATTGCTTGCACAAACTGTTTTACCATAACCAAAAGCCGGCCTATGATGCCTTATTCAATGCAGCAGGACAGGCATTGGCTAAATGTGCTTCCAATCCTGCCTTTTTGGGCGCTCAAGCCGGCGCGGTGGCCATATTGCACACCTGGGGCCAGGCCTTAACCTACCACCCCCACATCCATATGATGGTGCCCGGGGGTGGTTTGTCGCAGGACCAGATGGAATGGGTGCCGGCAAACAAAAAATTCTTCCTGCCAGTGAAAGCCCTCAGCAAGGTGTTCAGGGCCATCCTTTGCCGCTTGCTCGAACAAAGCATTGCGTCAGGGGATATGAGGCTGCCTATTGACAACAAGAATTTTCGTGAGGTCAAGGATAAAGCGTACAGCAAAGACTGGGTTGTGTATTGCGAAAAGCCGTTTGCCGGCCCTAATGCGCTGCTCAATTATCTGGGAAACTACACCCACAGGGTTGCCATTGCAAACAGCCGCATACAGTCCTTTACCGATGGCAAGGTAAGCTTCAGCTACAAGGACTATAGAGTTGACGCAAGGCACAAGACCATGACACTCGATGCCAACGAATTTATCAGGCGCTTTTTGCAACATGTGCTGCCATCGGGTTTCTGCAAGGTGCGTTACTTTGGCTTTTTAGCTATCCGCAATATGAAAACCAAACTGGCTGATTGTATTCATTTGATTGGCAAAATAATGTTCCTGCCACAATTGCAAGGGCTCAACGCTATAGAGGTGTTATGGATGATAACAGGTAGCGACCCGCTTATATGCCCCAATTGTAAAATGGGGAAAATGAGAGTAAAAAAAATGATGAACCTGGAATTGCTTAAACCTGGCTAACAATTAACCGATGGATGTTCTTTGAAATCAGGCAAAAAAGAAAAACGGCTCGTTGAAGCCCTGATAATACTATGCCCATAACAAAACCTTAACTGCTAATAAACAGATGAATAGATCCATAAAACTATGGTATTACAACCGCCTTTCATATAAGAAAGCTTGTACGGGTAAAAAACCAAAAATAGAATGCCCATAGTAAATTGCGGCTAAGTCCAACTTCATTTTATCTGCCATTTCCTCACTCCTTCGTGTTTTTATTCTTGCTTTGCAGCAAAGATTAACTGACTTGTTTTTATATTTGCAGGGAAACGGCAGATAAAATGCTTAACGTTATCGGTCAGCTTAAAAAACGACACCAACAATGAAATTGACAGTAATAATCATATTAACTTTTGGACTTCTTTCGTGTAACAACTCGGCAGACAAAAAAACGGTTGACAATGAAACTGCAAAAGACAGTTTAGTTCATATTGACACTTTTTACATTGACCAAAACGAAGTAAACAGCAACGAATACAAAGAATTTCATCAATGTGACTTTGACAAATTTCTAAATGACCCAAAGACACCTAAACTTGCAAAAGACATTTATCTCGACAAAGAATGGAATTTAAGAAATGACACCGAAGCATTGGCGTTGCTTGACAGTTTAACAGCTAAGGACAAAACTTCAAGACCATTTTATTTTAAAGTCGTTACGAAATCAGAAAAAAAATCAGACGGCTATTATTCTGAAGGACTTGGATACGCAGGTTACATTTACGTTTTGAACAACACTCAAGAATTTGCTTCATACTTTGACAATAAACAATGTCACACAGACAATGATTTGGCGACTTGGGCAGACATTGTAATTATGGAATTTAGCATAAGCGGAGAAGGCAGCTATGACAAACCAATAGTTGACGACTACATAAAGAAATTAAAATCAAACTGTAAGGACTGTTCGACAGCTCAAAAAGAAACTATTAATAAATTTGGCTTGACCTTAAAAGAAAAATGGAACGAATTTTTGAAACATATAGACTAACGGACGGACGAAAAGAAAGCCGAACCGATAACAGCACCTACCCAAAAGGCGGGGTTTCGTGTTCCAAAGACAGTTTTGTGGTTAATGGAGCATTAGTTTTTCAAATCAAGTTTTGTGGTAAAAGTCCCGCCCTTCGGGTAGCTGCAAAACGTTATGTTCGGGCGGGAAAGTGCTTACTGAACTTATTTTGCTTAATTTGGTTATAGTTTCGTACATTTATACTTGTATATTACAGATAAAATGAAAAGCCATCAGCGCAATATGGATATGTGTAAAATATTGATATACAATCATTAACGTGCTTATTTTAACTGAATAAAGCTATTTGAACAGTCTAAAACAGGGCCTCAACATCATGAAAGAAAAAGAACAAATCGTTACAATCAGCTTTTTTCGCTACAAAGGATTCAGCAATAAAAGATGGGGAATGGGGCAGATGTACAGGGTTAGGGAGCCTATGCGGCGCATGCCGGGTGTGGATTTTTTTAAACCTTTGGGTACAGGCAGTGGTCTGGGCTATAGTATAATACCCAATTTGAACCTTTTTGGCTTATTGGTTGTATGGAAAAGCCGCGAAGCTGCAAACCAGTTCATGGCGGGACCGGTATTTGAGGCGTTTAAATCACACAGTGTTGAGCAGTACACCATATTTCTAAAGCCTTTAAGCTCCAGGGGTTCTTGGTCGGGCTTTAGTGAATGGTCCTTTCACGAGCATCCGGGAGGCAGTCCTATAATCGCAGCTTTAACCCGTGCAACAATCAAAACAAGGTTTCTTGCAGGTTTCTGGCGCATGGTTGCTCGCACCAGCAGGGAACACAGCCAATCCAAAGGCCTGATTTTTTCGCAGGGCATCGGTGAAATACCTTTTCTTGAGCAGGCAACATTTACAGTTTGGGAAGATATCGAAAGCATGCGACAGTTTGCCTTCGAAAGCTTTCATGGGGAAGCAATTGCCAAGACAAGAAAAAACAATGGTTTCCGGGAAGAAATGTTCACCAGACTTTTGCCTTACGACACACGCGGTACCTGGCTTGGGCAGGATAAATTGGGGGCTTTCCTTAGCAACCAAAAAGGGTAAAAATAAGTATTGCTTCATAGCTGCAGGCCAAACTTTGAAGGCTTCCTTCCGGCCTACCTATCTTTTAGTTATTTTTGCGGCTCAATTTTAAATCCATGCTCGAATCCCTTCTTACGGACGCTTTCAACAAGGCTTATCAAAAGCTTTACAAGGACTATCCCAATCAAAATCAGATACTTTTTCAAAAAACCCGCCCCGAGTTTGAGGGCGACTACACCATCGTTGTGTTCCCTTTTACGAAGGTACTCAAGAAATCCCCCGAGGCAATTGCCGATGAATTGGGCAAACAGCTGGTTGAAGATGCCTCCTTTTTAAATGGTTACAATGTGATCAAAGGTTTTTTGAACCTTGTGGTGGCTGATGCCTATTGGTTTGATTTTTTCAAGAATCATCATAAAAATGATTTTTTTCGGATCGCCTGAAAATGGCGAAGGCGCTAAAGTTGTGGTGGAATATTCCTCACCCAATACCAAACAAACCTTTGCACCTGCCATCCGCAAATAACCTGTTGGGCTGGAGTGTTGCCGAAATTCTGAAAGCTGCCGGACACGAGGTTTATAAAGTAAACCCGGTGAACGACAGGGGGCATCCATATTTGCAAATCCATGCTGGCCTGGCAGCAATGGGGCGAAGGCAAGCCGCCTGCCGGAATGGGCATGAAAGGCGATAAGCTGGTGGGTGATATGTATGTGAAGTTTGATGTGGGAACTGAAGAAAAACAAACCGAAAGCCTGATAACTGATGGACTGGGCTAAAGATCAGCGATAGTCAATGCCCCTTTAACGAAAGAAGCACGCGCCATGCTCCTGCAATGGGAAGCTGGCGACAAAGCCGTCCGCGAACTTTGGCAAACTATGAACAGTTGGGTCTATGAGGGCTTTGATGCGTTACCTACAAGCGGCTTGGCGTTGATTTTGATAAGATTTATTACGAATCGGAAACCTATTTGCTTGGCAAGGAATTGGTTTTAAATGGCCTGGAAAAGGAGTTTTTTACCGCAAGGATGATGGCTCTGTGTGGTGCGACCTAACTGATGAAGGTTTGACGAAAAGCTGCTGCTGCGCGCCGACGGCACATCTGTATATGACGGTGATATTGGTACAGCTAACCTCAGGCAAGAGGATTATGGTGCCGACAAATGATTTATGTGGTTGGTAATGAGCAGAATTACCATTTCGATGTTTTAAAGTTGGTGCTTAAGAAACTGGATTTACCTTGGGCAGAAGCTATCGAACACCTGTCGTATGGCATGGTGGAATTGCCCGAAGGAAAAATGAAATCGCGCGAAGGCAAGGTGGTGGATGCCGACGAACTGATGGACGAAGTAATTGAAACCGCCCGCCGCATGACCACCGAGCTGGGCAAATTGGAGGATATGGAAAGCGAGGAGGCTGAAACCTTTTCCGCATCATCGGCCTGGGGGCATTGAAGTATTTCATGCTCAAGGTGGACCCAAAGAAGACCATGTTGTTCAACCCCATTGAGTCGGTTGGATTTTACAGGCAATACAGGCCCTTTTATCCAATACACCCATGCACGTATAAAATCGGTGTTGCGCAAAGCCGATGAATCTGGTATTTCCATCGGTGCGGAAGTTTTTCAATTTGCTGATTTCAGCGCCTAAAGAAAAGAATTTGCCATTTTGCTGCACGCTTATCCTACTCCTTGCTGAAGCAGGCGGCTGACAACCGAAGCCCTGCCCCTGGTTGCCAATTATTTGTATGAACTGGCCAGGGAGTTCAACCACCTTATCAGGCCTGTCCCATACTCCGCGAAACGGATGCCGACATGACGCTTATTCCGTCTTCTTCAGCTCAGTGCATTCACTGCCCGGATGATCAGTAAAGCAGGGGGCTTGCTTGGCATGGAGATGCCCGAAAAGATGTGATGATTTCTATTGTATGCTTTCTTTGTGGGATAAAATAACATTTGCCCACTAAGCCACCAAGGCCCACAAAGGAGTATCCAGAATTAATCAAAATACTTCCCAAATTGATTCGCAGTCACATATCAATATTTTTCCAGTGAGTTTCCGTACATGTAAGTAATACACTTTCTTTGTGGCTCTTCGTGGCTTTGGTACGCCATGAAGCGTGCATTTAATATAAAAACCCAGTAATATGAAAGGATTACACAGACCAATTTGTCGTTAAGTCTGAAGCAGCCATAGGTGTGTGGAGGAAACGAAGTGCTAAGTTCGCACTCAGCGAATTCTGAGAGCCGTAATGCATGGTCCCAGTTAGGCTCTTTCGTTACACAAATTTGCAGTGGTCAACCTTCCAGAGGTGGCGAAATCCGAAACCTGATATGAAGCAACGACAATACACAATATCAGGGCTAAAATGGAGTAAATGGGATGAAGCGCTTTATAGTGAGGTAATGCATGAACATGGGGAAGCCCTAATATCACAAAACAGACCCATTGTGGATGAGGGCAAGGATATGCCCGCAGTAATTAATGATACCCAAGACAACATAACTTGGGAGGAGGGAAGGGGCATTACTGTCAGGACAAGATTCAGAAACAGGAACTTATAACAGAATTGACGAAAATACAATGAGTAAATCAACAAATAGTTCAAAAACGATAGACCGCCTATCGCAGAAAAAGCGAAAGCGACATGAGTTCGCGCGAGAGGGTAAGACTGTTGCAACTGAAACTATATCAGAAAGCCAAACAGGAAGAGAGTACCGGTTCTATATACTTTACGACAAAACTTTTCAGGGCCATATTTTGGAAGAGGCTTGCGGCCAAGCAAGGCCAAGAATGGAAGTCCCGAATAGACAAGCAAATGCTCAATGATATAGAAACAATACGTAGCGAGAAATTCCTGGCGGATAAAAGAAGAGCTACGGAACCCGACATACAAGCCACAAGCAGTAAAACGGGTCGATCGAGAAAGAAAACGGAGGAAAAAGGCCACCGGGAATACCTACCATAAAGGACAGGGTAATAATAAAGTGGGCTTGCATGTTGGTAATTGAGCCAATATTTGAAGCCGATTTCAACGAATCGTCCTATGGCTTTCGGCCAAAGCGGTCAGCCAAAGGAGCGATAACAGAAATCCGCAACGCCCTTCGTTCAGGGAAACATACCGTATATGATGCCGACCTAAGAATACTTTGATACTATTCCCTACGACAACTGGAAATAGCCTTAAAGCAACGTACATAGCCGACCCACGTGTGTGCTACACCTGATAAAACTCTGGTTAAAAGTCCCAATAGTAGAATCGGGAAAATACACCGGAGTAAAAAGGAACAATAATAGCGTACGCCACAGGAGGTGTTATATCGCCATTACTGGGGCAACGTACATGAACTTTAACTGGATAGATTGTTAACAATAATTAAAAGCCAGTTTTCCCGTGAGGGGATACGGATGGTACGCTATGCTGATGACTTCCATTCTGATAGCAAAGCAATCAGTCAGGCAGCTTAGCCTAACTACACGGATACCCAACCGAATGGGATTGATTATCAATCAGGTAAGAGCAAATTAGTGAATGCCAAAGAAACCTCATTTGACTTTCTTGGTTTCACTTTTCGTTATGACAGAAGCATACTGTTTGAAGGGACAAGTTTCTGAACATCCGTCCACGAGACAAATCGCAGAAACGGATACGCCAACGGATTAACGAGAAGCTCAAATCCATAGGACATTATCCCCTGAGAAAGTAGTAGGGAACTCAATCCCATGTTTGGGGCTTATAATGGCACAGGGAACGACAAAATAAGTTCAATGCAAGTTCCACTCAGGAAAACTCAACGATTACCTTCTGCAGCCGTTTAACAAGGTATTATAATCGTAAAAGCCAGAGGAGCATCACGCTTGTATGGTCAACAAGCCTTTGATATATTGGTCAAAGACTTTGGGCTCATTCAGCCCTATGTGACCTCTGGATTACGACCTGTGAATGCCACAGACGAATCTGACAGGAAAGCTGTATGCGGGAAAACCGCACGCATGGTTTGACGAGGGGGCTGCTGGGAAACCCTCGCTTCTGCCTCTCCGTACTCTACTCTACTGGGATAAAAATATTTGCCTGCTAGGCACTATGGACCACAAAGTTTAATGTATTAAAAACACGAATCCCTTTTACCGATGTTTTCCTATTGTTTGCCCCATAATTATTTGTTACAGGTGCCAGGCCAAGTTTTTGGTAATGTTTCTGTCGATCATGGCGCGATAACAGTTCCCAGGCCTTCGGAAGCGCAGTAGAGGTAAACATTCTGCGCCATAAACCCACAATTGGCCCAGGTGCCGGTCAGTTTGTCGCCTGTAATTTCATCCGTGAGTT
The DNA here is from genome assembly GCA_018400955.1 of Bacteroidales bacterium. Classification (GTDB taxonomy): domain Bacteria; phylum Bacteroidota; class Bacteroidia; order Bacteroidales; family F082; genus CALAZZ01. The sequence goes on from JAGYLH010000031.1 coordinate 23,912, forward strand.
CAGTCCCATTTTACCATATCGGCCATATCAGGCTGAGCGGGGCTGTAGCCATTAAATTCCTGGCTGCCACATGCTGCCCGCAAATCGCCTTCTATAATAAAATCAAGCTGTCGATCTGCTGCATTATACACTACAAACGGCACGGCAACACCACAAAACGCTCATTTCCTGCCGGTTGCGCGATGAAGGGGCTGTTCGCCTTCCTGTTTCTGCCCGGTTGATGCCCCAGGCGGCCCAGCAAATATTTGACAATTCCTGCAAGCTAAGCAATTCAGGTGAAAAGTCCCTGGCCGATTGTCGTTCATTCAGGGCTTGCATCAGGGGCATCCCACCTGCTGTGTCCGGCTCCGGAAGTTTGATGTTTCTTTCGTTGGCGTGCATATTCATTGTCATTAAAAGGCTAATCAAAAGTAACATCCTTTTCATTTTGAAATCGTATTAATCTATGACGAAATATTTTTTTGTTTCAAATTGCCGAAGCTATTCAATGTATAACTTCCTGTTCTTTGGGTATTTAATAGTGTATTGAAGATCAAACTGCTTACTTTCTTCAGGGGCCAATTCAAACTCCCATTTGATTTCACCTTTATTCGAATCGTGTTGTGCGTTTGACAATTCCTGAATACCCACTTCGATGTCGGTATTGGTTGATACTGGCACCTGATCAAGTATGAGCATATTAATTGTGTGCTTTTTATTGTTCTTAACTGTATTCTTCCATATTCTTGTTTCCTCCTTTTTGCTGCCCAAAATCCTTTTCGAGCCTTCAGATTTAACAATTTCCCGGTTTAATTGTATTCCTTTATCCTTACCAAGCGATATTGAAAGTGTATCGGTTGCATACCTGACGTCAATAAGCGTTTTACCTATATAGGCATCTTCAAAAAACACATTGGCTTCCCCCTCCAGCAAGTTGTATTGCTCCCAGTCGAGGATGTAAGCCATAAGGTAAGCGTTCTTATCAATCTTGGGAATGGCATAATACTGGTAAGTGGCTGGTAAATTATAATTTAGGATATCAATGGTGTAGCTTTTGCCATCTGCATTGATCGTAAACGGCATATCGATTTCAAAATCAAAGGCTGTTTGCCTTTCAATTTGTGCGACAGGCATACTGATTGGTTCATCTGAACGGCTGCCACGGATCAGGTTTTTACTTTGCACTCCACCAACTAGAGTCGACCTACTTGACATGCGATCTATAGGTATTTTGTACTGAACTATTTCCACCTCATCAAGACTTACTGCGGATTGATCGAGCACAATATTCATAACTGTATTCTTGATGGGTATTGTTTTGGTTTCATAACCAATGAATGATACTGTCATTTCATGTTGGCCGGGCGGGATCATCAGGTTGTATCGGCCATCAAAATCAGTTACTGTCCCGATTGTGGTACCATTTATTACCAAATTTGCAAATGGGATTGGCTCTTGATTTTTGGTTAAAACTATACCGCTCACACGATTGATTTCATTATCATATCTTGGAGGAGTAAGGTGATAGTTTAAAAGATAGGGCTGAAGAGCCGGGGCAACGCCAGAGGAGGCTGGCTCAGCTGTTGATAAAGTTATGTGGATACCCTTCCAATCAACCTTGGTGTCCTGCCTCACATTGGCTTTATAGGTAAGTAAAACGGGTTCTTCCACATTTTTGGCCCGAATATCATATGTGGGGTACCATCCTGCATTTTTAACCATATAGGATAATTCGAAATTGGCTTTCAGTGCTTTAGCAGCATCAATTTTAACCAATATTTCGCCGGCAGGTGTTTCTTTTTCGGCTGATAAGGTTTTGATTTGATTTTTAATATCCTGAATCTGATCAGTTAAGTTGCGAATGCTTTTTTGGTTGGCGATTTCCTTTTTCATCAGCGCATTTACTGAAGTGCTGTAATAATCGAACACCGCCTTTAGTGTCGATAGGTTCATCTCCTGATTCCTGCCTCCGATCGACTTGTTTTCCCTAAGGAAGCCCAGCTCTTCCCCTATAATCGCCAGTTGAACTTTTTCGAGCTGAATTTTATCTTCCAAATTTAACAGGGATTTTTCCAGTTCTTTCAGTTCAGCAGTTTTTTCTGTTTTCATCAAATGGTTTATCTGGTGGTTCACCGAAAGTACAGTTAGCTCCCCTTTTGCTTTCAGTTGAATGCTGCTGGCATCAATATAGGGCGACAGGTTTTGGAACTTTAAAACCGTTATTCCCTTTTTTAATTCAATGTCTTTTTTCCTAAGGATATGTGCCCCTTCAAAATAGACGGTAACAGCCGATACGTCAGTTTCGATGCTTATTTCTGCTTGAGGGAAGGCTATGGCAACCAAGAAGAAAGACAGGCCCAATAGAATTATTCTTTTCATTATGTGAGATTTAAGTATTTCTTAATCGGTAATAATTAAAACAAGCTGAATGGTTCAAAACTAATTTTCCGGCCCGTTCCGCAACACCTCCAGCGTCAATTCCCAGAATTTAGAAACTGTATCAAGCTGTAACCTTTCGTCGGGTGAATGGGCTCCCTTGATGGTGGGGCCAAATGAAATCATATCCATGCCCGGGTATTTGTCGCCAATCAAAACCACATTCCAGTCCGGGCATGGATGGCTTTTAAGCATCGGGTTGTTTTCCAAATAACCGGAAGTAAGCTTTTTTCGGTGATTTCCTAATAACTGAATTTGGGTTTGGCTCCCAGCCTGGATAGTTTATCTCCATGCTCCACTTCGGCCCCGGCAAGTAAAAAAGGCAGCTGCCACCATTTGTGTAGCATCGAGTTCAAGGCAGAAGCTAAGCAGAGCTGCGCTGGCTTGTAGCAATAAACCAGCGATCGTCCTTTTGCCTTATGGAAGCGAGGTTGCTTGACAGTTTCAACAAACCCGAATACTTTGCGACATGGCCAAAACACCATGCGGACAGGCATACAGGCTGTTCAGTAAATTCTTTGGGCTTTGCGTCAACTATTTCTTCTACTGTTGTACTACTTGGCAGGCACTCAATATGCAATGCAGGCTCAATCAGTTTGAACTCGCCTTTAGCTGGGATGCAAGCGATTCAACAGCCTGTTCAAAAGCATTTTGCAAATTGGCCGGGATGCAGCAGATGGCTCTGGCTTTCCGCGTGCTATGGCATTGTGCAGGTTGCCCCTTCCATATGGTTGAGCCGCATGTCAAAATCCTTGTGGCCATCCAAAGCAAACGGTTCAGTATTTTATTGGCATTGCCAAGGCCGTGATGGATATCATCGCCGGAGTGACCGCCTTTGAGTCCTGAAACCTTTACATGATACCTGAGGTGGTTGGCCGGTGCTTTTTCCTTTTGAAAGAACAGTTTGGCTGTAGTGCCTTTGCCACCTGCGCATCCAATAAAAAGTTCACCTTCATCTTCTGAGTCAAGGTTTAGCAGAATGCGTCCTTTAAGCAGGTTTTTGTCCAGTTCGAAAGCACCTGTCAGGCCCGTTTCTTCATCCACAGTGAAAGGCATTCAATGGGGCCATGCTCAATATCGGTTGCTGCCAGCAGGGCCAATTGAGCTGCCACGCCAATGCCATCGTCGGCACCCAAGGTGGTTCCTTTGGCTTTTATCCAGCCATCAACAAGATGTGTTTCAATCGGGTCATTCTCAAAATCGTGGGCTATATCACTGTTTTTTTCACAAACCATATCAATATGGCTTTGCAAAACAATTATTTGTTTGTTTTCAAAACCTTTGGTCGCTGCCTTTCTTATCAGGACATTACCAATAGCATCACGCAAGGTTTCGAGTTGGTGCTTTTTGCCAAACGCATCCAGGTAGGCAACAATCTTTTCTTCTTTTTTTGAAGGTCTTGGAATGGAAAGTATTTCACTAAAATAGTGCCATACGCCTTTGGGTTCTAAATTGTGCAGGAAATCGTTCATAACGGGGTTTTTGAATTTCCAACAAATTTACGGTATATTTTATTGAAATAAAAGGCAAATCAAGCCCGATTCAACATGGAAAGGGCAAAAGAAAAAAGTTTAAGAAAGAAAAAAGAAGTGAAGAAATATAATGCAGTGAAAATTAAGGATTAGTTGGAACTTCACACTAATTTACTGCTTGAGCAACATTGATATATTGATATACAATATTAAGGAAATCTTGTTTTCGGATCGGTTTTGCAATATAGTCATTGCACCCGGCTTTGATACATCTTTCGCGGTCAATGGCTAATGCATGCGCTGTTTGTGCAATAATCGGGATGTTATCATCTGCTTCCCTGATCATTTTTGTTATTTCAATACCGTTCACATCAGGAAGTTGCAAATCCATCAGAATCAAATCGATATCCTTTCTTTCCTTTAAGATTTCAAGGGCTGGCAAGCCGTTAAGGGTGTGTATAATTTTGACTCCTGTGCGTGAAAGGTAAGCGGCTAACAATTGATAGTTGGAGTGGATATCTTCAACAATAAGGATTGTTTTATCCTGCCAATCAAAGTTTTGGCCGGGCAAATTTACAGCAGTGTATGCAGCCCTTCCGTTTCCCAGAAGGGTTTCTTGATGTCTTTCATGCATATACTTCTGACTCGTTGTTTGGTTGTTGTCAGACAGTTTCATAGAATTTGGAGCTTAACAGACCGCTAAAATATATAAAACTACTTAAAAATCCAAATTTATTTTTTTTTAAACAATTCAATTGTTAATAATGGGTCCTCGGTTTTAAAAATGGCATTTCCGGCAACAAGTGCATCTGTTCCGGAAATCAGCAGTTCGTTTTTGTTTTCGAGGGTTACCCCGCCATCAACTTCAATCAGCGTTGAAAGGTTTTGCCGGTCAATCATTTCCCGCAATTGCTTAATCTTGCTGATGGTTTTTGGTATAAAGGATTGTCCACCAAAACCGGGGTTTACCGACATGAGCAACACCATATCCGCTTGTTCAAGTATATCTTCGATCAGGCTCACGGGGCTGTGCGGGTTGAGGACCACGCCGGCCTTCATGCCTTTGGCGCGAATGTTTTGCAGGCAGCGGTGCAGGTGCGGGCATGCTTCGTAATGAACGCTAAGGATATCGGCGCCTACATCCCTGAATTGACCGATATAGCGATCGGGATCCATGATCATCAGGTGCACATCGAGGGGTTTTTCGGCTTTTCGTTTGATGGCTTTTATCACAGGCATGCCAAATGAAATATTGGGAACAAATAAGCCATCCATTACATCCAGATGAAACCAATCGGCTTGACTTTGGTTAATCATGTCAATTTCCTTTTCCAGTTGAAGGAAATTGGCAGAGAGCAGGGAAGGGGCAATCAGATGCTGCATAGGAATATTTTTTTTGTAAAAATAAAAAAAGCGCCGCAATGGGCGCTTTGTTTTTTTAGCCAAGGTAGCTTTTTAAAATTTTGCTCCGACTTGTATGCTTCAACCGGCGGATGGCTTTTTCCTTAATTTGCCTAACCCTTTCGCGGGTCAGGTCAAATTTTTCCCCAATCTCTTCAAGTGTCATGGGGTGGCTGCCATTGAGTCCGAAATAATACCTGACTACGTCGGCCTCGCGCGTTGTGAGGGTTGAAATAGCGCGATCGATTTCTTTTCTCAAGGACTCATAAAGCAATTCCGTTTCGGGGGTGATGGCTTCTTCGCTTCGAAGTACGTCGTACATGGTATTGTCCTCGTCCTGAATCAGCGGGGCATCCATTGAAACATGGCGCCCGGCATTCTTCATCGATTCTTTTACCTCATTTTCAGTTACTTCCAGCAAAGTAGCAATTTCTTCCGAATTGGGTTCACGCTCGTATAACTGTTCAAGTCGGGCATAAGCCTTATTGATCTTATTGATTGAGCCAATTTTGTTGAGCGGAAGCCTTACAATACGCGATTGCTCGGCCAGGGCCTGCAAAATCGATTGCCTGATCCACCATACAGCATAAGAGATAAACTTAAAGCCGCGCGTTTCATCAAATCGTTGTGCTGCCTTGATCAAGCCAAGGTTTCCTTCATTGATTAGGTCGGGAAGGCTAAGCCCTTGGTTTTGGTACTGTTTAGAAACTGATACAACAAAACGCAAATTGGCTTTGGTTAATTTTTCCAGCGCTACTTTGTCGCCTTGTTTGATCCTTTGGGCCAACTCAACTTCCTGCTCGGCTGTAATAAGCTCAACCTTACCTATTTCCTGAAGGTATTTGTCGAGCGATGCCGTCTCCCTGTTGGTTACCTGTTTGGTGATTTTAAGCTGCCTCATGAATCAACTGTGTATTGTTAAGGTGTGTATTCTTAAGAATAAGATGGGTTTAAAAATGTTATACGTAAGTTTACTGCTGATTGTTTCGATTGTTGTCATCGTTTTGTTCAGGCCTGGGAATAAGAGCTTTGCGCGAAAGCTTCATTTTTCCTGTTTTGGCATCAACACCAATCAGTTTAACCTTAACCTTATCACCCACTTTCAAAACGCTTTCCACTGTTTCGAGTCGTTTCCATTCGATTTCAGAGATATGCAATAAGCCGTCTTTACCGGGCAACACTTCTACAAAGGCACCAAAAGGAAGGATACTCTTAACAGTACCAAGGTAAATCTCACCTACTTCAGGAACGGCAACAATAGCGCGGATACGGGCTTTTACCAATTCGATGGATTCTTTGTTGGCCGATACAATGTCGATCAAACCATAATTGCCTTCCTCCTGGATAACAATGGTGGTGTTGGTTTCGCGTTGCATTTCCTGGATAATTTTTCCGCCAGGTCCGATAATGGCACCAATAAATTCTTTGTCAACAACCATTTTCTCAATCCTTGGCACATGTTCTTTATAGTCTTCACGTGGGGTATCCATGGTTTTCATCATTTCTCCCAGAATGTGCATACGGCCTGCTTTGGCTTGGGCCAGGGCTTGTTCAAGCACATCGTATGAAAGGCCATCAACTTTAATATCCATCTGGCAGGCAGTGATGCCATCTTTGGTGCCGGTAACTTTAAAGTCCATATCACCCAGGTGGTCTTCATCACCGAGAATATCTGAAAGCACGGCAAATTCTTTTGTCTTGGTATCGGTAATTAACCCCATAGCAATACCGCTAACAGGTTTAATCATTTTGATACCGGCATCCATCAGTGCGAGGGTTCCACCGCAAACGGAAGCCATTGAAGAAGATCCGTTTGATTCAAGAACATCAGAAACTATACGGATGGTGTAAGGGTTGATATCATCACCCGGAATCATTGGTTTAAGGGCACGTTCGGCCAAGTTGCCATGACCCACTTCGCGACGGCTAACACCTCTGAAAGGTCTTGCTTCGCCCGTTGAAAATGCAGGGAAGTTGTAGTGAAGCATAAAGTCGGATTTGCCTTCAAAAATAGCTCCGTCAATTGTTTGCTCATCCATTTTCGAACCCAGGGTAACTGTTACCAGGGCTTGGGTTTCGCCACGCGTGAAAAGTGCTGAGCCATGGGCTGATGGCAGGTAATCCACTTCGCTCCAGATAAACCTTATTTCGTCTAATTTACGCCCGTCGAGACGTGTACGCTTTTTCAAAACGGCATCGCGGACAGCTTTTTTCTCTGTATCATGGAAATATTTCTTTACCAGACCCTTTTTTTCTTCCCTTTCTTCTTCGGGCAGGCTTTCTAGAAACGTTTCGCGCACAGCCTTGAAAGCATCTGAACGCTCATGTTTGTTTGGGTTACCCTGCGCAGCAATGTCGTAGCAGGGTTGATAAGCGTATTTGCTTACTGCTTCGCGCATATCTTCGTCATTTGTTTCGTGGCAATATTCCCTTTTTGGGTTGGCACTTGCAACTTCGGCGGCCAGGTCAAGCTGGGCCTGGCACTGCAACTTGATGGCATTGTGGGCTACCTTCATGGCCTCAAGCATGACTTGTTCCGAAACTTCTTTCAGCTCACCTTCCACCATCATGATGTTGTCGATGGTAGCTGCAACAATTAAGTCCAAATCGGCTTCTTCCAAAGCAGAAATGCTTGGGTTAATTACATATTCGCCTTTGATGCGGGCAACTCGTACTTCTGAAATAGGACCGTTGAAAGGGATGTCAGAAACGGCAATGGCAGCAGAGGCAGCCAATGCAGCCAATGCATCGGGGGCTACATCTTCTTCACCCGAGATTAGGTTTATTAGTACTTGTGTTTCGGCATGATAGTCATCAGGGAATAAAGGGCGCAGCGCGCGGTCAACAAGACGGCAGATAAGCACTTCATAATCGGACGGGCGTCCTTCGCGCTTGAAAAAACCGCCGGGGAATTTGCCGGTGGCAGCATACTTTTCTTTATAGTCAACCGATAGTGGCATAAAGTCCACATCTTCACGTGCTTCTTTGGCCGAAACCACTGTTGCCAGCAACATAGTTTTACCCATTCTAACAACAACTGCGCCGTCAGCTTGTTTGGCTAATTTTCCTGTTTCAATTGTAATCGTACGGCCATCAGGAAGTTCGATTGATTTTGTAATTCCTTGAGGTATCATAAGTTAAGTTTAAATATTTTTGTAAAAGGGGTATCTGTGTAAAATGCAAAAAAAAGGCAATCTGGTAAATTGCCTTTTTTGCGATTTATGCGTTTTTATAATACAAGAAACTATTTCCTTAAACCAAGTTTCTTGATAATTTCACGGTATCTTTCAATGTCTTTGGACTTAAGATAATCCAGCAGTTTCCTCCTTTTACCTACAAGACGGACCAGTGAACGCATGGTTGACAGGTCTTTCTTGTTAATTTTTAGGTGCTCGGTCAGATGTTTGATCCTGAATGTGAACAAAGCAATCTGGCCTTCGGCTGATCCGGTATCTAAAGCGGATTGGCCGTACTCGTTGAAAATTTCAGTCTTCTTTTCTGCGGTTAAATACATATTTATATCGTTTCAAATTTGAGGCTGCAAAAATAGATATAATTCACGAACTACGCAATTTTTTTTATGCTTTATCCTTTATGATTTTTATCAACACTTTTCTGTTCATTATCAGTCGTATCGATTATATCTTGTTGGTTAGTTTCATTTTGCTTTTTTGCTGCGTATGCTTTTTCTGCTCTTTTTTGTTGCCAATTGTTAATGCTTGTTCTAATCCATAAGTTGGTATTCAGGGAGTTGTCGTAAAATACCTGAACAGTTTTTGATTTTTCCATTAAGGGAATCAATATGGAAGTGAAAAGGATGCTGAACAGAATGACAGAAAAGGTAATATTCATGATATAATCCCCAAAAGGAATACCTTTTTGTAAAGGAATGGTAGCAAGCACAGCGGCAGCAAGCCCTTTTGGCACCATACCTGACATATAATATAAATCATTTTTTTCCGTGTCCTTAGGCATGGAGGCACGCACAATGGGTATTCTGATGCCAAACAAAATAAAGGTGATCATCAAGCCAATCAAAATTGAGACCCAATCATCCAAACGAATGGAGATTCCAATATACACAAAGAAGAAGGTTTTCAAAAGGAAAACAGCCTCACCAAAAAGTATTCGCTCAGTATCGTTTAATGAGTCTGGTTTGCGTGTGAAATATTTGCTGATGGAGGTGGATTTAAGGTAATCAATATTGGCCAGTCCGATGCCAAATGCAAGGGCAGCAATGGCTCCGCTATATCCCATCATTTCGCTGATGCCGTAAATGATGAAGACAAATGCCGGAGTTGTAAATATAGAGTTTTTGATATTGCGTATGCGGTGCAAAACGACAGACCAGAAAAATGCACCAATCAATCCCATAATGGTGGCCAATATAAATGAAGCAAAAATTTGCCCAACCATATTCCCCACATTTACACTGCCCAACTCAAACGCTTCGATGAAAGCCAGGGCAAATACAATACAAAACACATCACTAAAAGCAGATTCCAAAATCAGGACGGTTCGGCTTTTTTCCGACATATTCAGTTGGCGCACCAGTGGAATTACCACAGCTGAAGAAGTACCACCAACTATGGCACCCATCATAAATGCAATGAGCGGTGTGACATCAAAAATAAGCCAGCCCATTAATCCCACAATCAGCATGGTGGCTGCAAAATTCAGGTTGGTAAGCAAAGTAGTACCTCGTAATGAGTTTCGCAATGCTTCAAAGCGTAACTCTGTGCCACCTTCAAAAAGAATGGTAACCAGGGTAATGGTGGTAAATACCGGGCCTATCATGCCAAAATGGTCTATGTTGACAATGTTCAGCAAAGGGCCAATAATCAGGCCAATAATAATCAACAGCAATACATCGGGAATGCGTTTGCGGCTGAATATCTCAGCAAACACATGGGCCAGAAACACCAGAAAACCAACAGCAACAACGGTTACGGCGATGCTCATTTTGATACATTTTTAGGGTGCAAAAATAATCTTTTCCACATATGACCTTCATTAAATTTATTTGCACAAAAAAAGGCGATACCTTTAAATAAGATACCGCCTTTGGTTTGATAAAGCCTGATGCTAATACACCATGACCTTTTTGGTAGTTATGCCATGTGGTCCGGTTATGCGCACTATATAAGCTGCCGGTGGAAGGCTGTGGGTAAAACGGTAAATATCCTGTCCATACAGTTCGCGTTGCATCACAGGTTGTCCCATCAAATTGAAAATATGCATTTGCACTTCAGACTTGTCGTTTGTCTGTATAACAAACTGATTCCATGCAGTGTAGATGAGCATATCTGTACTTGTTTCAGGCAGGCCGATGATAACATCGCCAGAGAAGCCAACATTGTCGAAGCGCCAGGTCCCCTGTGGGCTGTAGTTGCGGTCGTCGCGCACAGCGCGGTAGGCTTCATTAGCTCCCCATTCCGTAAAGGGTTCGGCACCATCGGTAAATGGTTCAGGCGAGAAAATGGCCAGCATACGAACCCCGAAGCTGGGGTTGTCATTGGCTCCGCTTATATCGCTGAAATCATAGGTATGCTCATAGAAGGTATCATGTGGTGGACCATTCAGATAGGTTTCGTAGTCTGTCCAGTTTGTACCATCCAAAGTGTACTGTATGGTAGCATAACGGGAAGCTGTTCCTGAGCCTCTCTGGAAAAATACGAGTTGAATATTTTCATATCCTGTTGTATTCACCAAAAATTCTACGCCTGCTGTTCCTGAAGCGGTTGCCTGCTCCGGGTAGGAAGCAGTGTTCCATCCGCGATCGGGGTTGCCCGTTAAGCCGGCAGCCCAGCCTGTTGAGGTGCCACCTACATTATCAGCTATGCCTTCACCTATTGTTGGGTCAAGACTTTCTTCGTTGAAGTCCCAGAAAGCGATGACGCCATCAGGAACATTCACAATTTCAATCATTTCGCTAATGGCCTCGCTCAGTCCTTCTGCTGTTGCCAGCAAAGTGTAAACTCCTTCTGCGTTAAAACTGATGTCGTCAAACAAAGCAATACCATTAACAGCTTCCACCTCAAGCGTACCGTTCACTTCACCAGGTCCGCTTTGTTTGCTCAATGTTACCATTCCATTGAAACCTTGTGAAACGTTGCCGTCATCATCCTGTGCCTCAACACTAAAAGCGCTGATGGGTTGGTTAACAATACCG